>CANKZE010000001.1 GCA_947488545.1 Bacteroidota bacterium
GCTCCATTCAAAGCACTTCCTGAACTATCAATGTGAAGACCTTCTGGATAATCCATAAAAATAGAGTTATAAATACTCATTTTTGTGTTTTTTCTCAAACGAGCTGCTCTCTTGTAAGCACCTGTTGGCATAGTTCCTCCGTTTGGCAATGTTGCTCTGTATGATGGTCCTATCATGGTACAGTTTGAAAAAACAGTAGTTGTGAATGGAGTAGAATTATCACCCGCTGCATTGTTATCTGATTCAAAACCTTCAGAAGTTGATACTGCTGGAGCATCAGCAATGTTTGGATCTCTTACTGCTAAACAGAATTGAACTTTTCCGCTGTATCCGTTATCCACATCAAAATCATCATCTAAACCTCTAAAAGCAACTAAGTGTTTGCAATTTACTGCTCCACCAAACCACTCGAATGAATCGTCATTACAATGAGAAACTTGAACGTAATCAATAGTAGTTCCAGAACCTACCGCTCCAAATGTCAATCCATTAATTTCTTGGTTAGTACCATAGTTGTATCCTGCGAATTCAATTCTTACATATTTTAAAGATCCTGAATTATCAGCATTATTCGGAGTTAAACCTCCACCATATTGAGTGTCAGCACTTGCAAGGATACCTTCAATGTTGTTAACACCACTATTAATGTTAAAAGCACCTTTACCTAATAATATTATTCCTCCCCAGTCACCTTTAGTTCTTGCTCCTACTGCTTTATCAGAAGTAAATACAATTGGGCTAGTAGCAGTTCCTTCTGCTATTAATTTAGAACCTTTAGTAATGATTAATGCAGCACCTGCAACAGTAGCATCACCACGTACAACAACTCCTGGATCAATAGTCAAGGTTGCATTGTTTTTTACATAAATTTGACCTTTTAAATAATAGGTATTTCCCGCTGTCCAACGAGTATCAGTTGTGATGTTAGTAGTAACATCAACGTTTGGAGTTGGGTAAACCGCATTTTGAGGGTTAAAATTGGTCCAGTTGTCTGTCCACATTGCTACTGGAGCTGGAGCAAATGCTCCACGATAAGGAACGTCTACAATAAGTTGAAAATCATTGAAACTAGCTCCAGATAGAGCAATTGAAGTAGCACTTGGTCGGTAATCCAACCCAGTGTAAATACTACCATTGGTTGTGTTATATGGCAATGTCAATAAACCTGCACTTGTAATTGGAGTTGCCAAACCATTATTGTTTGAAGCGTTAAACCAGTTAGCAATGTTGAAACTTGAATTGTTATTACTTGTGCTCACTTGAACAATTTTTGTAGGAGTAGTGATACCAGCTAAAATATTGTTTTTGAAGTTTAATTCTTCATTCAATGCATTTAACTCAGCAGCTCCATTCAAAGCACTTCCTGAACTATCAATGTGAAGACCTTCTGGATAATCCATAAAAATAGAGTTATAAATACTCATTTTTGTGTTTTTTCTCAAACGAGCTGCTCTCTTGTAAGCACCTGTTGGCATAGTTCCTCCGTTTGGCAATGTTGCTCTGTATGATGGTCCTATCATGGTACAGTTTGAAAAAACAGTAGTTGTGAATGGAGTAGAATTATCACCCGCTGCATTGTTATCTGATTCAAAACCTTCAGAAGTTGATACTGCTGGAGCATCAGCAATGTTTGGATCTCTTACTGCTAAACAGAATTGAACTTTTCCGCTGTATCCGTTATCCACATCAAAATCATCATCTAAACCTCTAAAAGCAACTAAGTGTTTGCAATTTACTGCTCCACCAAACCACTCGAATGAATCGTCATTACAATGAGAAACTTGAACGTAATCAATAGTAGTTCCAGAACCTACCGCTCCAAATGTCAATCCATTAATTTCTTGGTTAGTACCATAGTTGTATCCTGCGAATTCAATTCTTACATATTTTAAAGATCCTGAATTATCAGCATTATTCGGAGTTAAACCTCCACCATATTGAGTGTCAGCACTTGCAAGGATACCTTCAATGTTGTTAACACCACTATTAATGTTAAAAGCACCTTTACCTAATAATATTATTCCTCCCCAGTCACCTTTAGTTCTTGCTCCTACTGCTTTATCAGAAGTAAATACAATTGGGCTAGTAGCAGTTCCTTCTGCTATTAATTTAGAACCTTTAGTAATGATTAATGCAGCACCTGCAACAGTAGCATCACCACGTACAACAACTCCTGGATCAATAGTCAAGGTTGCATTGTTTTTTACATAAATTTGACCTTTTAAATAATAGGTATTTCCCGCTGTCCAACGAGTATCAGTTGTAATGTTAGTAGTAACATCAACGTTTGGAGTTGGGTAAACCGCATTTTGAGGATCAAAATTGGTCCAGTTGTCTGTCCACATTGCTGTTGGAGCTGGAGCAAATGCCCCACGGTAAGTAGTCGTTTCAAGTTGAGCGTTCATTGAAGCTACAACTAAGAAAAGCATTGTAAATAAGTAGAACTTTTTCATGTTAGATTTTTTAATTTTTTGTTGGTGTAAAATTATACTTGATATATAAAGAAACTGTTTCCAATTTATTATTATAACATCAATATTGTGTTTCTAAATTGTTAAGTAAGTTGTTAAAAAAATTAAGGGCCCGAAATACGGACCCTCATATAAAAAATAAAATTTAAATCTTTTAGAAAGAATAATTGATAGAAAGAGAAAATGTAGGTCCGAATTTAGTTCTCCAAACTACATCATCCTCACTCGGATCGAAACCGTTTTTATCTTGTGGATCACCTAATAAAACGGAATTGAAAAACGCATTTATTCCTGAAACTTTATCAGCGGTATCAAATTCGCTGTTTTGAAAGTAAATTAAATCTTGTGCTAATAAATTCTGAACATTGAATTTCAATTCTAATTTATTATCCATAAACGTTTTTGCAATTTGTAAATCTAAAAATGTTCTTCCTTTCTCCCAGAAAGCTGGTGTAGCTCCTCCAGGAGTTTGATTCCCGTGAATAGCAATTCTATCTCCTACTCTATTCATGTTTAAAGTTCCAGACCATCCAAACTCTTTATTCATATATTGAAAACCACCATTAAAAACATAAGGTGATTGTCCTTGCATCGGAATATCTCTTAACGTTGCAGAAGTTACTAGATTAGAAATATCTACTTTAGAACGAATGATTGCCAAATTGGTGAATAAAGTCAAATCATCTAAAATTTTGTTGTTTTCAGTTCCAAAAATCGAACTAACTAATGTTCTGTATTCTAATTCGATACCACTACTTGTACCATCTTTAGCATTTTTGTATTGGTTTGAATTATTAGCTTGTGCTTGAAGTTCAATCGGGTTGGTAAATTGCTTGTGAAAAGCAGAAAAAGAAAATAACTGACCTTTACCTGGGAAAATCTCATATCTAAAATCCAAGTTATTAATTATCGCGATTTTCAAGTCAGGATCTCCAGAAGTATTGAATCTCGTTGCGCTATCAAAAAATATGAAAGGCGCTAATTCTCTAAACTCTGGACGGTTTAATGTCTTCGAAGCACTTAATCTTAAATTTTGAGTTTTGGTTAAACCATAAATTAAATTGAAAGACGGAAGAAAATCAGTTTGTCTTGCATCTACATTAACTGGGGCCCCTATATCTGATTTTGAATCTAATATTTGCTTATAACTTTCTAATCTTGCTCCCCAAATGAATCTGAATTTTTTATAAGTGTTATCAAACATAAAGTATCCGGCGTCTAATTTAGAACTTGCTGTATAGGTGTCGTTACCTTTTGTTCCATCAAATAATGTCAATCCGCTTGAGTTTGGCCCTAAAATACCCATATTCGTCGGGCTAAAAATAGTTTCATTCGGTAGCGTTGAAATATTTTGAGAAAAGGTATTATTTCCATAATTCACTCCATTTACATTACCTGTAAATTGAACATAACCCAATTGTCTAGCAGCAAAATCACGAGATCTATTTTGAGTGATTCCACCGATTTTGATATCCGTTGTGAAGTCTTCGGTTAATTTTATCTTTTTACTCATATCAAACTTAGCGCTGTAAATATTTTCAATATTTAAAGATGTAAAAATAGAACCCGGATAATCAGCACCTACAATATTAGTAGAAAAATTTGCAACTGGTTGCGAAACCGTTCCGTCATCAAATTTAATAAATACGTAGTTATTTCTTCTTTCACTAGGAATTTCTCTATTTACATTACTGTAAGATCCTACCCAATTCAATTTAATTTTACTTTCAGTTAAGAAATGATCTCCGCTTAATTGACCTGTATAAATTTTACTACTAGTGAAAATTCTAGAAGTAGTATTTATCCATAATGGATCACTTTCTTCTGCCAAACTTCCATTTCTGTCCAAAACTCTATTGTCAGAAGTAATACTATATAAATTCTTAAAATTAAATGAATTATTGGCATCCGCTTTGAAAGATATATTTCCAATTGCTGCTAATAATGTTTGAACACTATAATTTTGATCCATTTGATTGGTAACTAATTGGCCCGGCGCATCGTAAGTTCTTCTATTTGTTTCGCTAAATACATTTGTTCTATTGTAAGTAACTGATGATAAAAAACTTAAACTCTTAGTGTCATTTAATTTATAATATCTTCCTAAAGTATATTGGAAACTAGTATTTGGGCTAAATGCTTTTTCATACAAACTCCAATCTGAAGTAGAATTCTTAGCCAAATCAGCAATAGCTAAAGTACTTGCTTGACTTCGAATTCCTTGCAAAGCTTGAAAATTCGAAACACTTGGAAAGGAAGAAGGCAACCCTTTTGTACCATCGTCAATACCAAGCCAATCTGTTTTCCCAGAGGCACTATAAAGTTGTTTTTTTCCTGTAGTAATTGTATTAAATCCTGAACCCATTGAAAGTGTTTCAAAGTTTTTGTCTGGAGTTGCTTTGGTGTTTATTTCAATAATTCCTCCCGCAAACTCTCCAGGTAAATCAGGAGTTGCTGTTTTGTAAATTACTAAATTGTCAAGCATATTTGCTGGAAAGATATCAAATGAGAATGCTTTTCTATCAGGCTCTGTACTTGGTAATGGCGCTCCATTTAAGTAAGTAGTATTGTATCGGTCGTTTAATCCACGAATAATTACAAATTTATTATCCTGAACACTCGCACCACTAATTCTCTTTAAAACATCTGAAGTTGTTCTATCTGGAGTTCTTTTTATAGTTTCTGCAGAAATACCATCAGATACTCTAGTACTGTTTTTTTGAACTGATAACAAAGATGCTACAGACTCAGCTTTCATTTTGGTTTTTTTAATAACCACTTCGTTCAATGTGTTGTTTTTTTCTGCCATAGAAACTGTAAGTGTAGTAGTTTCGTCTTTTATGGCGTCAACGTCGGAGATAATTTTTGTTTCTAATGTAAAATCAGAAAATTGAAGTTCTTGTTTTCCAACAGGTACATTTCTGATGATAAATTCTCCAGAAGCATCTGTTTGAGTTGCTAGTTTTGTGTTTAATACTTTTACTAAAACACCTGGGATGGATTTCCCAGTTCCTTCTTCAACTACTGTACCTTTAATAATTGCAGTTTGAGAGTAAATTGTACTTGAAATAAGCACGATTAATAAAGAATAAAAATACTTCATTATTAGTTTTTTTTAAATATGGATTATTATTGGGACAAAATTAATATCGATTTGCTAGTCTAATGTTACCTATTTATTATGAAAAGAAGGATTTTAAAACCGAATGTAAAATTATTGTTAAGATTTTGAATCGATTTTTCATCATTATTAATGTTAATTTTACATTTTATAGAATTTTAAAATTCAAACGATATCGGCTTTGAACTCTTTACGCCAATTTGTCACTTTTTTTGAATTGGTATTCTATTTGAATAATGAATTATAAATCTTAAAATTTTAATTTATGACAACTGGAAAAATCAATGTTTCGGTGGAGAATATCTTCCCTTTAATTAAGAAATTTTTGTACAGCGATCACGAGATCTTTTTGCGTGAGCTAATTTCTAATGGAACTGATGCTACTTTAAAATTAAAGCACCTAACGAGTATTGGCGAGGCTAAAGTAGAATATGGAAATCCTATTATCGAGGTTAAAATCGATAAAGAAGGAAAAAAATTACACATTATTGACCAAGGTATTGGAATGACTTCTGATGAAGTTGAAAAATACATCAACCAATTGGCCTTTTCAGGAGCTGAGGAGTTTCTTGATAAATATAAAGATTCTGCCAAAGATTCAGGAATTATAGGACATTTTGGCCTTGGATTTTATTCTGCTTTTATGGTGGCTTCCAAAGTAGAAATAATTACTAAATCTTATAAAGACGAGCCAGCTGCACATTGGACCTGTGATGGAAGCCCAGAATTTACATTAGATCCAAGTGATAAAACCACAAGAGGAACTGAAATTATCTTGCACATCGCTGAAGATTCTTTAGAGTTTTTGGAAGATTTCAAAATCCGTGAATTATTGAATAAATACAATAAGTTCATGCCTATTCCAATTAAATTTGGAACGAAAACAGAAAAAATCGAACAGAAAAAAGGAGAATCTGTTGCTGAAGAAGACAAAGACAACCTATTTACAGAAGTAGAAGTTGATAACATTATCAATAATCCGAATCCAGCTTGGACCAAACAACCAACAGAATTAACTGACGAAGATTACAACAACTTCTATCGTGAGGTGTACCCAATGCAGTTTGAAGAACCGTTATTCCACATTCATTTAAATGTAGATTATCCTTTTAATTTAACTGGAATTTTATACTTCCCAAAATTGGGTTCTGATATGCAAATTCAGAAAGACAAAATTCAATTGTACCAAAATCAGGTTTATGTAACTGACAATGTGGAAGGAATTGTACCTGAATTTTTAACAATGCTAAAAGGGGTTATTGATTCACCAGATATTCCTTTGAATGTTTCTCGTTCTAGCCTTCAAGCAGATGGCGCGGTAAAGAAAATATCCAATTATATTACTAGAAAAGTAGCTGACAAATTGAAATCTTTATTTACAGAAAATAGAGAAGATTTCGAGAAAAAATGGAATGATATAAAAATCGTTTTAGAATATGGAATGCTTTCTGAGGATAAATTCTATGAAAAAGCAGGAGCATTTGCACTGTATCCAACAGTTGATGATACTTATTTTACTTTGGAAGAATTAAAAGAAAAATTAGCTCCAAATCAAACTGATAAAGACGGAAAATTAGTTGTTTTATATGCATCCAATAAAGAAGCGCAACACAGCTATATCCAAATTGCAAAAAATAAAGGATACGAAGTTTTACTACTAGACTCTCCAATTATTTCGCATTTAATTCAAAAAATTGAAAGCGATAATAATACAATGACGTTTGTTCGTGTGGATTCTGATCCAATTGATAAATTAATCAAAAAGGAAGAAACTTCGATTTCTAAATTATCGGATGATGAAAAAGAAAAGCTAAAAACAGTATTAGAAGGATTTGTTCCAAAACAAAAATATTCAGTTCAAATGGAAGCTTTACATAGTAATGAAGCACCATTTATTATCACCCAACCAGAATTTATGCGTAGAATGAAAGAAATGAGTCAGTCTGGTGGTGGCGGAATGTTTGGAATGGGAAATATGCCAGAAATGTACAATTTAGTGGTAAACACCAATTCTGAGTTGGCTTCCAATATTCTTAATTCTAATGATACTGCAAATCAAGAAAACTTGGTAAAACAAGCCTTAGATTTGGCAAAATTATCTCAGAATTTATTAAAAGGAGAAGAGCTTACGGCTTTTGTAAAACGTAGCTTCGAATTGATAAAATAATAATTTTTGAATTAAAAAAAAGACCTGTAATTGCTTACAGGTCTTTTTTATTTTATTGCAATCCGTTTTGATCAATTAGGTACATTAAAGCGGCCATAGTTGCAGCTCCCAATTCTAATTCACGCTTATTTACGCCATCAAAATTATCGTTTGCGGCATGATGATAATCAAAATAGCGTTGTGAATCCGGGTGTAAACCAGCCTTAATTATTTTAGACGAAGTAAGTGGTTCAATGTCGGCACCAGAATGTCCTTTAGTAAAACTATGAATTAAGTACGGCTCGAAAAGTCCTTTCCATGTTTGAATTTTAGCGAGATTAACTTCATCGGTATCAAATGAAAATCCTCGAGGTGTAAATCCTCCTGAGTCACTTTCTAAGGCAAAAATATGGTTTTCGTTATTTGCTTTTGAAAGTTCCTCGTATTTCTTTCCTCCACGGCCACCATTTTCCTCATTCATGAATAGTACTGCGCGAATAGTATTTTTTGGTTTGTAACCAATATTCTTAAAAATATTTAAAACCTCCATACTTTGCACTACTCCTGCTCCATCATCCTGAGAACCATCGGCTAAGTCCCAAGAATCCAAATGACCTCCAACAACCATAATTCTTTCTGGGTGTATACTTCCTTTAATTTCGCCAATTACATTATAGGATAAAACATCGTCAAATTGTTGGCACGATTGCTTCAAAAAGAACTTCAAATTAGGATTTGCTTTAAGCGATTTACTTAATAATTCAGCTGCATTAGTGCTAATTGCTGCTGCAGGAATGTATTTGTCTTTTGGAAGATCGCCATAACTTTGGGCTCCCGTATGAGGAAAATCATCTAGTCTCATGTTCATAGAACGAACGATAGTTGCTACTGCGCCAAACTTTGAAGCTTCTTTTGCGCCGCCAAATCTTTGATCCACACAACCACCATATGAAGTAAATGTTTCAATATTATCTACCTGCATAGGACGATTGAAAAATACAATTTTCCCTTTGATTTTATCTTCCCCTAATTCTGCAATTTCCTTGATGGAATGTACCTCAATAACGGAAGCAGTAATTCCATTTTTAGGGGTTGCAATCGAACCTCCTAATGCGCAAACAGGAATGTTGATTTTTGATTTGTTATCTAAAATGTAAGCGACTTCTTTTTCGCCACGAACCCATTTTGGAACCATCACTTCTTGAAGATAGACTCGGTCTAAACCCAAAGTTTCTAATTGTGCTTTGGTATATTCTACTCCTTTTTGAGCACCCTCGGAACCGGATAAACGAGCACCGACTTTGTTGGATAAATCGTCCAGCCAAGAGTAACATTTCGAATTGGTTAACGCTGATTTATAGATTTCTTTGAACTTGATTTCATCACTGCTTTGTGCAAAAGTGACTGTCGAAAAAATCAAAAAGGTGTAAAATATATTTTTCATAAACTATTTTTAATTTAGTAAAAATAGGATATTAAAACAATTATACCAAACGTAAGTTTGTAACGCTAAAAGCAAAAATCAAGTAGCAAGGATTAATTACCAATAATACCTGTGTCTTCCTTTTTATCATTATTTAATAAAATAGGAGTTTCTTTAGCTAATTTATTTTTAGTTGGAATTTTGTAATTTAAACTAAAACCAAAACGTCGCGTATCCAATTTATTGTTTGACAATAAAGGGGTGTTGTAGGCCAAAAACTCTGATTGATTGGTGTTAAATACATCATCAACATTAATTGAAACTGACAATTGATCATTTAAAAACTTCTTAGAAAATGTCAAATCTAGCGTGTTATTAAATGGTTTATTTGCTATGAAATAATAGTAATTCCCTTTTGCAGTAATGTAACTGAAATTGGCAACAAACTTAATTTTACTTGGCAATACCAATTGTGACATTAAATTATATACCCAAAATCCTTTGGTTTCAATTGATGGTAATTGGTGCAATTGGTACCCTGCGTAAACAAAAAGAAAGTTCATTTCATCAGGGTTGACATTCATTTTCATTGTTTCAGCAAAACCTTTTGTAAACAACATGTAAGGTATCGGCATTCCAATATTGAAATTATGAACTTTAACCTCAGGAGCATTTTCATTGGTATTAACTACTACATTCGAGTTCAAATTTAACCTTTGTATTACTTGATTCTTTGCTGAGCTTAATGAATATCCAATAAAAGCGTAATCATAAGCGCTCAATTTCACTTCATAATTATCATATATTGTAGGTTGCAAATTTGGATTTCCAATAGTACTTACGTTTTGATTTTGATAAGTCGTATTGTTTGGATTCAAGGCAGAGGTACTTGGCAAAGTGATTTTCTTATTATAATTTAAATTAAAAAAAACAGACTTATTAAAATTATACTGTGCGCTTGCATTTGGAAAGAAACGAAACTGTTTGAAAGGAGTTAATTCATTTGTATTTGTTTTTCCTGTAATGTTATAATCTTCAGCTCTACCGCCAAGAATGAAACTTAAATTATTGAACTTGGTTTGTAATTCGAAATAACCTGCGGTAGTTTTTCTCTCGTATTCCAAATTTACTACTGACCTATTTTTTGTTTGAAAACTCAATACTTCGTACAAACTTCCAAAGCTCAATTTACCCTCGTCAGAAAAAGCGATTGGTTGGGAATAGTCAAATTTCAAGTTAGACAATTTTTGATCAGATGAGTTTTCCAAATCTAAAGTAGAACCCGTTGTATTAAAGTTAAAACTATTTTGATTTCGGTTGAAATTATATCTAAAATCTAATTTTTTAGTTTTGTCTGTGAATCTTTTTTGATAAGTAGCTACCGCATCTTGCCTCCAACCTTTAGAATCAGATTGATCTTGGGAAGAAAAACCAGGCCCGTTTGTTAGCGTTGCATTTCCATTGTTATTATGATTTAAATCGTAGTTAAGTAACAATCGGTCTTTATTAAAATCAAATGTCAAAGCTGATTTTAAAAAATTGTTTCTACCCGTTCTATCGGTTGCTGTAGAGGTAATTACTGTTTGACCCCCATTTTCTTCTTTGTATAAAGTAGCCCAAACTGCACTTTCTCTGTAGTTTTGACCCATGTTTAATTGCCACCCAAAATATTTATTTTTGGCATTCAACAAAACACTATTGTTAACTCTCCATCTTAAATGATCATAGTTGGTAACGTTAACACTATTGGTGTAGGTTGCGCTTAGAAAATTTTTGGCATTTTTATTGGTAATAATATTTAAAATTGCACCACCTGAAGTTGCGGGAAATTCGGCTCCTGGCTGGGTAATTATTTCTATTTTTTCAATTGCATTTGCAGGCATTCCTTCTAAAAACCCATTCAATTCATTCGATGAAATATTCAATGGTCTTCCGTCCATAAATACATCAAGTTGCTTTCCTTGATACATCATTCCGGCAATATCTGAAGCAATTAATCCAGGTAGTTTTTTCAACCCTTCTAAAACAGAACCTGAATTCAAACTTGGCTGATTGGCAAAATCAAAAATGGTTCGATCTGCTCTTTGTTCAATCGCTTTTTTGCTTTTAACAATTGTAACTTCTTTTAATTCTTCGGCTTTTTTATTATTATCTTGGGCAGATAAATTAAGTGCGGTGCACAAAAAGATGGCGTGTAAAATATTAATTTTTTTCATTGTTAGATTTCGTTTTATTGAAAACGAATAAAAAGTGTTTTTGTTACAATAATTATGATGGACCTTCTATAAATAAAAAAAGGATTTGCAAAAATACAAATCCTTTTAATAATATTAAGTTAATTTATTTAGTGACCACCTGAAACTGGTTTGTCAAAATCAATGCCTTGGCCTTTCAATATTCCACTTACTTTCCATGCATAAAATGCCAAGTAAGCAAAACACAATATTCCAACAATATAGCTACTTTGAATTCCAATACTTTCAGAAAGTACCCCTTGTGCCCAGCTTACAATTCCTCCACCCATAATCATCATGATTAAGAAACTACTTCCTTGACTAGTGTTTTTTCCTAATCCGCTTATCGCTAAAGTAAAGATACATGGCCATAAAGTACTACAGAATAAACCGACACTTGTAAATGCGTAAACACTTGTTATTCCTGAAGTTGCCATTCCAATTGCTAAAGCAGCAATTCCTAAAATAGAAAATATAAGTAACATTCTAGCAGGATTTCCTTTACTTAAAATATCAGCAGCTATCAAAACTAAAATGATTAAACCGTATACATAAAATGGAGTTAAATCATGTTTTGCAATAGCATTTACTAATAAAAATACACCAAAAGCTAAATAAGGAGCAAGGAATTTAAATACTTTTTGAAGGTTCATATCATTGGTGAAAGCCCCAACAGCTCCTGTCCAACGGCCAATCATCAAACTCGCCCAATATAGTGATATGTAGGGTGCAATGTCTTGCATTTTATATTTCAAATCGATTTCCATGTAGGCCGGAAGGTTACTTGCCGTTGACACTTCAACACCAACATAGACGAAAATCGCTATCATTCCCATTATTAATTGTGGGTATTTTAATGCTGAACTTCTCGACGAATTTACGTCATTTTTAATCTCAACAACAGCTTCTGGTTTATCGGGAATAGAAGAAAATTTCAATAATATTGCTACTAATAAAAATGCCAATCCTAAAACTAAGTAAGGGATTTTCACACTTTCAATACTCATTTCGGTTTCTGCACCGGCTACACTAGAACCAAAAATGGCAAAACTTACTACTAATGGACCAATTGTAGTTCCAAAATTATTGATTCCTCCTGCCAAAGTTAATCTTTGAGAACCAGTTGTAATAGGTCCCATTGCAATCGCTAAAGGATTTGCAACGGTTTGCTGCAATGAAAATCCTAATGCTACGATGAATAAGCCAGACAACATTAAAGTGAATGAACCTGTATTTGCAGCTGGATAAAACAATAATGTTCCTAAAGCTGATATTCCTAGACCTAGAGCTAGACCATTTTTATATCCTATTTTATTTACAAGATCTTCCTTCATTACTAGAGAAATTCCCATATAAATAAGGGATCCTACGGTATAAGCAATGTAAAATGCCAATGAAACTAATTGGCTTTGTCCTTGAGTCAAATCAAAGGCTTTTTTAAATACTGGAATAAGGATGTCGTTACTAGCAGCAACAAATCCCCAAAAGAAAAATACGGTTACTAAGGGAATAAACTGCCCCCATTTTGTTTGAACATTTTCTGAATTCATAAAGTTGGTTTAAAAGTTGGTTAAAATTGATATTAGTAATTTCATTTTCATAATTCTACTATTTAAAATTATCTAATTGATAAAAAATACTAATATTTGATAAATATACATTTATATAAAAAGAATATAAAATATTTACTTGATAAATTTATTAACGAAATCGATTTCTGAATTATTGAACATTATGAAACAGACTATTTCCCGTCAACAAAATCCTGTAAATACTGGAATCTTTCAGTAAGTTTTCCGTTTTCGGTCATTTTGGCTCTTTGCAGAATTCCGTCTTTATCGCCATTAAAAAAAGCGGGGATTACATGTTTCATGAACATTTCGCCAAATCCTTCGCTAGCATCTTTCGGTAATTCACAAGGCAAATTATCAACAGACATTACCACAATTGCAGCTGGATGAAACACATCTACTTCTTTATGCTCGCTTGGTAAATATCCAAAAAGTGGTTCTGCAATTGTTGAAGCTTTAATAGTACAAGCAATTGGTCCATTAACATCACAAGAAATATCGGCAACAACCTTAATATTACAATCATTTGCTTTAAGCATATCTTGGGTTAAAATATAAGGAGCATCGTTTCCATAAAAATGGCCTGCGATAAATACATCTGATACTTTGGTAAAACGCTCAAAATCAGAAGTATATTCTTTAGGATTAGAATAAAAATCGCTTTTACCTGAGACTTTTCCGTCTTTCCTTTTGTTATAATCTAAGACATCTATTTGAACATAAACAGGTTCGGAATATTTTTTCGTTAGGAAATTCTCTACTGAAACTTCCTTAATTTTCATTGCGTCTAATATTTCTTTAGCACCATTCCCAACTTTTCCGCAACCCGTTAAAACTACTTTTATTGGTGGTAAAATTGGTCTTTTTAATTTGGTAACTAAATCTTCTTTTCCTGAAAGTGTTTCAGCTTTTGGTATTGTAAATAAACCAAATTTAATTCCAAATGCTCTAAAAGCATTGTAAGTACCTACAATTCCTGCATATCTTCCAAAACCAATTAGTCGATTATAATTTGCATCAACGATAGTTTCGTGATCATAGAAATCGATATTTTTTTCTAGAAGGGCTTGCAATAGTTTTCTATTGTAAGGTTGTTTTTTTATAGTATGAGAAAAAAAGAAGTACTTTTTATTGGGAATTAATGCCTCAACTGGAACTTCTTTAACTCCAAATAAAACATCACATGAGCTCATATCATTAGTGACATTAATTCCTAGATTGGAATATTGCGCATCTGAAAAAATTCTAATATCGGAACTTTCCACTTCAATTTCAGCAGTTGGGAATTCACTTTTTAATTGCTTCAATTCTTCAGGAGAAAAAACAACTCTTCTGTCTGGTGGATTTTTTCTTTCTTTTATAATTCCGAATTTCATTCTTTAATTTCTTTAATTTTCATTCAAAAGTAAGCTTAACTAAATGGATGTCAAAATTTATTTTATTAAAATAATTTCGTTTATTATTGAAAAACAACTCCTTATATTTTAACATGTTTTTTTTAATCACTTATATCTAAATTTGGGTTTGAAAATAAATAACTTTCCTATATATTTGTTGTTTCCCTTATCTGATGACAAATAAAACGCCACTAATTTTCATTAAAATAATATTCATCTTTTTTCTATGTTTGTCTTGCAAAAGCCAAAATGATAAAAATATAGAATCTTTGATTTCTTCTATAGAAATGACACCAAACGATTCTGTTTATCCAAAATTGACTGATTCTTATATCAATTCTAAAAAATACAAAATTGAGCATTTTTTCATTAAAAATTGGCCTTCAAAAAACAACAACATTAGTTTTTTAGTTGCAAAAGACGGTCAAATAATTTATGAAAATTACTCTGGTTTTGGTGATGTAAGAAAGAAAACGCCAATTACTAGTGAAACTCCAATTCACATAGCATCGGTAAGTAAAGTTTTAACGGCAACAGCAATTTTAAAATTAATAAATGCTGGTGAAATTGAATTAGATCAAAAAGTAACAACCTTATTAAAAGGTTTTCCCTATCCTGACGTTACGATAAAAAATCTACTAAGTCATAGAAGTGGAATGCGCAATTACGCTTATTTTACCGATGATAGAAAAATTTGGGACAACCATAAAATCATGAGTAATCAAGAT
Source organism: Bacteroidota bacterium (assembly GCA_947488545.1). Taxonomy (GTDB): domain Bacteria; phylum Bacteroidota; class Bacteroidia; order Flavobacteriales; family Flavobacteriaceae; genus Flavobacterium. Next base: position 15,092 of record CANKZE010000001.1, read on the forward strand.
ATTTTGAATATAATGATTAATAAAAAAATAAATCTGGAAAGCAAAACTAATACTAGATTTCAATATTGCAATACCAACTATGCAATGTTGGCATTAATTATAGAAAAAGTTACTGGAAAAAGTTATCCTGACGCAATGAAATCGATGATTTTCGAACCATTAGGAATGAAACATACTTTTGTATTTGACTATAAAAAAGACAAAAATGTAATTACACCTTCCTACAAAGTTGGCGGAATGCAAATCGCTTTTGATTTTTTAGATGCTATATACGGAGATAAGAATATTTTTTCAACACCTCAAGATTTGTTGCTTTTTGATATGGCTAAAAACTCAAAATATTTTTTAACTCCGGAATTGAGAAATCAAATTTACCAAGGATGTAGTAACGAACATAAAGGACAAAAAAATTATGGGCTTGGAATTCGAATGATAAACTTTGAATCGGGACAGAATTTTTATTTTCACAATGGGTGGTGGCATGGAAATATGTCGTCTTATGTGACATTAATAAAAGAAAATGTTACTATAATTGCGTTAACCAATAAATCCATGAAAAGCGTTTACAACATTAAAAAATTGGCTCCTTTATTTGGAGATTATCCTTTTAAGGTTGAGGAGGAGTTGGAGGAGTAAACTTAAAATTGTCGAAAGTCTTAAATCTTAAATCATAATTCATAACTCCTTAATTCATATATTTGCAGCACTAATTGGGGTCGACTGGTTTTGACAGCAAGTCGAATTGAAAAGTAAGCACGTCGAGAACTGGGACAATTCTCGTTAATAAAAGGTTTCAAAACATTTACACGGCGAAGGAAACTACGCTCTTGCTGCATAATCTGAATCATAGTAAGATTAGCCTCGTCCTACAAGGTAGGAAAGCAGGATTCACCACGAAAGCTTTGGTTTATGGCGGTCGATAAAGGTGAATCGTAAATTTAAACCTAGATTTTCATGAGCTTCGGGTGGATTTCGAAAATTAAGAAGATAAGTGTTGTGCGACTGTTTCTGGTCAAACACAACATCGAAAATTCAATCAGGAAATAAGCGTGTAGAAAGCTCTTTAGTTGCTTGTTTGGACCCGGGTTCGATTCCCGGCGATTCCACAAAAAAAAGACAAACTTATTAGTTTGTCTTTTTTATTATTTTTCTAATTATAATTTTATTGTTTTGGTTGATTTTTAATAAATAAATTCCATTAGCATAATTTCCAAAATCAATCGAATATAAATTTGAATTTACTTCAACCATATCTATAATTCTACCTTCTAAATCTAGAACTTCTATTTTTGAAATGTCATTTGGCGAATTAATATTTACTATATCTGAAGTAGGATTTGGAGAAACTGTAATATTGTTTGAGATTTCAATTTCGGGAATGGATAGCGTATTTGTAGCAACCCAACTTGAAGCTAAGTTATTGTCTAAAGCAGTATCTATTAATTGAAGATAACTTCCTCCACCATCAGCATTTGTGGGCCAAGGAGCGCTATCGTAATAAAAAACATTATCGATTGTGTTACCAAAAGCATCAGATAATATTAAATTTTGGTTGCTATTTGATAAATTCCTAAAAAATTCACCAAATGGACTGAAACCATATCTACTCAAAAAAGTAGCTGCATTACTTGCTAAATATAAACTAGAATTTGCCGCAAGAGTACTATTTGATGGAAACTGATACGAAAGCCCTAACCCATTAAAATAGATTCCTGTTAAATTTACAAGTTGGTTGCCGGTATTTTTAATTTCAATAAATTCTTGGTTATTACTAGTAAATCCTGAAATAGCTGCTGGATTGTAATTTATTTTTGTAATAACTAATGGAGGAGTTGCAATTGAATTACAACTTGCAAAATCGCTTAGATTATTATTCATCCATGAAATTCTCGCTAATAAAAAAGTTTTAATGGTATTTATTTGATCAGCATGCACTCCAATAGTATTCCACCTAGTTTGTTCTCTAACAACAGCTGGGGCAATTAAGGAAACTGCATTGTCAATTAATGTATTTAGAGTTGTAATATTCATCGGTTTTCCTGGCTGAGTAAGCTCATTCCAGCGTTTCGCTAAGTAGCATTTGAATTGAGGGCTTAAGTAAAGATCTTTCCAGAATTTAGCTCCATCATTTCCACCGTCTGAAAATTGCCACACATTGGGATGACTTCGGTCGAAGCCCCATAAAAACAAATCGTTACCATAAGTTAAATTAAAATCCCAAATAGGTCCCGCTCTTAATTTTCCATTTCTGTCTTTGTGAAAAAAAGTACTAAAATGATATCCGTCAGGATTACTCGCTAGTTCATTGGACAACATAAAATCTACAAAAGAGGGAATATCTATAATTGAAGGATAACCATCTACAGGGGAAAAATTATTTACAGCAGTTGTACTGGCTAGTCTATTAAATTCATTTTGAATATAATTGTTTTGTTGCGAAGTAACTTCTGTTGGTTTTGGTAATTCGTGAATAAAAACAGCATCATTTCCCGAAACATAGGACGGCATTGTCCAAGCTACAGGATCTCCACCAGTTAATTTATCGGATTTTGTAATATATCCTCCTGAGAGCTCAGGCATTGTATTTTGAGTAGTAGTAATTTTGGTGACATTTACTCTTTGCGAATCTGCTTTTATTTTTTCTTGAAATAAATATAAACCTCTATAATCCCCGTTTACAATTAACTCACAATATACGGTTCGAGGTGCATAATTACCCATATTTCTAGAAATGGCATAAGAAATATAATCTCTTACTAATGATGGTTCAAATGCCAATCCATTCAACACCCAATCATTTTCCGAAGGCATCCCAAGCAAAGAAACATTATTGTTTGAAACATTATCTGCTAATCTCGTTGTTAATCCATAACTTTTTTTCTCCACAGATTGAGAACTAGATCCTCTAATTTCAATATCTATTCTTCCATTGTAATTTAAAGAAGCTGCGTTATTTTGATCGGTGACAAAATTTTGAATTCCGGGCCCATTATATATAATTTTCATATTTCCCAATATTCTAGGATCATCCAAAATAGTAGCAGAATTATCAGTATTTATTATAATTATCGGGAGGTTACTACTTGTAAATACTTGAGAAAAAGTACTTAATTGAATAAATACTAATAAAATAATTAGAAATAGATTACGGATTATTTTTTTGTCAATAGCGCTATTGTATTGCATATTAAGTAATTGGTTGATTTCTTGTAAAAATACTTAAAAAATATCATAATCAATAATGATTAAGTAAAATAACCTATTTAAGTTGAGTTATTTGAATAAATAAAAATCAATAATAGTTTAAACGTAATGAAAGTGATCGACAAAAAAAATTATTGATATTTAACCAATTCTGGCTTTGAGATTCCAAAATTTTCAAGGCCAAAATCATTGGTTCGAATAGCATTCGTTTTAAATAGTGAACCACCATCAAGCGGTAAATTAGGATAGTATGAAAAGGATAATTGAAACGATTTAAATACCAAATAATCATTACTAATAATTACACCCACTCCTATTTGGGAATACAGTTTACTAGAAAATATTTTTTGATTGTCATCGCCAATTAATCCCATTGTGTATCTAAAATAGGGGTTCAGACGAAATCCAGTAACTTTCCAAGGTGAATATCCTTGCGTTTGAAAACTGATTAATAATTTTTTAGTTCCAAAAAGAGATTGGCTGTTAAACCCATTAATTCCTGAATCACCATTAAGAGTTATTCTATCAGATAGAACGTTGGGCCTGTTCATCCCAATAACCACTTCAGGATTTATGAATTGCCGAAATTTCCAACTACCAATTTCTTTCAATTCAGTAAAATAAATAGCTTTAAATACTGCTGCACTTTCTTCAATAGTTCCATTATTAAAATAGGTTCCATATTCAAAGTTAGTTCCTAAGTATCCAAAATTGAAGAAGTTACCAAAGGAGGCTTTTCCTCCAATATAAGTTCTATTGATCTTATTTTTATTCTGAAATCCAGCCGTTAAAGAGTAAATAAAACCAGCGGCAATATCTTCAACAATATTAAAATTGAAAATATATTTATCCTGAATATACTTCCTTGAAGCAACTCCTATACTTGCAATATATAACTTTTCATTGGCGTATGTTCCAAGAATGTCGTTGATAATTATTGGGTTTTCAATAAAATTTTTATTGTAAAGTCGGGCCGTTGTAAAGAAGTTAGTACTTCGTTCGTATTCTGAATTTCCTTTAAATAGTCGTACAGAATGTCCAGCCCAATAATCGCGATAGTCGGCTTTATAACGCTGAAGCTCTTGAGTTTGCATGGGTGTAAACGTCAATTGACTTCCATAAACTTGGCTCAATGAAAATCCACCCGCCCATTTTGTAAACGTAGAATAAAATGGCCTTTCAACGCTAACCATTTTGGTATAATTTTGATCGAAATCAATCGAATACGCTAGTGTTGTTTTTATAAATGTATTTTTAATATTTGGAATGATATAACTTCCACTATAACCGTCGTGAATTCCCATAAAATTTTTGGAATAGGAATTAGAAAATTCGTGTCCAAGCCCAAAAAAGTTCTTTTCACTTAATATAAATGTTGATTGAGTATTGGTAAGATCTAACTCTGGAAGCGCACTCCAAGAATCCAATATTCGTATAGAGATATCAACAGAATCTTTAGAAACCAATCTTGTATTTAAAGCCAATTCACTTACGTACCATTGGCTCCTTATTAAACGTGCAGATTCTTTTACTAATAGGGAGTCTAAGGGTTCGTTTTCCCTCATTAATAGTAAATTTTTTATAGCTAATTTTTTGGTTTTTATATGAAGTGAATTTCCTGCTCGAAGGAAAAAATTCTTGGGAATTTCAGTACTATCATTTGCAGAATAACCAAATGGATCGAAGGTATTAATGTTAATATTTCGGATTATTTTACCTTCGTATGTAGCAAATTTTGTTTTTCTAACTTTATTGAATGCATTTTTTTTTGTTTCTGATTTGTAAATAGGTTCAAAGATAAGTTTGTATATAAATTTAGTGAATTTATGCTTATTAGAATACACCTGAATTTTGCTATATTTTTTAGTTTCCTCTTTAGTTTTCGTAGTGTCTTGCGCCATTGAAAAATGACAGCTAAAGAGAACCAAAAAAATAATTAGACTTCTAAAATGCATTTTAATTTAATTTAAATTTCGAGTTTTTTATACATTTTTAATTGGCATTCCGCCAAATCCACAAGGATTACAGAGATTTACTAAAGTAATATTTATAACGGTAACTCAATTTAATATTATGTTAAATTAGTAAAAGAGTCTGTGAATAAAAAAACCCGAAAAAATCGGGCATGAAATAGACAACTATAAAAAAAATATTCTTAAAGGTGTTCTCCGTGTTGGGAGATATCTAAACCAAGTTCTTCTTTATCTTCACTTACTCTGAGTGGAGTGATTTTATTTATAATAAAAAATAAGAAATAAGATACCGAAAATGCAAATACTGAAACTAGAACAAGCGCTTTCAATTGGATTAGGAATAGACTGCCATCACCATAAATCAAACCTTGATTATCACCTACAATAGAATTTACTGATTTTGATGCGAACACACCCGTAAGCAACATCCCGACCATACCGCCTACTCCGTGACAGGCAAAAACGTCGAGGGCGTCGTCCACTTTTCCTTTTGGAAATTTAGACACGATAAGATTGCTAGTTATACTTGCGATTAAACCAATTGCTAATGATGATGGTATTGTAACAAACCCAGCCGCAGGAGTTATGGCTACTAAACCAACTACAGCTCCAATACATGCTCCCATTGCTGACAATTTATGTCCCTGAATTTTATCAAGAAACACCCATCCCATTGCGGCAGCTGCAGCGGCTACAGTTGTAGTTCCGAGTGCTTGAGCAGCCAAGCCATTGGCACCAACTGCAGATCCTGCATTGAACCCAAACCAACCAAACCATAATAATCCAGTTCCTAACAATACATAGGTAATACGAGCAGGGTTTGTCTTTTGAACTTTCCTTTTTCCTAAGAATATAGCTCCTGCTAATGCGGCCCAACCTGCACTCATATGAACAACTGTTCCTCCAGCAAAATCTAAAACTCCCCATCGAAATAATAACCCTTCAGGATGCCAAGTCATATGACATAAAGGAGAATATACAAACACAATAAATAACACCATGAATAATAGGTAAGCCCAAAAACGAACTCTCTCGGCAAAAGCACCAGTGATTAAAGCAGGAGTAATAATTGCGAATTTTGCTTGGAATAATGCGTATAATATAAATGGAATTGTAGGAGCTAATTCCCAAGCACTTTTGGCGTTTACACCATTAAATAAGAAGTTAGATGACGGATCTCCAATAAATCCTTCAATTGAAGGACCGAAGCACAACCCAAATCCAATCACAACCCATAATACAGAAACAATTACCATTGCCATGTAACTTTGTAATACCGTACTAATAACATTCTTTTTTCCGACCATTCCGCCATAAAAGAATCCCAATCCAGGTGTCATTAATAAAACTAAACCTGTAGCAACAAGCATCCAAGCGGTATCTCCTGTATCTATTTTTAATGGAATAATATGAGCGCCTAAAACTGTAGTTTCTGGAAATAAATAAATTGAAAAAACGGAAAGCATCAATATTGTGATTAGTATCACACTTAAAATAATTTTTCTCATCGCCTTTGATATTACTAGCAATAAATGTAAAAAAATCTATGACAACCCCATATATTAAATTTATACAATAATAAATTTTTATTAAATCAATAATAATACGCCATAAATTTTAGGGGTAAACTAAAAATAATAACAAAAAATGTAAATTTAATAACGGCATTTATTACAAAAAAAACCTGCATGAATTAACAAGCAGGTTTAAATATAAATTTGTAATATGTTATTTTAAAATTCCTCTTTTTAATATTTGACCAAATTCATACATATCTTCAAAAGAACAATATAAAGGTGCTGGAGCAAATCGGATTACGTTTGGCTCTCTCCAATCTACAATTACACCATTTGCCATTAAATAATCAAATAAAGCCCTGCCTTCACCATGTAGCAATACTGATAATTGACTTCCTCGTTGACTAGGATCTGCGGGTGTAATTATCTCAAAAGACCCTTTTACTTCCCTGGAAATTTCTAATATAATAAATTCCAAATAAGAAGTGATTTTGTTTCTTTTCTCAATAATGGCGTCCATACCAATTTCGTCAAACATTTCTACCGATGCTAAATAAGGCGCAAGAGAAAGTACAGGTAAACAACTGACTTGCCAACCATTTGCCCCGCGAACAGGGTCAAATTTAGGCTCCATTTTAAAACGTCTTTCTTTATTATGACCCCACCAACCAGCAAATCTGTTAAGATTCATATTGTTATGGTGTTTTTCATGTATAAAGCAACCAGAAGCATTTCCTGGTCCGGAATTCATGTATTTATAGCTGCACCAGCAAGCGAAATCTACATCCCAATCGTGTAACTCCAATTTGATATTTCCTGCTGCATGTGCTAAATCCCAGCCTACAAAAGCGCCAACTTTATGTCCAGCTTCAGTGATTGTTTTCATATCAAAAACTTGCCCAGTGTAATAATTTAAACCACCAATTAATACTAAAGCTAATTCATCTCCCAATTCTTCAATCTTAGCTAAAATATCTTCTAATCGAAGATTGTGCTCTCCTTCTCTACGATGAATTTCCACAATTGCCTCATCTGGATTATAACCATGAAATTGCACTTGGCTTTGCATCATATATTGATCACTTGGAAACGCTTTGGCTTCGCAAAGAATTTTAAATTTTTTAGGTTGTGGTTTATAAAATGACACCATTAACAAATGAAGATTCACAGTTAAAGTATTCATAACAGTAACTTCAGAAGGCAGAGCGCCAACAATATTACTTAACGGTTTAGCAAATCGCTCGTGGTAATCCAACCAAGGTTTTTCAGCATAAAAATACCCTTCAACAGCTAGATTTTGCCAATCGTTCATAATATCATCCACATATTTTTTTGCTCTATTGGAAAGCAAACCGAGAGAATTTCCTGTGAAATATATTGCTTGCTTGCCATTAACTTTAGGAAAATAAAACTCTTTTCTATATTCTTTTAAATGGTCTTGAGAGTCAAGTTCTTTAGCGAATTCAAGTGTATTTTGGAATGTCATAAATTCATTTTTTATATTGGTAAAAATAGAAAAAATATAGCACTTATGAATTTAAAAAATCAGAATTAATTTTGTGTAAACAAAAAAATCTCGCCTTTTCAGACGAGATTTTTCAAGAGGTATTATTTCTAATTAGATGATTAACATCGCATCACCATAAGAATAAAATCTATAATTTTCTTTCACTGCAATTTCATAAGCTTCTTTCATTAAATCGTGACCACAAAAAGCAGAAATCATCATTAATAAAGTTGATTTTGGAGTATGGAAATTGGTAATCATACAATTTGCGATACTAAAATCGTGTGGAGGGAAAATAAATTTATTAGTCCATCCATCATATGGATTTAATGTTCTTTGTGAAGAAACAGAACTTTCAATTGCACGCATTGAAGTAGTTCCTACAGCGCAAATGCGTTTTTTACCAAGTTTGGCAGCATTTACAATATCACAAGCTTCTTGCGTTATTTTTAGTTCCTCAGAATCCATTTTATGTTTCGATAAATCTTCAACTTCTACTGGATTAAAAGTCCCTAAACCAACGTGTAAGGTTACTTCCGCAAATCCAACTCCTTTGATTTCTAACTTTTTCAAAAGGTGTTTCGAAAAGTGCAAACCTGCAGTTGGAGCAGCTACAGCACCTTCTTCTTTAGCATAAATTGTTTGGTAACGATCCGCATCTTCTGGAGTTACTTCTCTGTTTATATATTTTGGGATTGGAGTTTCACCTAATTCAGTTAATTTTTTTCGGAATTCATCATAAGGTCCGTCAAAAAGGAAACGCAATGTTCTTCCACGAGATGTGGTGTTGTCAATTACTTCAGCAACAAGTAAATCATCGTCACCGAAATAAAGTTTGTTCCCAATTCTGATTTTTCGTGCTGGATCTACCAAAACGTCCCAAAGACGTTGCTCTGCATTCAATTCTCTTAACAAGAAAACTTCAATTCTCGCTCCAGTTTTTTCTTTATTTCCATACAAACGAGCAGGAAAAACTTTAGTATTATTAAGAATCATTACATCTCCATCATCAAAATAATCGATAACATCTTTGAACATTTTATGCTCAATAGTTTTCTTTTCACGGTTGATAACCATTAATCGAGATTCATCTCTGTTTTCTGCTGGAAATTCAGCTAATAGTTCTTTAGGTAAATTGAATTGAAAATGTGATAATTTCATTTAGAATAAATTATTAGTTATGGTTTTGAGTCTAATTCAAAATCGTGTGCAAATATACGATTGTGAGACAGGCGTTGTCAAGTGTTTTCGGGTTTATTTATCCTCACCCCAACCCTCTCCGAAGGAGAGGGAAAAGAAAATCGTCTTTAAGACCAGTGAATTAAGGGTTTGTTACGAAATCTCAAATCCAACTTTTTTTAAATCACTCCAAAAATTTGGATATGATTTTGAAACAACCTCAGCATTTTCAATATTTATATTTGTTTTTAATGCTAAAGGTGCAAATGCCATAGCCATTCTATGATCGTTATAGGTTGCAATATTCTGATTTGAATTAATTGAATTTGTAGGTTCTATTTGCAAACTATCATCAGTTATTGAAATTGAAGCACCTAATTTTGAAAGTTCATTTTGAAGTGCTTCCAAACGATCAGTTTCTTTTATTTTTAGAGTTTGCAAACCTGTTAATTCACATGAAATTCCTAATCCAAAAGCGGTTACCGCAATTGTTTGAGCAATATCGGGAGCGCAATTTAAGTCTAACTTTAAATTTTGATTAATCGGCTTTGCATTTTTTATCAGTTTGATTTTTCCATCTTCAAAATGAGTTTCAACTCCCATTTGCTGATAAATTGTGGCCAAAACAGCATCGCCTTGCAAACTATTTTCTTTAAAACTAGAAAGTTCAATTTTGGTTCCTTCTTTTGAAAGTGCAATTATTGAATAAAAATAGGATGCAGAACTCCAATCTGATTCTACAATTATGGTTTTAGGTTTTGGATCTTGGGATTTTGGTTTTACAATAATTAAATTTCCAACAAAAGAGGTCTTAACACCAATTTCTTGAAGTAATTTCAAAGTCATATTGATAAAAGAAGCGGAAGTAATTTCTCCAATTAATTCCAATTCCAATCCGTTTTGGAGGCTTGGCGCAATTAACAAAAGTGCAGAAATGTATTGGCTACTCACATTTGCTGGAAGTGAAACCCGAGTAGCTATAAGTTTTTGACCTGTAATTTTTATTGGAGGAAAACCGTCGTTTTCAATATATTCAATCTCAGCTCCTAATTGCCTTAAAGCATTAACTAAAATTTTTATTGGGCGTTCTTTCATTCTTGTAGAGCCAGTTAACAATACCGTTTTGCTTTCTTGTGATGCAAAATAGGCCGTTAAAAAACGCATTGCCGTTCCTGCGTGGTGAACATCAATTGTTTGGTTGTTGGAGGTCAACGCCGAGTTCATAACTTCTGAATCATCAGAATTAGAGGCGTTTTCAATAACGATATTTGGATAAAGGGCTTTTAGCAATAACAATCTATTGGTTTCCGATTTGGAACCTGTGATAATGATTTTTGAACTTGGATTTATGTCTTTTGCGGTAAGCCTTACGTTCATTATTTCAATTTTTCATTGTCATGATGGCGGTCTTTATCACGAATAGATTTTAGATCCATTTTTTTATCAAAAGCGGCCTGAAGGTCAATTCCTGTTTGATTTGCGAGACAAAGAACTACAAAAACTACATCGGCTAATTCTTCACCTAGGTCTTTGTTTTTATCAGATTCTTTTTCCGACTGTTCTCCATATCGGCGAGCAATAATACGAGCCACTTCACCTACTTCTTCTGTAAGTTGAGCCATATTTGTGAGTTCATTAAAGTAACGAACTCCGTGTTCTTTGATCCAATTATCAACTTCTAATTGGGAGTTTTTTAGATTCATATCACTTAAATTATATTTGCAAATTAAATCTTCTTTAAAACAATTTTTTCACTGTGCTTATCTACTATTTCTTTGAAGAAATTTTTCAATACATCATAGTATTCAGGACTAATAATTGCTTCGTTAATGTCTAAAGTATAGACAATTTGAAATTTATTTTCGGTGGTGGAAACTAGATAAGTAAAACTACAAATTCCGTCAATCATTGCAACCGACTTTGATTGCGGAACAGTTTCTATAGCATATCCCTCAGGAATTGTAAAACTAATATTGTATTTGTCCTGATTTGGAAAAATAAAATCTACCGGGTATTCTCTCTTTTCTTGAGTAAAAATATTTTTAGTTTCTGCTAAAAAGAAAACTGGAGAAAAGTACATCTTATCTCCTATAACTTCAATTGCATTATTATGAGTAAAAGTATAATTTTCGACTACTGGTTTTGATAAATCAGTTTTATTAAGCACTTCATAATCACCAATTTCAATTCCAGGATATCTTTTTTCAAGTTTTTCTAAATAACTTTCCTTATTTAAATTATTGTACCTTTCTCTGAATGAATAGGCATTGTAATCAAAATAATTTTCTCTAATTTTCCCGGTCAATGTTCCATCTTTTTCAATGGTTAGCATCATATTAATTACGTCCTTAGAATTGTTTTTTGGCATTAAATCAACTTCTGTTGATGTTGCGTCTTTTTTAATCATTCTTCCTATCCAATTCAAAGCATTAAAAGGTAAGATGTTAGGCAAAGTATTTTTGTGGGTGGCATCCAAAAGAAATAAACTGTTATTGTATTCAACTCCTGCTATTACGTAGTTAAAAGCCGTTCGTGATGGATAAACTGTTATACCATTTGAACGAGTGCTCAACAACACTGGATTAGCTTCAATTCCCGCATAACGCAACATGGATACAAGCATCAAATTAATTTCGGCAACATTTCCAGTTTTATCAATATAGGCTCTTCTAACTCCTTCATCGCAATAATAACTGTTATTATTATTCCAATTCATTCTTGACTTTACAAAGTTGAAAATAGCACCAATTTTTTCTTCAGTAGTAACCAATCCACTTAATATTATATCGAGATCCTTTTCAAAATACCCAGTTTTATCAACTTCAGGTCCAAAGTTTTCTGCCATATAAATTTTTCTCACAACGCCTTCCCAGTCGGATGCAAAATTCTCAAAACTGCTTTGCGGCATTCTTTTTCCTGAAAGTTCATGAATAATAGAAGAGGTATAATTATCAATATTATTAACAAAAGCCTCGTCTTTTATTGCAGTCACATTCTCGGCTACATATTTAGTTTGTGTTTCTATGTAATCTATTCTATCATAGTCAAATTTAGTAGGATCGGTAGAAGTTCCAGTAGCTCTGGTTTTATCCGTTAGAGTGATAGTTCTATTTTTGCTTTCTACCGAAGATGTAATTGGAACATACCCTTTATTTCTAACATTGTAAACATAGTATTCGGGAATACATGCTAAAAATTCTGAGTAATTTACAGGAATGTCTCTTTGAAAATACCACTCTGGCAAAGTTGAAAAATAGGGCGAGCGAATCACGACCTTAAATTCTAGAATGGATCCTACTTTAACATCTGGAAGTGTGATTTTTTTTCTAAAATAGTTTTTAGAACGGTTTTCTGTAAACTCCCCTTCGCTTTTTAACTTCGTTTTTTGAATTTTACCATCAACTAAATTGTAGGTAATCGCTTTTGAAAAAGTAACGGTTTCAGATGGTGATCCTCCTGTAAAATAATTATAGGCATGAGAAGCATTACCATAACCTTCTTTTTTATAAATTTTTATTTTAGTATCAATTTCGGTCACCATCCCAAAACCATTTAATTCTGAATAATCAAAATAGGTTCGTCCAACTTGAAATAGCACTGCAGCTACTTCAGATGTATCTATCGGATGCGTTTTTTCTTTCAATTCTTCAATAGTTACTTTACCCAATTCGTATTTTTTCTGGGAGAAAACAACTGTATTTATTAATAAAAAAACAATGGTGAGTACTATTTTATTTTTCATTTTCTTAGATTTAATTTTTAGAAATTACTATTTTAGAATTATCATTCTTTTTCACTTTCTCAATAAACAATCGGAATTCTTCAAAATCCTCTTTTGGATAAATCCCTTTTTTCAAAAGTAGTTTTCGTTTATAGACTATATTCAGTCCGTCTTTTTTTACAATCTCGGTTTTGTAGACACCAAATTTATTACTTATTTCGGTGTTTTCCGGCATTGCTTCAATTAAAAAACCTGTAGGTAAAACGATTGCAATTTCATCATTATCTATAAAACCTCTTTCAATTTCAAATGGGTTGTTTCGGTTCCTCGTTTTTTTAAGATTTCCTGAATATTGGTTGAAAGCATTTACTGCAAATAAAATTTTATTTTGAGAAACAGCACCGTAATTTACAGCACTAATATTAAGGTTTTCTGTAAATGAAATCTTTTCTTTGTCGTTTTTAAAAGTAGTGCTATTGATAACTAAATTATTAATATTGCTCCAATAACTTTTATAATTTCTCTCTTTTTCATTTGGTGGTAGTTTTTCTATGTGGTACTTTTTACCATATTGAGTGCCTTCAGAAACTATTGAAATTTCTCCATCAAAATCACCAGTTTCAGAAATGGAATATTTGCCTTTGCTGAATTGTGAATTCGTATTTTCATCATAATTTTTAGTGCGAACAATTTCACCACCTTCAGGTTTAATTACCACCACATTTCGATCATCGGTAAAATTAGCCTGATATCCGAATGGATTGTCTTGGCTTGTACATTCTAAAAAAACATACTCGTTTTGATTTGGAATAGCCAAAATAACATGATTTCCTTGAACCGAAAAAAAATCAGATTCGATATCAATTTTATCTGAATCGCCATATAATTCTGTATAATATGCAGGAACATCAACAGCATTTAAAAGCGCCCTAGTGTAATTCGATAACGCTTTACAATCACCATAACTCAATCGATCAACATCGCTTGCCAACATTGGTTTAAAACCACCTATTCCTACTTGTACGCTGATGTATCTTGATTTGTTTTGAAGATACTGGTAAACTATTTTTGCTTTTTTTATTGGATCTTTTTCAGATCCCACTAACGATTTAACTTTTGTAATTGTTTCATCAGACAATTCGGAGGTTCCTTTTAGAATTTTATCAGAAAACCACTGACCGTATTCTTTCCAGTTTTTGGCTGTACCATCAACACCTTCTAGATTAAATGACTCTAAACTCAACATTACTCTTGGGTAAATTTTGATAAAATCGGGGCTTAATTCTTCCGGCTTTTGAGCAATTACACCTTCAACAGCATAGGACAATTGTGTTGTAGAATCTAATGTTCTTTTAATCTTAAATTTATCTAAATTAAACTCTTTCTTTTTAAAACCCAAGTCATTAGGATAAGTAACATTTAATGAGCTTTTTTCAATACTCACGTAAAAATCGGTTATCGGCATCCACTTTGGTATTAATGCGGTATTTGATGTTTGGATTTCACAAGTAAAATTGACCGTAAAAGGATAATTTATTGGAGTATAATCTAGGTAAACAACGCGGCTATCCGAAAAAAGGGTTCCACCACTTACTGCGCTTTCATCAATAAAATCTTTTTTTCTAACTTTCTTAATTTCATTACCAAAGGCATCATAAATAATTGCTTCAATAGCATTTAATGATCTAGATTTATCATATCCTGTAATTGCGCCAATTGCACTCAACCCATTTTTATTAAAAACGGTTACAACTCTATTGGTAGTAACAATCATTTTTCTCTGTGAAGAGATTGAAATTTCTTGATGATTTAAACGAACAACAGCATTTGAATTAGTTAATAAACTATCGGCAATTAGGATAACAGGAAATTTTATCTTTTGGGCTGTTGCTACAAATGCAAAAAATGTAAAAAGCAGAATCGTAAGGTTTTGTTTCAAAATTTGGCGTCAAAGGAATTTATAATATCCAAATATAAACAAAAAATGTATGAAAATTATGATTTGTTTTTACTGTCAATTATTATGGTTACGGGGCCATCGTTTACCAATGCCACTTTCATATCTGCTCCAAATTTACCCGTTTGGATTTTCTTTCCAAGTTCAAATTCCATTTGTTGAAGGAATTTTTCGTACAAAGGAATTGCTATTTCTGGTTTTGAAGCTTTGATATATGATGGGCGATTTCCCTTTTTAGTACTTGCGTGTAATGTAAATTGACTTACAATAATTATATCACCATTAACTTCTTTTACAGATAAGTTCATGACTTCATTTTCGTCGCCAAAAATTCGTAGGTTGATTATTTTTTGGCTAAGCCAATTGATGTCTTCCATGGAATCTTCGTCTTCAATACCAACCAATACCAATAAACCACTTTGAATAGTAGCTACAATTTCGGTTTCAATTGTTACCGATGCGGATGTTACTCTTTGAATTATTACTTTCAAATTAATTGTGAATTGTAAATTATGAATTGTAAATTAATGAAGAAATCCATAATTATTTTTTTAAGTTATTCTTAGTTGAAATAATTATTGAAGCTAGGAGCACAATAGCTTACTTAATACAAATTCTTTTTTATCAAAAATTAAAAATTGCTGCAATTTTACGATTCGTAATGCAAAGTTAAATGATTTTGTTTTTATTATATTTTCAGCCATAATTTGCATTAATAATCTAGATTACAATTTTTACCTATTCGAAATAATTAATATAATAATTATTTTACTTATTCCTGGTTTCATCACTTGCTTTTCGATCCTCATCGTAAATGTCTGTTCGATAATGTTCTTCATCACCCTCTAAAATTTTGAGATAACTTTTATATCTTGACCAAGAAATTTGATCGTTTTCAAGGGCTTTTTTTATTGCACAATGCGGTTCGTCTTTATGCAAACAATTATTGAATTTACATTTGTCTTTTAACTTAAAAAACTCAGGAAAATAACCGCTAATTTCTTCTTTTTCCATATCTACAATCCCAAATCCTTTGATTCCGGGTGTGTCAATAATTCTAGCGTCAAAACTTAAATCGTACATTTCAGCAAATGTAGTGGTGTGTTGTCCTTGCATGCTTTGCTCGGAAATAACTTTCGTTTTTAAGTGTAAATTAGGTTCAAGCGCATTAACCAAAGTGGATTTTCCAACTCCTGAATGTCCAGAAAACATACTCACTTTATCAATCATTAGTGCTTTTAACTCTTCAATTCCTTTCATTTCAGTAGAGGAAACTCGCAAACATTGGTAACCAATCTCTTGATAGATATGTTGCAAGTACAATTGTTCGTCTAAAGTCGTTTCGTCAAAGGTATCAATCTTATTAAAAACCAAAATTGTTTCAATTCCGTAGGCTTCTGCAGTAACTAAAAAACGATCAATAAAATTGGTAGTTGTAGGTGGATTATTAATTGTAATTAATAGAAAAACACGATCAATATTGGATGCTATAATGTGCATTTGATGCGATAAATTCACCGATTTTCGAACAATATAATTCTTCCTTTCGTGAATATTGTGAATCGTACCGGTAACAGAATCGGATGTTTCTTCAAGTTCATAATCTACCCAATCACCAACGGCAATTGGATTGGTACTTTTAATGCCTTTGATTCGGAATTTACCTTTCATACGGCATTCAATAAAATCACCATTTTCTGATTTCACAGTGTACCAACTTCCAGTAGATTTATAAACAAGTCCTGTCATGAGGCAAATATATAGTTAATTGGAAGAATGATTCATTATTTTTTCTTGATGGCTGATGCTTTCTTGATGTATTGCCTTGAATAATTTTAAAATAAATTCTTCGCTTAATCCTTTTTCTTCTCCGTCAGCGACCATTTTTTCTAGAATTTCCGCCCATCGTTTATTTTGTAAAACAGCTACATTCTTGGCTTTTTTAATTGCGCCGATTTCTTCTGCAACCTTCATTCTATTTCCTAATAATTCCAATATTTTAGAATCGGTGATGTCAATTTTTGCTCTCAACTTTTCCATATCAATATTGAAATCTTCTTCAAATGATGCTCTCCTAACTACTAATTCTTGAAATATTTGCATTAATGCTTGAGGCGTTACTTGTTGATCGGCATCACTCCAAGCGTTTTCTGGATCATTATGCGTTTCAATCATCAATCCATCATAATTCAAATCCATCGCTTGTTGGGAAACTTCTTTTATCATCGCTCTTTTACCGGTAATGTGCGAAGGATCGCAAATTAGAGGTAAATCAGGAAATTTACTTTGCAAATCGATAGCAATTTGCCACTCGGGAATGTTTCTGTATTTTGTTTTTTCATAGGTTGAAAAACCTCTATGAATTACGCCTAATTTCTTAATTCCAGCATTGTATAAACGCTCTACACCACCTATCCATAAAGCCAAATCTGGGTTTACTGGGTTTTTTACCAATACAATTTTGTCGGTGTTTTTCAATGCATCCGCAATTTCTTGAACTGCAAAAGTATTCACCGTAGTTCTAGCGCCTATCCAAAGCACATCAATATCATGTTCTAATGCTAACTTTACATGCGCTGCATTCGCAACTTCAATTGCCATCATCAAACCGGTTTCTGCTTTTGCTTTTTGTAACCATTTTAACCCAATTTCACCAACACCTTCAAATCCTCCCGGGCGAGTTCTCGGTTTCCAAATTCCAGCTCTGAAAATAGTAACGTCAGAATTTTTTAAATCGTGAGCAATTTTTAATACCTGCTCTTCCGTTTCTGCGCTACAAGGCCCCGCAATCATCAATGGATGTGGCAAGTTAAAGTCGTCTAACCACTTTCTCATTTCTTTATTGTTAACCATGTTTTTCATTCTTTGGATTGCACTATTTAAATATTCTACAAAATTATTACAATTATCTTGAATACCCTTTTTGTTTGCTTATTATTTACAACAATTTTAGATTTTGTTCGTTACTTAAATAAATTAATGAGTCGGCATTTTAGAAATGATTATGGTAAACCTAATTTTTCTGCTTACTTTTGTTTAAAATAAATATTATGTCAATTGAAGTTGTAAATATTTCTAAAAGTTATGGTGATCAGAAAGCCCTGGACGCCGTTTCATTCTCTGTTAAAAAGGGAGAAATTGTAGGTTTTTTAGGTCCGAATGGCGCTGGAAAATCAACATTAATGAAAATATTAACTACCTATATCACTGCAGATGAAGGAAGTGCAGCGGTAAACGGATTTGATGTAAATTCCAATCAAAAATCGGTTCAATTGTCTGTTGGTTATTTGCCTGAGCACAATCCATTGTATTTAGATTTGTATGTAAGAGAATATTTGGCTTTCAATGCCGATGTTTTTAAAGTGGTAAAATCTAGAATAAATGACGTAATAGAATTAACCGGATTAACTTCTGAAAGTCATAAAAAAATTGGGCAATTATCGAAAGGATATCGTCAAAGAGTAGGTTTAGCCAATGCGCTTTTACACAATCCCGATGTTTTAATATTAGATGAACCTACCACTGGTTTAGATCCAAATCAGTTGGTTGAGATTCGAAATGTGATTAAAAACGTTGGAAAAGACAAAACGGTATTCTTGTCAACACACATCATGCAAGAGGTTGAGGCCATTTGCGATCGCGTTATTATTATCAATAATGGTAAAATTGTAACCGATAAAAAATTAGACAAACTGATTTCTTCCGACAAAGAACAAGTTATCGAAGTTGAATTTGATTTTAAAATCGAGGAACAGGCTATTGCAAAAATACCTCATTTAAAATCCTATAAAAATGTTCATGATATGGTTTGGGAATTGACTTTTATTTCTGAAACCGATATGCGACCAGTCGTTTTTGATTTTGCAAATGAAAATGGTTTAAAAACCCTTCAATTGAATCAAAAGAATAAAAATTTAGAAGCTATTTTTAGGGAAATCACCAAAAAATAATTTACTAAAATACTGCTTTAGCAATTTGTCGAATATTCTCTGATTTTCCCATAGAATAATAATGTAAAACAGGAACTCCCGCTTTTTTTAATTCTAAAGATTGTTGGATTGCCCATTCAATTCCTACTGCTTTTACCTCAGCTGCAGTAGTACTTTTTTCAATAGCGCTAATTAAATCTTCTGGTAAGTCTACACGGAAAACTTGTGGCAATAGCTGCATGTGTTTCTTTACAGCAATTGGTTTAATTCCTGGTATAATTGGTATAGTAATTCCAATTGCTCTTGCTTTTTCTACAAATTCAAAATATTTAGAATTATCAAAAAACATTTGGGTAACCACATAATCGGCACCGGCGTCAACTTTCTCTTTTAATCTTTTTAAATCAGATTGTAGAGAAGGCGATTCCAAGTGTTTTTCGGGATAACCGGCCACACCAATACAAAAATCTGCTTTATTATCAACGTCAATTAAATCATGTAAATATTTACCGTCATTTAATTGTTTAATTTGTTTTACTAAATCTACCGCGTAATTATTACCTCCATTTTTGGGCATAAAATATTTCTCCTCCTTCATTGCATCACCTCGTAACGCCATCACATTGTCGATTCCTAAATAGTGGCAATCTACCAATAAATACTCCGTTTCTTCTTTGGTAAAACCACCACAAAGTACATGCGGAATTGTATCTACATTGTATTTATGCTTGATAGAAGCACAAATTCCAAGAGTTCCAGGGCGCATTCTGGTTAGTTTTTTATCCAATAATCCGTTTCCTTTGTCTATATATACAAATTCTTCACGAGAAGTCGTAACATCAATAAATGGAGGATTAAATTCCATTAACGGGTCTATATTATCATACAATTCTTGGATACTTTTCCCTTTTTGAGGTGGTATAATTTCAAAAGAAAATAAAGTGTTCCCTTTCGCTTTTTCGATGTGCTTTGTTACTTTCATATAATTGGTTGTTGGTTGTTGGTTGTTGGTTGCAGATAATTTCTATCAACCATTAACTATCAACTATTATTTAATCAGCAATATTTGGATTTAACCATTTTGTTGCTACTTCTGTTGAAATATTTCTACGTTTTGAATAATCAATAACTTGATCTTCTTTAATTTTTCCGAGTCCAAAATACTTACTTTCAGGATTTGCAAAGTAATATCCAGAGACTGATGAAGCCGGCCACATTGCCATACTTTCGGTAAGTTTAACTCCAATTTCATGTTCTACATTTAGTAATTTCCAAATTGTAGGTTTCTCCAAATGGTCTGGACAGGCTGGATAACCTGGCGCTGGTCGAATTCCCTTGTACTTTTCTTCTATTAAATCATCAGTGGATAATTTCTCATCCGAAGCATAACCCCAAATGTCTTTCCTAACTTTTTCATGTAAATATTCTGCAAAAGCTTCCGCCAATCGATCCGCAAGTGCTTTAACCATAATTGAATTATAGTCGTCTAATTTTGTTTCAAATTCCGCAGCCCATTCATCAACTCCAAAACCGGTTGTTACACAAAATGCTCCAATATAATCCGTTTTTCCACAATCTTTCGGCGCAATAAAATCGGCTAATGCTATATTTGGTGCTCCAGCAGTTTTTTGGGATTGCTGACGTAATGTCAGAAAAGCTAGTGGTTGTTGATTATTGGTTATTGGTTGAACCAAAATATCATCGTCGTTAACTTGATTCGCAGGGAAAATTCCAAAAATACCTTTGGCAGATAATTTCTTTTCCTTCAAAATTACTTTTAGCATTTCTTGAGCGTCTGCAAAAACAGAAGTTGCTTGTTCTCCAACTACCTCATCTGTAAGAATGGCTGGATATTTTCCAAACAATTCCCAAGTTCTAAAAAACGGAGTCCAATCGATATAGGGAACTAAAACATCCAAATCTACTTCTATAGTTTTTGTTCCAATGAAATTTGGTTTTACAGGCGTAAAATTGTCCCAATCCAATTTTAATTTATTAGCACGAGCTTGTTCGATAGTTAAGAAATTCTTATCCCGACTTCTGTTCAAATATCCTTCTCGCAGTTCATCGTATTCCGAACGAATTTCGCTTACATATTTTAAATTAGTGTCTTCATTCAATAAATTTCCTGCCACAGTAACCGCTCTTGAAGCGTCATTAACATGAACCACAGTGCTCGAATATTGAGGTGCAATTTTAACTGCAGTGTGCGCTCGAGAAGTGGTAGCGCCCCCAATCATAATTGGGATTTTTACATTTAACCTCTCCAATTCTTTAGCCAAATAAACCATTTCATCCAATGATGGTGTAATTAATCCGCTTAACCCAATAATATCAACGTTGTGCTCAATTGCCGCTGCGATAATTTTTTCGGGCGCAACCATCACCCCTAAATCAATGATTTCGTAATTATTACAACCTAAAACTACCGAAACTATGTTTTTTCCGATGTCGTGAACATCGCCTTTTACTGTTGCCATTAGAATGCGGCCTGCCCCTTGCTTATCGCCAACTTGCTTACTAGCTTCGATGTATGGTAATAAATAGGCAACCGCTTTTTTCATAACTCGTGCTGATTTTACTACTTGTGGCAAGAACATTTTTCCACTTCCAAATAAATCCCCGACAACGTTCATTCCTGCCATTAAATTGATTTCAATAACATCTATTGGTTTGGAAGCGGCGAGTCTGGCTTCTTCAATGTCTTGGTCGATAAATTCATCTATTCCTTTAACTAAGGAATGCGTTAAACGTTCTTGAATAGTTCCTGATCGCCATTCTTGAACCGCTTTTTCGTTATTCTTAGAATCCCCTTTTACATTTTCTGCAAAATCCAATAGTCGTTCGGTAGCGTCCTCTCTCCGATTTAATAATACGTCTTCAACATGTTCTAGTAAATCTTTTGGGATTTCATCATAAATGGTTAACATTTCTGGGTTTACAATTCCCATGGTCATTCCATTATTAATTGCATGATATAAAAACACTGAATGCATTGCCTCACGAACGGTATCGTTTCCTCTAAACGAAAATGAAACGTTACTAACCCCGCCGCTTACATGTGCATGTGGAAGATTTTCTTTAATCCATTTTGTAGCTCTAAAGAAATCTAACGCATTCAATTTGTGTTCGTCCATTCCCGTTGCTACTGGAAAAATATTCGGATCAAAAATGATGTCTTGAGGCGGATAACCAACTTTATTAACTAGAATATCGTAAGATCTTTTACAAATTTCGATTCGCCTTTCATAAGTATCAGCTTGTCCGACTTCGTCGAAGGCCATGATAATTACTGCCGCACCGTATTTTTTAATTAATTTGGCATGATGAATAAAACGTTCTTCACCTTCTTTAAGAGAAATTGAATTGACCACGCTTTTTCCTTGCGCCACTTTCAAACCGGCTTCAATAATTTCCCATTTTGAACTATCAATCATCAATGGAACACGAGAAATATCTGGTTCGGAAGCAATTAAATTCAGGAATGTGGTCATTGCGTAAACACCATCAAGCATTCCCTCATCCATATTGACATCAATGATTTGTGCGCCGCCTTCTACCTGCTCTTTTGCAATAGAAAGTGCTTCTTCGTATTTCTCTTCTTTAATTAATCGAAGGAATTTTCGAGAACCTGTAACGTTTGTCCTTTCACCAACGTTTACAAAGTTGGTTTCTGGAGTCACAATAAGTGGTTCTAGACCTGATAACTTTAAAAAGTTGTTGGTTGTTGGTTGTTGGTTGTTGGCCGTATCTATAATCATAACAGCTTTCTATAATAATTTATAAATCCGTTTAATAGTTTTTTACAAGATTGCATCTGGTTAAAAACAATATTAAAATTATTCTCGTCAATATATTTTTGGTCAAGAGCCACATAACATTGTGTTTCTAGTTCATACAATGAACCTCTTGAAATATGTAAAAAATTAATTGTGTCTTTTGCTGTTTGTCTACCACAACCTTCTGCAATATTTGAAGGAATTGAAACCGAACATCTTCTCATTTGATTTGTCAAACCGTAAATTTCATCTTTTGGAAAAACTTTAGAAAATTCATAAACTAAATTTGTCAATTTCCTTGCTTCCACCCAAACTTCTAGTTTATTATATTCCATATTTATTTTTAATTATTGTAATCTACCTTAAATTTTCTTGATTTAATCTCCAACAACCATCAACTATCAACCGACAACTTTTCTCGGTTTATACTCCTTCGCCACTTCAGCGATTAATTTAATATGATCGGGATTTGTTCCGCAACATCCTCCAATAATATTAATTAAATTTTCGTCTAAATATTCTTTAATTTGTGCTTGCATTTCGGCTGGAGTTTCGTCGTATTGACCAAAAGCGTTGGGCAATCCTGCATTGGGATGCGCCGAAATATTAAAAGAGGTATTGTGAGATAATTGTTTCAAATAAGGTTTTAATTGTTTGGCTCCTAGCGCACAATTAAATCCAACGCTCAACAATGGAATATGTGAAATTGAAATTAAAAATGCTTCCACTGTTTGACCTGAAAGTGTTCTTCCAGAAGCATCGGTAATGGTTCCTGAAACCATAATTGGAATATCAATATTGCGTTCTTCTTTTACTTCTTCAATGGCGAAAAGTGCTGCTTTCGCATTTAGGGTGTCAAAAATGGTTTCCACCAATAGTAAATCTACACCGCCGTCAATTAGCGCTTCTACTTGTTGTTTATAGGCAATTCTTAACTCGTCGAAGGTTACGGCTCTGAAACCAGGGTCGTTTACATCTGGCGACATGCTTGCAGTTCTGTTTGTTGGTCCGATTGAACCAGCAACGAATCTCGGTTTTTCAGGATTTTTTGCTGTAAATTCATCAGCGACTTCACGTGCTATTTTAGCGGATTCGAAATTGAGTTCATACACTAAATCTTCCAAATGGTAGTCGGCCATTCCGATCGTTGTTCCTGAGAAGGTATTGGTTTCTACAATATCAGCACCAGCTTTAAAATATTGAGCGTGAATATCTCGAATTGCTTGCGGCTGCGTAAGTGACAATAAATCGTTGTTTCCTTTTAGGGAATGTGGGAAATTTGCAAAACGCTCGCCTCGGAAATCTTCTTCGGAGAAATTATAGCGTTGCAGCATGGTCCCCATTGCTCCATCGAGAACTAGTATTCGTTTGTTTATTTCTTGTAAAATCGAACTCATTTATTTTTTTACTGATATTAATAGAGAGGCCTTAAATATAAAATTATACCCCCGGTTGAAGTGGAAATCCTGCGGTTTTTTCCGCAGATTGCAACGAAAACGGGAATACTAATTATTAGAATGCCGAAAAATTCGGTTCAAAAAAAATAAAAAATGTTATGGAAAGGGAGAGATATTCTCAGGTTATCTGTTCACGCATGGCGTGATAGAATGTAGCACCTTCTTTAGGTATAAAGGGTTGCTAAGCTTTCATTGGGTCTAATCCCTCGGGCTTTCGTGATAACAATCAGTACATTTAAGAACGGTGCAAAGTAAGTGAATTGTGCTTTATTTTCCAAGTTTATTGATTTATAAATTTAAAAAAAATACAAACTCCTTAAAATCAAAAAAGCCATCCTTAGATTCTGAAATAAATTCGGAATAAATGGAAAGCTTTTCATTGGTCTAACTACTAAACCAGGCTACGGGTTACAAAGCCGTAGCAAAACAACACAACAATCTTAATCCCGAAGTCTCGGGACCTTTTTTGGGCAAAAAAGTCACGTTGTTAAACGTGACTTTTCCCAATTTTAAGCGGTCTGGACGGGACTCGAACCCGCGACCCCATGCGTGACAGGCATGTATTCTAACCAACTGAACTACCAAACCAGCGCTTTATTGCTTCACTAAACTTTTATTTTAATTGGAGTTCAGCGAACTTTGTTTGCGAGGGCAAATATACAACCTATTTCGACTCTAGCAAGTGTTTTTTGAGAAAAATTTTAATATTCAGGACCAATATCACCCAAAGGATTGTTTTTCAACTAGGTATGTAGTGAGGATTTTCTCAAAATTGGCTCCTACAGAAACGGGAACATACTTAATTTTGTTCTGGGCGCACGTAATTGCTACCTTTTTGAAGTAATTTGAAACTTGATTTTCGTAGGTTTCCTTAATGTTATCTGCAAAAATATTAATTTCTTCGCCTGATTCAAGGTCGATGAATTTTCTTGGTGCGGCATCGAAATCAAAATTCAATTCGGTTTTTTCATCAATTACATGAAACAAAACGATTTTGTGTTTGTTGTGTTTCAAATGTTGTAATGCCGTAAATAGAGCATCTTCATCGCCAGACTGAAACATGTCGGTAAACAAAACGATCATGGAACGGCGGTGAATTTTCTCGGCAATTTGATGTAAAAAGGAAATGGTATCGGTGCTTTTTGGTTTTTTACTGTTTTCCAATAATGATTCTAATTTGTTTAAAATCATTCGGTGGTGGCGATCGCTTCCTTTCTCGGGAGCATAATATTCATAACTATCCGAATAGACGCTCAGACCAACAGCGTCGCGTTGTTTCTTCAATAAATTCATTAAAACCGCTGAAGCTAAAACAGAAAAACCAATTTTATTTTCATAAAATAACTGACTGTCTTTCAACTTTGGATAATGCATTGACGAGGAATTGTCAATGATTAAATGGCATCGCAAATTGGTTTCTTCCTCATACCTTTTTGTATAAAGGCGATCGGTTTTTGCAAAAAGTTTCCAATCGATGTGTTTGGTACTTTCTCCAGGATTATAGACTTTGTGTTCCGCAAACTCGGCTGAAAACCCATGAAACGGACTTTTATGCATTCCCGAAATAAACCCTTCAACCACTTGATTCGCTAATAATTCAAGGTGCTGAAAGCTAGAAATTTTCTCTATTTGTGATTCAATTTTCATCCTTCAAATGTATTAAAAGATTAAACGATTTAAAAATTAAAAGATTGAAAATAGTGTAACTGAAATAAATTCAGTTTAAATAAAAAAGGTTTGACTTTCGCCAAACCTAGATTGCTTTATGCATTGCAAGGACAAATTATTTTTACAATAAAGTATTCAAGCTGTCAGCATAAGTTTGCTTTGGCGCAACACCCACTTGTCTTGCAACTACTTCCCCGTTTTTAAAAACTAAAACCGTAGGGATGTTTCGTACTCCGTATTTTGCAGCAAATTCTTGGTTTGCATCTACGTCTACTTTTCCAACTACTGCTTTCCCAGCAAATTCTTCACTTATTTCGTCAATGATTGGTCCAACCATTCTACAAGGTCCACACCATGCTGCCCAAAAATCGACCATTACTGGTTTGTCTGATTTCAAAACTACTTCGTCAAAAGTAGCATCTGTTATTGCTAATGCCATATTTTCTATGTGTTAATTTATTTTCTAATGCAAATTTAATAATTAAATACCATTTGAACACTATTGTGAAATTACTTTTGATTATGAATGTATTGGTTTAATTTATATCTTTTTATTTGAAGCTAATCCCGCTATCATTCCAATCCGCGTTGTGGCTCGTACCTCTCCACAACCCGGGATTTTCCCTTCTATCGGGGCTAGGGTTTTTGTGGAATTAATTAATCCTATTTCTTCCAAAGATTCTCCTCTTTCCAATTTGAAGGAAAACCCATTGCTCTAGTATCAACATTAGGATACTTTGCTAGCAAAGTTTGAAATCTTTGAGAAAAAGAATTATTTGGATTAATGGTTTGTAACAAATACAATATCATAGACAAAATAAAGTAAGTTTTATTATTGGCAACCGCACTATTAATTAACCAAGTTTTTCTTGTGGCTATTGGTTTAATAGGCTGAATACTCATAACACGATTCCATAAACGGGAATGATGTGCACAAACATTTCTTATATATACAATGCTGTGCATCCAAGAAGCAAAGGTGTTTTCGTTAAGCCCAAAATAATTAGCAATATTTCGTTTGGTCCTTGTTGGCTTTAAATTACTAAATAAAGAAGATAACGTCCCAAAAGAGGTTAATTCTAAAAGCATCCAACTTGGTGGTAATGGATTAGAATATTTACTTCTAAAAGCTACTATAAAATCGGCATCACTTCTACCGTATTCGTTGTCTAAACTAACTAGTGTTTTACTGTGATTATTTTGATTTTTAAATAAGGTGGCGTCTTGATACCAAAACGCACCATTTTGATGCGATAACAAATAAATCATTTTTGCTCTAATGGAAACTTCAATTTTTTCTAATTCCTGAATAATCAAAACACGAAGTTCTCTATCAAAACAATACAAATTAAATGCAGTATCAAATGTTGCCGATTCTTTAAAAGTGTGATTTTCTTTGTCCGCCAATAACGGATACCAATAACCACTTAATCTATAATAACTTATGCTTTCAAGTAAGTGTGTTGCTTTTTCAATATTTGGGATTTGTAAACCTCGTTCTTGTAGTTGTTCTAGCTGTTGAAGGTAGCTAAATGGCGGTTTATCAAACGGAACTAGGCTCATATGGAAAGTATAGAAATGCAAAAAGCTTACTCTGAGCGCGCTGATCTAACGAGAAGCGGAGTAAGCATGTTGGGACAAATGTACAGATATTTATGTAATTAAAAAAAATTTAATCAAAATATTTAAAATCTTCTGTTAACATTCTATAGATTTCTTCTTTTACCAATTTAGTTTTTTCAGTTATTGAAGTTATTTTTTCTAATAAATCGGCACAATCATTTAAATCTGCATATTTTTTTATTTGAATTAAGCCACTGTCTTTGGTTACAAAATCAGGATAATCAAAATATTTAAAATATGCTTCTTCGTGTAAACCAACGTTTTCCAGTATTTGACCTTTAGTATAATTCAAATTCCAATATTGATAAAATGCTTCAATAGTTGTTGCTAAATCAGTAGCTACCGATTTTGATTTTTTGATTTCTTTTTGCAAGGTAGTTCTATAAAAGCTATCTTGATTATTTGGACTCATCGGATTATCAACCCAAACTTCTAGCGCACCAATAACTGGATTGTCTTTTTCAAACTTAGTAACTACACAACGGTTTTCGGCCAAGCCAAAAGCATAACACAATGCAAACCAATCGTCTTTTAAATCATCTGAAATATTCGGCTTCCACAAATCATATTGATTTGCCCATGTTGGATATTTTCCAACTAAATTTTTTGCAATTGTAAACCAAGTAAAACATATTTCAGACGTTGGAATATCATAGGCACAAAAGGCCTTTTGATCAGTAGGGCCGTTATGACATTTAATTGAATTAATATTCTTAAATTCTTTTTGAAGTAAAAACCATACTTTATTATTTATGTTATCTTCAAAACAAATATCTTTTTCTCTCTTTTTTATTCTTACAGGTACACAATCTTCCATAAAGCCTATAATGGAAGAATTGGTAATGCCATAAGTTTTTAAATTCTTTCTTCTTATATCTTTTAAAGGTAATCCACCATATATTTCATTTGACTTCAATTCAGTTTTGGTTGGACTTCTTTTAAAATCATACATTTTCTGATTTAAAACATCTTTAATAACAGTTTTACTTTCATAAAACGACCAATCAAAGCCATTAATAAATTCATCTACTTTTGGATTCAATTCTTCATCAGTATCATTCCAATTAAAAGCCAAATCTTGTTTTTTAACCATTGTTAAATCTAAAACTTTTACTTTGTTTTCTCTTTCTTCGTTAGGTTCATATTGCCAAATGGTAAAAGCCAAAGGCCATTTCCCTTTTAGTTTAAAAAACTCGTTACTTGTAGTGATAAAACCATTTAAGTACGTAAAATTTTCGTCCCAAGTTTTTCTAAATTGCTTGTAGGTTGGTCGAGGAATGAGCCAGGATGTAGGTGTAAAAATCATTACCAATGGTTTAGCATCTGGCAATTTTTCGGTTTGCGCTTTACAAATGTTTAAAATTTGTCCAAGAAATGCTAAATATCGTTCTTTTCCTGCGTCTGCACCTGTTAGTGCAAGTATATCAGCATTTATTTCATATTCTGCATCCTTATCAGTACGGCTAGCAACATTTTCATCCGTATTTTTATAAGGTGGGTTTAGTAAAAAAGCCAATGGTTTGTCAATTCCCTTTTTGGTACTTTGCAACACTGCTTTTTCGAGTTCACTGTAATAGTCTTCACCGCTTCGGTCTAAAAAATTAAGTCCTTCGTTAGTGACTGTTTTTGGCACAATGGTAAAACCAGTTTCAATATGCCACGGGTCGGCTTTCATACGTTTTTCGATAATTTTCAATAAATCTGGTTGCAGTTCCGAAATAATTTTGTGTTTTAATTTGCCTTTGTAACTGCTTATCAAGTTGCCCGAACCACCTGCTGGGTCAAAAACTACATAGTTTTCGTGAATGGTTTCAAATACTTCATTTTTAGCAAACCAAAGCGCAAACTTACTAAGGTTGTCATCTGTAAAAAATATTCCATGTTGTTTCACATATTCTGGATCAATAACTGCTAAAACCTCATCAAATCTTGAGAAATAATAATCAACTGTTAAACCTGAACCTTCGTTTGTGAAAATATATTGATCTTCAATAAATTTGATAAATTCTTTTTTATTTTTTGGTAAAATATGAATATCTTCTGAAAACTTTTTACCAGAAAAACCAATAACCTTGATGGTTTCAGAACTCTCGTTTTCAGCAACAGAAGAAGTAATATCCCAATATGGAATTATAGAATAAAAAGCATGAACAGCATCAATAGGATGTTCAAAAAAGAATTTCATTCTTTCGATAGCGTGAATAAAATTGTGCTTGTTAACAAGAATTCTTTCTGAATCAAGATTTTTAAGAACTTTTAAAATTTCGTAAGTTTCGGTAATTAAACTTTTTCTTCCATTAAAAAGTTCCCCTTTCAAATCTTTTGGGTCTAGCCAATATTGAGCAGCATCTTTAATCAAAATCACATTTGATTTTGCTGTTTTTCGGGCATTTTCTTTGCCAATTGTACTTGGGGCAACATTTGCATCAGCGGTGTTTGAAAGGATAACTGCAAATTCAGGCAGATTTTTAATTTTCCAAATTGCGCAGAATTCGTTTGAAATAACCATTATTGAATTGTATGACAACCCAAATCTCTTTTTGTAGTGCAAAGCTTGGTAAAAACCTTCAACCCATTGTGTGAAATTAGTTTTGGCCTCAACAATAAGTTGACCTTCAACATAACCATCTGCACCGTGAGTATTTTTGTCAGACTCTACACTAAACTTGTTTGGAAAAACTTTTGTAAATAAAGGATACAATAATGGGCGTTTAGCATCTTCGTTTGAGTTACTTTCAATGTATTTTTGAAGGCTTAGAAGTTCTTGGTCGTAAGTTATATTTTTTGCCATATTTGTATTTTTATCAAAAGTACTGTTTTTAATTCAATCTAAAATCAACTTGCATTTTCTCCAATTCCGAAAGCAACTCATTTGAAATATTAATTTTCAGTTTACGGCTTGGCATTTCTAATTTTGTTATGACTTTTATTTCCTCAATTTCAGTTACTAGCTCCACTTGTGGATTTTCTTCGTCGTAAACAACCTCGCTTTCTGTGTCTTCATCAGAAACGACAACAGGGGGAGCAATTTCAACTTGCTTCTTAATTTTTTCCAATTCCAATACCTCAAAAACAACCGATTTGTCCCCTTTATTTTGTTGAAAAACAGTACTCAATTGATGAATAAACTCCGATTGCAAGTCATTTATATTGATATGAATCACCAATTTTTTGGTAAACAACTCCAATATATCTTGAAGAATTTTAAAGTCGATGAATTGTATTATTGGATCTCTTCTTTTACCCGTTTCTTTGTCAGGCCAGCCTTCTTTCACCGTTAATTTAATAAAAGTAAAGCTATTTTGAGTCAAATAATGACGGTATTTCATGTACTCTTCCCCGTAAATTCTAAATTCATGACTTTCGTCATAACCTTCTAATACAAAGGAACCAAACCCTTTTCCTGATTTATTTACAAGGTGTTTTACATTGGAAACAATTCCTCCAAATGCTAAATTTTTATTGATTTGGCTATTCAGGTCTTTCAGCAACTCCAACTTAGAATTGCAAAAATATTTCATCTCATATCTAAAATCGTCCAACGGGTGTCCTGAAAGATAAATCCCAACGACTTCCTTTTCTTTGGCCAATTTCTCCATTGTTGACCAGTCTTCACATGGAGGAACAACAGGTTCGGCAATTTGAACTTCGCTGGTTTCGCCAAACAAACTCACTTGCGATGAATTTTCATTTTCTTGGAATTTCAACCCGTAACGTATCGCTTTTTCATAAAAGGTAATTCCATCTCCATCATCATGGAAATACTGCGCCCTTGAAACCCCTTTAAAGGAATCAAAACCACCGGCTAAAATTAGATTTTCAAGTGCCTTTTTATTGGCGGCACGCAAGTCAATTCGCTTTGTTAAATCGAAAATAGACTTGTATTTACTTTCTTTTCTGTTTTCTACAATTGTATTTACGGCACCCATTCCAACCCCTTTTACTGCGCCAATTCCAAAACGCACCGCGTAATTTTCATTTACCGTGAATTTATAAAATGATTCATTTACATCTGGCCCTAAAACTTGCAATCCCATGCGCTTGCATTCTTCCATAAAAAAGGAAACTTGCTTAATATCGCTCATATTATTCGATAAAACGGCTGCCATATATTCCGCTGGATAATTCGCTTTTAAATAGGCCGTTTGATAAGCAATCCAAGCATAACAAGTAGAATGTGATTTATTAAATGCGTATTCGGCAAATGCTTCCCAGTCCTTCCAAATTTTTTCTAATTTTTCTTCTTCATGTCCTTTTGCAACCGCTTGGCTTATGAATTTAGGCTTCATTTTATCCAAAACGTCCTTCTGTTTTTTCCCCATTGCTTTACGCAAAACATCGGCATCACCTTTAGAAAAGTCAGCTAGCTTTTGAGACAAAAGCATTACTTGCTCCTGATAAACGGTAATCCCGTAGGTGTCTTTAAGCAATTCTTCGCAGGCATCAAGATCGTATTCTATCGTTTCTTCTCCATTTTTTCTTCGGATAAAACTTGGAATATAGGCAATTGGCCCTGGTCTATAAAGTGCATTCATAGCAATCAAATCTCCGAAAACGGTAGGCTTCAATTCCTTCAAATACTTTTGCATTCCCGGAGATTCATATTGGAAAATACCAATGGTTTCACCACGTTGAAAAAGCTCAAAAGTTTTCACATCATCAATTGGGAAAGAATCGGGATCGAGAACAATTCCTGATCTGTATTTTACTAATTTAACGGTGTCCTTTATTAATGTTAGGGTTTTTAATCCCAAGAAGTCCATTTTTAATAAACCGGCACTTTCTACAACCGAGTTATCAAATTGAGTGACATATAAATCAGAGTCTTTTGCAGTAGCAATAGGCACAAAATTGGTAATATCACTTGGCGTAATAATTACTCCACAAGCGTGAATTCCAGTATTTCTTAAATTTCCTTCTAATATTTGTGCTTGCTGAATGGTCTCACCAGAAAGATCATTTTCTTTAGAAATAGAAATTAAATCTTTTATTTTTTCAAAATCTTCCGGGCGAAGGATCTTTTTAATTTCAGGTTCAGCTTCTTTTAGGAAACGTGCCAAACTCCATTTTGACGGAATTAAATTCGGAATTAACTTCGCTATTTTATCGGCTTCAAAAAGAGGCAAATCCAAAACACGAGCTGTATCTCGAATTGCCGATTTCGCGGCCATTGTTCCATAGGTGATAATTTGCGCCACCTGTTTAGATCCGTATTTTTTAATTACATAATCCATAACTCGACTTCGGCCTTCATCATCAAAATCGATATCAATATCGGGTAATGACACACGATCTGGGTTAAGGAAACGCTCAAAAAGGAGGTTGTACAACAAGGGATCAATATTGGTAATTCCTAAGCAGTACGCAACTACTGAACCCGCTGCGGATCCTCTTCCAGGCCCAACAGAAACGTCCATTTTTCTGGCTTCAGCTATGAAATCTTGAACAATTAAGAAATATCCTGGATAACCTGAATTTTGAATTGTAAGCAACTCAAAATCGATTCGCTCTTGAATCTCTGGGGTTATTTCAGCATATCTTCTTTTGGCACCTAAATAAGTTAAGTGCTTTAAATAGGAATTTTCTCCTCTTTTTCCACCATCGTTATCATCCTCAGCGACTAAAAATTCTTGTGGAATTTCAAATTTTGGCAAGAGTACTTCCCGAGCTAAATCGTAAATTTCAATTTTCGAAACTACTTCAGAAAGGTTGGAAATTGCCTCAGGTAAATCCGTGAAAAGCATTTTCATCTCCTCACCAGATTTAAAATAATATTCTTGATTTGGCATTCCATATCGATAGCCACGACCTCTTCCTATTGGTGTAGATTGTTTTTCGCCGTCACGAACACAAAGCAAAATATCGTGTGCATTGGCATCGTTCTTATCTAAATAGAAGGTGTTATTTGTGGCAACAATTTTAATATCATTCTTTTTTGCCAATGCTATTAAACTTGCATTTACGCGGTTTTCATCTTCTTGATTGTGACGCATCACTTCAATGTACAAATCGGAACCAAATTGTTGTTTCCACCAAAAAAGCGCTTCTTCCGCTTGATTTTCGCCGAGATTTAGAATTTTATTTGGAATCTCACCGTATAAATTTCCTGTTAATACGATCAAATCTTCTTTGTATTTTTCAATTAGATTTCTATCAATTCTAGGAACATAATAGAATCCATCGGTATTGGCAATTGAAGTTAATTTAGTTAAATTTTGATATCCATTTTTGTTTTTAGCGAGGAATACAATTTGGTAGCCATTGTCTTTTCGGCTTTTGTCCAAGTGATCTTCACAAACATAAAATTCACAACCCACAATAGGCTTGATTATCACTTCATTTGGCGAATCACCATTGGCAACAGCCTCCTCGTTTTTAGCTTTAGCGGCTTTATTATGGTATAAAATATCTCTAACAAAATGGAAGGCACCCATCAAATTCGCATGGTCGGTGATGGCAACGGCTGGCATTTTATTATCCGATGCTGCTTTAACCAATTTGGCCACACTTATTGTAGATTGCAATACCGAAAACTGAGTATGATTATGCAAATGCACGAAATCGGCATCGATTAAAACTTGTTTGTTTTCGGCAATTTCGTCTTGAGAAACAAGATTGGCTTGTCGTTCACCAAACTGTTGTTTTATTTTTTGAGAAGCTTCTTTTAAGTTAATATGTCTTAACCCTATTAGCTGAATTGTACTCGGATTTTGCGTTTTAAATTTATCAAAATAATCGCCTTGAACTTGGAGCTCTTTTTCGGTAAAAATTTCGGTTCGAATCAATTCAAAAAAACAGCGTGTAGTAGCTTCCACATCGGCTGTGGCGTTGTGCGCTTCCGCAAATGGGATATTGAATAAATAACTGTGCAATTCCGTTAGTGTGGGCAATTTAAATTTGCCTCCACGACCTCCTGGCAATTGTAATAAAGAGGCAGTCACCTCGGTACAAGTATCCAAAACAGGCATTGAACTCATTGGGCTTTCAATTCCAAAACGATGGAACTCGCAACCCATAATATTAATGTCAAATTTTAAATTTTGACCAACGATGAATTTGGATTTGCTTAAAGCAATATTGAATTTTTCAAGTACCTCAGCCATTGGCAATCCATCGGCTTCAGCTAATTCGGTAGAAATTCCATGTACACTTTCTGCATCATACGGAATATTAAATCCTTCTGGTTTAATCAAATAATCCTGATGTTCGATAAGCTTACCCATATCATCGTGCAACTGCCAAGCAATTTGAACACAACGCGGCCAATTTCCCGTATCGGTAATCGGGGCGTCCCAACGCTTTGGCAATCCTGTGGTTTCGGTATCGAATATTAAGTACATAGGTCTAAAAAAGTCAAATAAGGGAGCACTAAATCAGTGAATAATTATCTGAAGTGGTGTTTTATTACTTGGATTTGGAAATTATTTGAACTTCAAATTTAAGTTTTTTTGAAGTAAGAATTTTGATAAGTTATCAACAAAAGGAATATTTAAATTTAGATGAAAATTCTATTTTTTATAAAAAAAAATGCCTCGCAATTGCGAGGCATTAATCAGCATTTGATGCTTTTATTATTTCATTTTTTCAACTTTTGCTTTTACTTCTTCCAAAGAACCTTCAAAGACTTGAATGTTTTTGTTTCCGTTGTCATTCGTAATTACAGTTGCTTTTGCTTTTCCATTTTCATCACTAATTTGAACGTTTACCGTTTTCATATCTGATTTATTAGAACAACATTCCATTTCCGCTTTTTGAGCAACAAATTTCCCGTCTTTATCGTAGTGAGACAAACACATTTCTTTTTCTTCAGGAGTACATTTAAGACTATCGCACATTGCAGCACATTCGTCTTTAGTCATAGTTGCACATTTGCTCATGTCGCATTTTCCCATCATTTTTCCTTCAGCACATTCCATTTTAATCATCATTACTTTAGGAGCTTCACTAGAAGTACCATTTCCTAAAATAGGAGCGATTACTAAACCAATTAAGCAAGTTAATTTAATTAAAATGTTCATTGAAGGTCCAGAAGTATCTTTAAATGGATCACCAACAGTATCTCCGGTAACTGCTGCTTTGTGAGCCTCAGAACCTTTGTAAGTCATTTCGCCATTAATTTCAACACCCGCTTCGAATGATTTTTTAGCATTGTCCCAAGCACCACCTGCATTGTTTTGGAACACTGCCCAAAGTACACCAGAAACGGTAACTCCAGCCATATATCCACCTAACATTTCAGCGATAATTTGGTTGTTTTCAGGATAAACTAATTTACCTAATAATACAATTGCAATTGGGAAACCAATAGTTAAAACACCTGGTAACATCATTTCGCGTAAAGCGGCTTTTGTAGAGATTTCAACGCATTTTCCGTATTCAGGTTTACCAGTTCCTTCCATAATTCCAGGAATTTCTTTAAACTGACGACGAACTTCATATACCATATCCATTGCAGCTTTTCCAACAGAGTTCATTGCTAATGCAGAGAAAACTACAGGAATCATACCTCCTACGAATAACATTGCTAATACTGGCGCTTTGAAAATATTGATACCGTCAATTCCTGTAAAAGTCACATAGGCAGCAAATAAAGCTAAAGAAGTTAATGCTGCAGAAGCGATCGCGAAACCTTTTCCAGTTGCAGCAGTAGTATTTCCAACAGAATCTAAAATATCTGTTCTTGTACGAACTTCTTTTGGTAATTCACTCATTTCAGCAATTCCACCAGCGTTATCAGAAATTGGTCCGAAAGCGTCAATTGCTAATTGCATTGCTGTTGTAGCCATCATTGCAGAAGCTGCCAAAGCTACACCGTAGAAACCTGCTAATGCATAGGTTGACCATATTGCTCCAGCAAATAATAAAACAGTTGGGAAAGTAGAAATCATACCAGTTGCTAAACCAGCGATTACATTGGTTCCAGCTCCAGTTGATGATTTTTGTACAATTTTCAAAACTGGGCTTGTACCTAATCCTGTGTAATATTCAGTAACTGATGAAATAGCTCCACCAACAAATAATCCAATTAAAGTAGCGTAGAAAACACGCATTGCAGAAATATCTTTTAAACCTTCACCGAAGAATGACATATTCATTGTTTCAGGCAACATGAATTTTACTAAGAAGAGGCAAGCCACTGCAGTTAAAGCAATAGAAACCCAGTTTCCAATGTTTAACGCTTTTTGAACTTGAGCTTCTTTAGCATCATCACTTGATATTTTTACTAACATTGTACCAATGATAGAGAATAATATTCCGAAACCAGCGATTGCCATTGGTAATAAAATTGGTCCAATTCCGCCGAATGCATCTTCGATTTTACCTCCCATATCTTTAATTACATAGTTTCCAAGAACCATAGCAGCAAGAACTGTAGCTACATAAGAACCGAATAAATCGGCACCCATTCCAGCAACATCTCCTACGTTATCACCTACGTTA
This sequence comes from Bacteroidota bacterium, assembly GCA_947488545.1. Lineage (GTDB taxonomy): Bacteria > Bacteroidota > Bacteroidia > Flavobacteriales > Flavobacteriaceae > Flavobacterium. The sequence continues at coordinate 52,047 of CANKZE010000001.1, forward strand.
TCTGCAATTGTAGCAGGATTACGAGGATCGTCTTCTGGAATTCCAGCTTCAACTTTACCTACTAAGTCAGCTCCTACATCGGCAGCTTTAGTATAAATACCTCCACCTACACGAGCGAATAATGCGATTGACTCAGCACCAAGAGAGAAACCAGCTAATGTTTCCAATACAACAGTCATGTCTTCCGTGTTAGTCCAAACACCTCCGGGCATAAAATATCTAAATAATAAGATGAAGAATCCTGTTAATCCTAAAACTGCTAAACCAGCAACTCCAAGACCCATAACTGTTCCACCACCAAAAGACACTTTCAAAGCTTGTGGCAAACTAGTACGAGCTGCCTGAGTTGTTCTAACGTTAGTTTTAGTTGCAATTTTCATTCCCATATTTCCAGCTAAAGCTGAGAAAAAGGCTCCAAAAACAAAAGCAACTACTATTAATAAATGTGTTTTAACACCTGGTAAAAAAGTTATACCTGCTAAAACAATACTTGCAATAACCACAAAAATTGCTAACAATCGGTATTCTGCTTTAAGGAAAGCCAAGGCACCTTCATAGATATAATCTGAAATTTCTTTCATTTTACCATCCCCAGCATCTTGTTTTAATACCCAAGATCTTTTGATTGCCATAAATGCCAATCCTATTAAAGCCATAACTATTGGCACATAAATCATTAATGATTCCATATTCTATATATTCGTTATTAAATAATCGGATGCAAATGTAGGAAAACGTTGACAAATAAAAAAACACAATTCACTTTTGAAGTCTGCTTTTTTGAATATTTATTATTTATTTAAATTTATTTTGGGTAGAATGTTAGAATTAGTTGCGTTTTTTCGGAATTTTTCAAAGAAAAAATCGAATAAAGCGAGATAAATAGGAAAAAATAAAATTAGAAAAAAATACCGAATGATCCTTTAATTCCAAAATTATTGGATTGAGGAGTAATATAAGAACCTCTCCAGCTAAATTCTATTCTAAAAACCTTATATATATTTCCAATTCCTGCGTTGTATTCCCAATAAACATTTTCGGGGGCTTTATAATTAATTCCTGAGGCATTTAAAGCTCTACTGCCATCGGTAATTGATCCATAAGCCCCTCTAATACCAATGGTTTCTCTCAAATTGAATTTTCTTAAATAGGGAATTCTTGCAAAAATTCTACCGCCAAAATTATGCTCTAGTTGAAGAGTTGCATATTGATCGGCTTCAAATTCATAAAAATTCAATAGGTTGAATGTGTTTCTAATCGTGAAATAAGTTTGGTTACCAGGAATAATACTCATCAATCCTAAAGGTACCGAGCCAAAGGTTTTTCCTAACTCCATTGTAGAATTTAATACTCCGAACGGACCAATAATAAATGGTTGCTTATAATAAATTTGTAGTTTTTTATATTCAAAATCGCTATCTAAAAACCCTTTTATTCCCATGCTATAGTTGATAAAAAATCGAGGATAGGGACTACTCACAATTTGACGTTCAACCGCATATCCAACAGTTTTTCTGCCTGGAGTATAATCAATTTGGAAATTAACTTCCGATTGATTTAAATCTGCTCTAATTACTCCACCATTACCTAAAGCATCTGGCTTTGTAATGTAATAGTCTAATTTAAATTCTGGCGAAGCTGAAACCAGTGTCCTGTAGGAGAATCCTGTTTGAAAAGTTACGTTTTTTAATGGCTCCATTTCGACTGCAAAAGAGGAAAAATTGATATTGGTTAATTTACCATTATTTCCACCAGCAAACAAAGATGATGATGCGAAACTCCTACCTAAAACATCATTGGACGTGGTTAAACTTGCTCCTATTTGTTCAACGTCTCTTCGAGTTCCTCCTTCTATAATTAATCGATTGTTCCTATTTAATAGCCACTTTCCTGAAACACCATATTTAAATTTGTTGTCCTTAAAACCATATGCTGTGTAAGCCTGAATTCTCCACAAATCATTAGGTCCAAAATACGTTCTTCCTCCTACTCGTAATCGAAATCCTTCCACATTATTAAAACCAACAGTGGATAATACTGGACCGTAATCAATAATTCCATCATGGTAATAACCACTCCCTAAAATGGTGACAATATCATATAATTGCCTGAATTTTCTATTAGTTTGTAGGGTATCAAGCATTTTATAAATACCCTTTTCATCTTTATTCAAATTCTCAAATCGATTTTCTTCCCAATATTCATCTGATTTAGTGAAAATAGATTCCTCTTTATCAAAAGTTTGTTCTTTATAAAAATCAGTTGGTTTCTTAATATTAAACTCATGATTTCGATAAAGGGTAGTTCTTTTACCGTACATCCCTCTCGAAGTTTCTTTTTTGCTTAATGCAAAATCGGTCATCATGTAATCTCGGGTTAATAAGAAAACTGAGTCATTCATAACCTCAAATTCTTGTTCTATATAAATGTCCTTTACCCAGTTAATATTAGCACTTTTGGTTGAGGCCATATTGATATTTTTGATGGCATAGGTAGTGTCGGCAACCCAAAAATCACCTTTAAAAGTCAATTCACTTTTTCTTCTAGGGTAAAATACAATGTTGTAACACCACTTTTTTCCTATGTATGAACTGTCTCTTAAAACATAATTGTATACATCGATTCCGGTTCTAGAAAGCGGACTTGTAAAACTCTTGTCAAAGAAATTTAAGTAATTGTTATAAATGTCGTTCTCGTTATAAAGGTCTTTTACAAACTCAATTATTTGTTGATTGGTATTGAATCCAGAGTTTTTATTGGCTTTCAAAATTTCTTTGACTTTGCCTCGTACATTATCTCCATAAACATTGGAAAGGGCTTCATTAATAAAAACTGGTAAATACGTTTTCCCGGTAACTTTTGAAGTGTCAACCTGTTTAAATATAAACTCCATTCCTTTGAAAATCTTACTTTTCATGAAAGCGCTATCGATGGTGTTCATATCAAATTCAAGCTTTTCATACTTCTCCATTTGATATTGATTGAACTGACGCAACCCATTTTTACGTCTATGTTCCCATATTTTTCTCAGGATATCAATAGCTGGGTTATTTTTTTTGGAGGTTTTTCCTGAATAAATTACCACTTCATTCAATTTTACACCATCGGAAATTTTAACCTTAAAATCATAATTTACCGCTTTTGGCAAGGCAACTTCTTTGGTTTGAAATCCGGAAAAGGAAACCACAATTACTTTGTAGTTGAGTTGAGATTCTAAATAAAAACGACCGTCTTCATTTGATACCACCCCTTCGTTTGTTCCTTTAAACATAATATTGGCAAACGGAACGGGCTGGTTTTTATCATCTACAACCATTCCACTTACCTTAGTTTGGGCATTGGCATAAAAAGATAAAATCAGGAAAAGGGTAATAAATAATTTGAATTTCATAAGAAAAAAAAACTTCACCATTTTTTTGATGAAGTTTCAAATATAGTAATTTTATTATTCAAAAAGAGTTTTGCAAAACTGTTCAAACTCTTTTTATTCCACTATAAATTATTTTTTGTACATAACTTTTTTAACAGCTGCTATCACATCGGTAGCGTTAGGCAACCATTCTTTCAACAATGTTGGAGAATACGGCGCAGGAGTATCTGCAGTGGTAATTCTTTGAATTGGAGCATCTAGAAAATCAAAAGCGCGTTCTTGAACAATATAAGTAATTTCAGAAGCAACACTTGCAAAAGGCCAAGCCTCTTCCAAAACTACCAATCTATTTGTTTTTCTAACAGAAGTTAAAATAGCATCGTAATCCATTGGACGAACCGTTCTTAAATCGATAATTTCACAAGAAATTCCTTCTTTAGCTAATTCATCGGCAGCAATATGAGCCTCTTTAATAATTTTTCCAAAAGACACAATCGTTACATCAGTACCTTCTCTTTTAATATCGGCAACTCCAAGTGGAATAATGAAATCTCCATCTGGCACTTCTCCTTTATCACCATACATTTGTTCAGATTCCATGAAAATTACAGGATCGTTATCACGAATTGCCGCTTTCAATAAACCTTTAGCATCATAAACAGTTGAAGGAACTACCACTTTTAATCCTGGAGTATTGGCAAACCAATTTTCAAATGCCTGTGAGTGAGTTGCACCTAGTTGACCTGCAGATGCTGTTGGACCTCTAAATACCATTGGCATCGGAAATTGTCCAGCAGACATTTGACGCATCTTAGCTGCATTATTAATGATTTGATCAATACCAACTAATGAGAAATTGAAAGTCATATATTCAACGATTGGACGACAACCATTCATGGCAGAACCAACTGCAATTCCGGCAAATCCTAACTCGGCAATTGGAGTGTCAATTACACGTTTTGGACCAAATTCGTCTAACATTCCTTTTGAGGCTTTGTAAGCTCCGTTGTATTCAGCAACTTCTTCACCCATTAAATATACGGCTTCATCACGACGCATTTCTTCACTCATTGCTTCAGCAATCGCTTCTCTAAATTGTATAGTTCTCATATTTATGAAAATGTGTTTCTTAAATTTTGAGCAAAAATAATTATTTTATACCATTTTAAGCACAAAAATCTTTAAAATTATTTGGAGCTTTTTCCTGCTTTCCTCTTTATCCTCGCCCAAAAGCGAGGGATACCGCTTCAATCAGGGCTACGAAATCGATTTAGTATTGCCGTTTTGTTGAAAAATAATATGCGCGCATAGTAAATTGAATCAAATTTATTACTAATTTAGTGGCCGAATTATTACACTAAAAATTTTATATAAATGAATATATTAGTTTGCATTAGTCACGTTCCTGATACTACTTCAAAAATTAACTTTACTAATAACGATACTCTTTTTGATACCAATGGAGTTCAATTTGTAATCAACCCAAATGATGAGTTTGGATTAACACGTGCCATTTGGTTTCAAGAACAACAAGGAGCAAATGTAACTGTTGTAAATGTGGGAGGGCCAGAAACCGAGCCAACATTAAGAAAAGCATTAGCAATTGGTGCTAACGAGGCCATCAGAGTAAATGCTGACCCAACAGACGGTTTTTTTGTTGCAAAACAATTAGCGGAAGTAATAAAAAATGGAAATTACGATTTGGTAATTGCAGGAAAAGAATCCTTAGATTATAATGGTGGAATGGTTCCAGGAATGATTGCAGGATTGTTAGGTTTCAACTTTATTAATTCTTGTGTAGCATTAACAGTTGAAGGAAATTCAGTTACAGCATCAAGAGAAATTGACGGTGGAAAAGAAATTGTAAATTCTCAATTGCCATTAATTATTGGTGGTCAAAAAGGCTTGGTTGAAGAAAAAGACCTTCGTATTCCAAACATGAGAGGAATTATGACTGCAAGAACTAAGGTGTTAACAATTATAGAACCTGTTGGAGGTGATTCAAAAACAGCTACTGTTAAATTTGAAAAACCAGCTCCTAAATCAGCTGTGAAATTAGTTAGCGCCGATAATTTGGACGAATTAATCAGTTTATTACACAACGAAGCGAAAGTGATTTAGGAAGAAAAAAATAATTATAAATTTTAAATTATAAATGTTGAATTGGCTTATCAAAAACTTTTAAAATTTAAAATTCAAAATTTAAAAAATAGAAAAATGTCAATATTAATTTACGCAGAATCTGCTCCCGACACTTCGGGAGGAAAATTTAAAAAAGTAGCATTTGAATTGGCTTCCTATGCTAAAAAAGTAGCAGAATCATTAGGTACTACTGTAACTGCAATCACCATAAACACAAATGATGTTTCTGAATTAGCCAATTATGGAGTGGATAAAGTTCTAAAAGTGAACAACCCAAAATTAGCTGGATTTACAGCTAAAGCTTATGCAGATGCAATAAAGCAAGCAGCACAAAAGGAAAATTCACAAGTGATTATTTTATCATCAACTACGGATAGTTTGTATTTAGCGCCTCTAGTTTCTATTTCTTTAGAAGCAGGATTTGCATCCAATGTTGTTGGGCTTCCACAAAGTTTATCTCCATTTCAAGTGAAAAGAAATGGATTTTCAAATAAAGCATTTTTAACAACAGAAATTTCAACACCGATAAAAGTGCTTAGTATTTCTAAAAATTCTTACGGTACATTTGAAAATAAAACCAGTATAACAGAAGAAGATTTTAACCCTTCAATTGATGACGCTGATTTCGGAGTAAAAGTAGTTTCAGTTGAAAAAGCTTCTGGTAAAGTAACTATTGCCGATGCCGATGTTGTAGTTTCTGCAGGTCGTGGATTAAAAGGGCCGGAAAACTGGGGAATGATAGAAGAATTAGCAACCGTTTTAGGAGCGGCAACAGCATGTTCAAAGCCAGTTTCTGATTTAGGTTGGCGTCCTCACGGGGAACACGTAGGTCAAACAGGGAAGCCAGTAGCGGCTAATTTATACATTGCTATTGGAATTTCAGGCGCTATTCAACACATCGCGGGAATCAATTCTTCAAAAGTAAAAGTGGTAATCAATACAGATGCTGAAGCTCCATTTTTCAAAGTTGCAGACTACGGAATAGTTGGAGACGCGTTTGAAATTGTACCTAAATTAATCGATAAATTAAAAGCATTTAAAGCGAATAATTAAAAAATATCTTAACTTATTTATTAGGTTGCCAGAGTTTATATAATTCCGGCAACCTTTTTTATTTTAAACAAATTTCTTTGTAACTTTATTCAATTCATTGTACTTTTGCAACTATGAGCTTAGTAAAACTTACAATACAAGGAATTTCATACAGCCAAACTCAAAATGGAGCTTACGCTTTGATTTTGAATGAAGTTGACGGTGATAGAAAACTCCCAATTGTTATTGGAGCATTCGAAGCTCAATCTATTGCAATCGCTTTAGAAAAAGAAATTAAACCACCTCGCCCACTTACACACGACTTATTCAAAAATTTTGCTGAACGTTTTGACATTGTTGTAAAACAAGTGATCATTCATAAATTAGTAGATGGCGTTTTCTACTCGAGTATTATTTGTGAAAGAGATAAAATCGAAGAGATAATTGACGCACGTACTTCTGATGCGATTGCATTGGCTTTACGTTTCAAAGCTCCTATTTTTACCTATAAAAACATACTTGAAAAAGCAGGTATTTATATGAAAACTAATTTGATGGATGATGAAAATAGTCCAAAAGAAATAGATGAAAGTTTGTCAAACGCAAACACTTATGGAGTAGAAGACAATGCGGTAACGGGAAGTGCCTATTCAAAAAATAGCTTAGCTGAATTGGCTGAATTATTAGAAATAGCAGTTGAAAAAGAAGATTATCGCGAAGCAGCTAAAATTCGAGATGAAATATCAAAGAGATAAATAAACAGTATCTTTTCAAATTTAAATACATAAATAAAATTATGAAAATAAAATATATCCTCAATTTACTTATAGTATTAGTTTGTCAGATTTCATTTTCTCAAGATTACTATTTGCATTGCGGTACCATAATTGATACTAAAAGCGGAAAAGAATTCAAGAATAAAACAATCGTTATTTCTAAAAACAAAATTGCAAAAATTGAAGACGGCTTTTTTAAAAAAGCTAAAGAAGCAGACATTGAAGTTGATCTAAAAAACAAATACATTCTCCCAGGACTTATAGATTTACATGTTCACATTGAAGGCGATTATGACAGTCATAGTTACATTTCAAAATATGTAGACAATGATGCGGATGTTGCTTTTCGATCAGTCCGTTCTGCAGAAATAACTTTACTTTCAGGATTTACAACCGTTCGAGATTTAGGTGGAACTGGAGTTAATATTTCTTTACGAAACGCTATAAATAAAGGTGTTGTAAAAGGACCTAGAATATACACCGCTGGTAAATCAATTGCCACTACCGGAGGTCACGCAGACCCTACTAATGGAAGTAATAAAAAATTTGTTGGCGATCCTGGACCTCATGAGGGAGTGATAAATTCTCCTGAAGATGCAGTGAAAGCAGTCAGAGAACGTTACAAAGAAGGAGCAGATGTAATTAAGATAACAGCAACCGGCGGAGTACTTAGTGTTGCGAAAAATAGCAAAAATCCACAGTTTACAATTGAGGAAATTAAGGCAATTACATCCACTGCAAAAGATTATAATATGCTCACAGCGGCACACGCGCATGGAGATGAAGGTATTCAAAGAGCCATATTAGGTGGTGTTAAAACTATTGAGCACGGAACTTATATGAGTGAAGAATCTATGGATTTAATGAAAAAATACGATGCCTATTTAGTTCCAACATTAACAGCTGGAAAAGAGGTAGAAAAAAATGCTGAAATAGATGGTTTTTATCCTGAAATTGTAGTTCCAAAAGCAAGAGAAATTGGTCCTAAAATTCAAGCTACTTTTTCCAAAGCATATAAAAAAGGGGTGAAAATTGCCTTTGGTACCGATGCAAGTGTTTTTCCTCACGGAACCAATGCTAAGGAATTTAGCTATATGGTTTTGGGCGGCATGACGCCAATTGAAGCTATACAAGCAGCTACAACAACTAATGCCTTTTTATTAGGAATTGATAATGAAGTTGGGCAAATAAAAGAAGGTTTTTTCGCAGATATAATTGCGGTAAATGAAAATCCGCTAGTTAAAATAACTACATTAGAGAATGTGATATTTGTAATGAAAGATGGGGTTATATACAAAAACTAATTGGTACACTTTTATAAACTAAAATTTTAAACAATAAAATAAAAGCTGATGAAGCAATATTTAGACTTAGTAAAACACGTATTAGAAAACGGAACTCAAAAAGGAGATCGAACAGGAACAGGGACAAAGAGTGTTTTTGGATATCAAATGCGTTTTGATTTAAGTGAAGGTTTTCCTATGGTTACAACCAAAAAATTGCATCTTAAATCAATAATTTATGAATTGCTTTGGTTTTTAAAAGGAGAAACAAATATTGCTTATTTGAAAGAAAATGGCGTTAAAATTTGGGATGAATGGGCAAATGAAAATGGCGATTTAGGTCCCGTTTATGGTCACCAATGGCGCAATTGGAACAGTGAAGAAATAGATCAAATTTCAGAAATTATTGAGGCTTTAAAAACCAATCCAAATAGCCGTAGAATGCTAGTTTCAGCTTGGAATCCTAGTGTTTTGCCAGATACAACAAAATCATTTGCTGAAAATGTAGCGAATGGGAAAGTAGCATTGCCTCCGTGTCATGCCTTTTTCCAATTTTATGTTTCAGAAGGAAAATTATCTTGTCAGTTGTATCAAAGAAGTGCCGATATCTTTTTAGGAGTACCTTTTAATATCGCTTCTTATGCCTTATTGACAATGATGATTGCTCAAGTTTGTGATTTAAAAGTTGGAGAATTTATTCACACTTTTGGAGATGCACATATTTACAATAATCATTTTGAACAAGTAGAACTCCAACTTTCTAGAGACACACGTCCACTGCCAAAAATGATTATCAATCCTGAAATAAAAAATATTTTCGACTTCAAATTTGAGGATTTCACACTAGAAGGCTACGACCCGCATCCTGGAATTCGAGGAGAAGTTGCGGTTTAAACTTCTGTAATTTCTTTTAAAATATCAATATTCTCAGGCAAAGTTCCAATATTTTGAAGTTTTATACTTGCTAATTTCTGAGCAATTGTAATACATTCATCGAAATCCATTTTATTCAATATTGCAAATAAAAATCCTGACCAAAAAGCATCACCTGCTCCGGTAACATCTTCAATATGGTCTAATTTTAACGCTTCTTGAAATAGTATTCCTGAATTGACATTTGATAATTTGACACCATTTTTCCCTTTGGTCAAACAGATTGTTGACACACCTAATTTATGGAAATAGTCAAAAATATATTCGTCTGATTTGTACTCATTAAATAGCCTGAAACAGTCGTCGTCACTAAGTTTAACCAATGGATCTAAACTTAAAAATTCAGTTAAAACAGAAAGAGCTTCTTGTCTATCGTTCCATATTTTTTCAGAAAAATTAATATCGATACTTAATTGAAGTCCCAATTCTTTTGCTTTAATAGCTTTTTTTAAAATTGTACTTCTTGCAGGATCTTTGCTTAAAGCAAAACAGGTGGTATGAAATATTTTTGAATTTAATAATAGTTCGTCGGGTAATTGACTTTCAATAATTTCAGAATCAGCGTTTCTAAATGCTTTAAAATCGGGAGTTATAATTGATTTAGAAATGTAAATTACTGAAGTTGTATTTGAACTTGAATTTCTATAAAAATTGGTATTTACTTTATTGTCTTTTAAAGTATCTAAAATAAATTCTCCTAAATTGTCATTTCCTCCGGTAGCAATAAGTATTGTATTAAGTCCTAAACGAGTTGTATTTAGAGCTACATTTGTTGGAGAACCTCCTAAAAAACGTTGAAAATTACTATTGTTTTCAATAGAAGTAATTTGATCTCCTATAAAATCAACAATAACCTCCCCTACGCATATAATATCTATATTAGTATTCAATTATATTAAAAATTTAAAATTAGTATTTATACTTTGATGTAAAAAAACTGCAGCTGCAGCGCTCCAAGCACAAAATGATACACCATTTGGATTGGCTGTTTCTGAATTAAAATTCTCAGAAAAACTGAAGTTATTTATCTCATTTGCTTTATTAATTGCATTTAAAATTTGAGTTGATTTTTCTATCTGATTCTTTTGAATTAAAGCCAATCCATAAAACCCGTTCACCATTGGCCAACTACCGCCATTGTGAAATTCGTTTGGATAATTTCGAAATTCATATTTGCAATTATTTTTCAATAAGTTCCAATCCAAATCGGTTGGTTTTATTGGTGGCCAAAAAGCAGGAATAAGCTTCATCTTAGTTTGGCTTACAATTTTTTCAAAAGACAATAAAATTTCATTTTGAAAATTATTTGTTCCAATATTTAAAATAAGTGCAAGTGAATTTGCGAAAGCATCAAATTGAATTTTATATCCTGATGGAGAAAACGAACAAGGCATATATCCTGAAAAACCCATTTCATTATAGGCTCTTTCGTGGTATTTTGGTTTCAAATTATTTGGGGTGAAATTGATTTCAAGTTGAGAAATAATATTCTTGATTTTAATACCAATTTCGAGATTTTTTTGGAAATAATTATACGATTTTAAGGCCCAAATTCTTAACAATTGATCATATAAAACATAGCCATCGGTAATGTATTCATCAGCCCAATTTCCAGAAAGCGGCACGTACATTAAATGCTGATTATTAAATTCCCAAGCTTCTAAAAGGGAAAGGCATTTTTGAATTTGAGGTTCATATTTAATTATGATTGAATTGTCTTTTTTATAATAAGCATATTGACAAATACCAATAATAAACCAAGTAACAGCGTCAACTCTTCCTGCTAAACCACCATAACTTACCTCGCTTCTGTTATCATTTACCAATACATTTGAAGGAATAGTGCCGTTTTTATGTTGGTTTAATGCTAAAGTATTTAAGGTGTTTTCGAAGGTATTTATTAATTCGGTATTTCCAGAAGCTAAGGCTGCTAAACCACATATAACACCATCCCTCGCCCAAACTCTTTTATAGTTCGAGGTATTTTCTTTACTAGCAAGAAACCCTTCGGAAGAAGAACATTCTTGAAGCAACTCAATAGCTTTTATATAACTCAAATTATTCATTAATCAATTTCTTCTTTTTCTTTATTATTAGTAATAAAAAGTGTCAAAATTCCACCTATTATTAGGAAAAAACCGCCTAACAAAACTACATTAACTGGATTTTTACCCAATAAATCAAAAACAAAATATTGCATTGTGAAAATTTGAATAATCATTGGTATAACAATAAACATATTGAAGATACCCATGTAAACACCAATTTTTCCCTTTGGAATTGAGCCAGCTAATAATTGATAAGGCATTGCCAACATTGACGCCCATGCAATACCTAATCCAAAAGAATAAAGATAAATTGTACTTAAATGAATGGGTTCTCCAAATGGGTTCCATAACATACAAATAATTGATGTTTGATTTAAATATGGAATAGCTAGCAATCCAATTCCGCCTAAGGTTAAGGCAATAAAGTGAACTATTTTAGCACCTAATTTATTTGCTAAAGGAATTAATGCAAAAGCAGATAAAAAACAAATAATATTATAGGTTCCGTTCAAATTTCCGGTTAGCATTTGCGCTTTATTATAACCTATAGATGTTGCGTCTGAGGTATTGAAAAGCGAGACAGACAAGGCTCCAGTAATATATTGCCAATAACAAAACATTGCATACCAAGTAAAAAACTTTACGGGTATTAATTGTTTCATAGTTAATGGCATTTCCTTAAAGGCTATTTTTATATCATTGAAAATTCGGAGAAAAACATTTCCTTTTGCCTTTTCAATTTGCATTACTTGAAGTTCTTCGTCGGTTGGAGGAAATTCTGTAGTAGTCAATACAGTAATTAATATTGAAACAATTGCGGCAAAAGAGCCAATAAAAAATGCCCAATAAGTATAGGTAGGAATTCCATTGCTCATTTTATCTGTAATGGCTAAAAAACCAAAAGACACTAAAATTGCAGGCGTAAAATTGGACAATGTGCTTCCTAAACCAGTGAAAAAACTTTGCATTAAAAACCCAATTGAGTATTGCTTGCTTGGTAATTTATCTGCAACAAAAGCTCTGTAAGGTTCCATCGCAATATTATTTGCAGCGTCTAAAATCCATAGCAAACTCGCTGCCATAAAAATGGAGCTTGAAAAAGGCATAGCAATTAATGCCACACTAGATATTAAGGCTCCAATAAGAAAAAATGGTTTTCTTCTTCCAAATTTTGGCGACCATGTTCCGTCACTTATTGCTCCGATAATAGGCTGAATTACTAAACCTGTTATTGGACCAGCAAGCCACAACATTGGCAAACTTGCCTCATCGGCTCCTAAATATTTATAGATGGCGCTCATATTACTTTGTTGCAAACCAAAACTAAATTGGATTCCAAAAAATCCGAAATTCATGTTCCAAATTTGCCAAAAATTGAGCTTAACCTTTTTGAAGTTTGTCATTTTGTTACTTTAATTAAAAATTCTTGAAAATCGGCATTGTTAGTAAATATTTCTCCATATTTATCTACAACCGGAATTCCAAGATTATTGGTGCTAATATTAGCTTTTCTCAATTTATTTAGCATTTCTGAAAGTGCTGCTTTATCGGTATCAATGTCATAGAAAACAAAATCTAATTTACTTTCTATCAATTTTTGTTTGGTTGCAACACAAAAATGACAATCGGCACTTCCGTAAACATAGATTACCTTCGTTGTTTTTTCTTTTGGTTTGTCGTTATTTAAATGCGTTTGAGCAACCAAATTAACTTGATTAAAAAACATAAAAAAGAATAACAAAAAATAAAATTTTCTCATATTAAAATATATTAAAAACAATTCCCATACTATAAAAGTACAGGAATTGTTCTAACAAAAACAAAAATGAAATTTAATTAAAATTTATAAGACAAAGCCATAGAAATAGATCTTCCTGGGAATGGTCTTGCTCTTAAATAATTTACTGTATTCTCTGTTATACTTCCTTCTTCTACTTCAGTAATTGCTAAAGTATCTAGTAAGTTATTTCCAGAAATGTTTAGTGATAAACCTTTAGTAATTCCTAATTCAACAAATCCGTTGATTAATACAAAACCATTCATTACTAATTGGTTGCTATCTTGAGCAAATGCTTGAGTTTGACCCATGAAGCTTAAACCAGCAGAATTAGTTTTTGAGAATTTATATGAAGGAATTAAATTATACATTAATTTAGGTTGTCTTCTAGGTGCATTTCCAGCATTAGAACCTGAAGTAATTTCCGCTTTAGTGTAAGTGAAACTTCCACGTAAATCAACATTGTTACTTACATTATAAGCTGATTCAACTTCCAAACCTAAAGATTTGTAATTGTTTTGAGTCAACATAGATGGATTTGTAGCTTCAAAACCTGATTGTTCGTCAGTTTTAGCATAGAAAAAAGTTCCATAAACATAACCTCGTGAAAATTTATGTTTGTAACCTAATTCCGCTTGTGATAAGTAATCTAAAGAATTAATTAAATCTCCATCTAAATAAGAAGCTGCTGGTCTTTCAAATAATACACGATCTGCTTTTGCAGAAGCACCTCTACTATATCTTGCAAAAAATGATTGTGAGTTATTCAAGGCATAATTAGCTCCAACAGAATATGAAAAATAATTGTAATCGTAGTTTACAGCAGTTGTATTTGCAGTATTTATAGAAGAAACACTAGTTTCTGGAGCACTAATAATTCCGTCGTTATTAATGTCTATTGCAGATTGTGAGCTACCTGCAAATGAACCTGTTACTTTCCCCAAATCGTGACGAATTCCACCTTCTATAGAAAGTTGGTCGTTAGCTTCAAATGATACATTCAAGTAAGGAGCAGATACATTATATTGTGTATCATAGTTTCTTGTACAGCAATTTCCCCAAGCAGGAACTCCATAAGCATAAAGTCCATTTTGAGATAATAAATTTCCAGCTCCGTTTCTAACATTAATTAAACGAGCATTATTGTCTGAAACTTCTTGTAAATAAGAATTCCACATCCAAGACATTGAAATATTTTGGATAGATTTAAAGTATCCCGCAGTTATAGCAACTTTATCGAAATTTTTTGAAAATTTTAAATCATTCATGAAGTTGTTGAAGTCATTTAATTGAGTATCAAACATGTGGATTCTTGCCACTAGACCATTTGGATTGTTGAATGCAGTTCCAGTATTTGCAAATGACAAAGTAGATCCTGCACCAAATGAACTTGCAATTGAAGCTGCTGTTCCTACTTCTGAAGGGAACGGAGAAATAAATCCCCCTGAATTAGCTGTAAATCTTCCGTTTTCAGTAATTTTCCAACCATCTTCTAACTCGAAAGTGGCATTAATTCCGATAGCTTTTGAAACTGGGTTCATTCCGTCAGCAACTTTACCTCTTCTAAGTTGACCATCAGGACCAATTCCTACATTGTGTGATAAAAATACAGTTTGTAACGCTCCTCTTGTAGCATTAAAACCTGAAATACTTCCCCAGTTTGGATTAGCATTAGTTCCAGATACTTGAACTGGCATTGGCATATAAGCCGCGGCTCTATCATCTAAAAATTTAGCATAAACAGTTACGCTTCCTTTATCAAACTCTTTTGTAAGATTAAATTTAGCTTGACCACCATTGTTTGCTGTAAAACCAGCTTGTCTAACTCCTTCACCAGATCTATAGAAACCACCAGCATGGAAATACAATCCATCACCAATTTTTGCTCCATAATCTATGTCAGTTCTAAAATTATTGTAATCAAGACCAAAGCTAGTACTCATAGAACCACCTTCAACTTTTCCAGTTTTACTAATAAAGTTAATAATACCTCCTGGAGAATTAGAAGATAATATAGAAGCTGAACCTCCACGAATTGCTTCGACTTTGGCTACATTTCCATCAAATCTTGTAAAGATATCTGCTGTTGCAAATGCAATATCTCCAAATAAAAGAACTGGAAGTCCGTCTTCTTGAATTTGTAAATATTTAGATCCACCTGAAGAAATTGGCACACCACGAACAGCGATGTTAGCATTTCCTTCTCCACCTGTAGATTCTGAACGGATACCTGGGATACTTCTAAAAATTTCCGCAGTAGATCTTGGTGCCGATTGTTCAATTTGTTTAACTCCTAGAGTAGTAATTGAAACACTCGATTTAATTTTGGTTTTAGGATTTACAACACCCGTAACAAAAACTTCTTCAAGAGCATTTGTTTTGGTAGAATCCGCAACCACTTTAGCATTTTGTGAAAACATTGAATTGGCGAACATAATTGCCGACAATAATCCAAACCTTTTCAGTAAAGTAATTCTTTTCATAGTTTAAAATTATAAGATTAATAATTTATTGTTAATAGTATTACGAAATTAATTTTTATTTGAACTTATTTTTATGAATTTAAATCGAAAACGTTTTCGATTTAACCGAAAACGTTTTCGATTTATTATTAATATTTTTTTATGATATTTGTAATTATGAAAGAAGCCACTTTAAAACAAATTGCAGAAACTTTAGGGATTTCGATTACCACCGTTTCGAAAGCCTTGAAGAATTATTCCGATGTCAGCCCAAACACAAAAAAAAGAGTTAATGAACTTGCAATAGAGCTTCAATATACTCCAAATAGTTTTGCAGTAAATTTAAGGACAAAAGAGTCTAAAACAATAGGTATGATAATTCCTGAAGTAGTTCATCACTTTTTTTCAAATGTGGTTAACGGAATTATTGCCGAGGCTGAAAAAAATGGTTATCTAGTGATTATCCTTCAATCAAACGAGTCTTTAGAATTAGAAAAAAAACAAGTTGAATTGTTAATCAATAAAAGAGTCGATGGAATTATAATGTCGCTTTCAAATGAATCTAATGATGACGAACATTTAAAAGAAATTATTCGAAGAAAAATCCCATTTGTACAATTTGATAAAATTTCGAAATTAATTCCAAGCTCAAAAGTAATTATAAACGATCAAAAGGCAGCTACGGAGGCGGTACAACATTTAATTGATAATGGTTGTAAGAAAATAGCTCATATTCGAGGACCTGTGAATCCTCAAAACGCCATTGATCGGTTTATAGGTTACAAAAAAGCATTAGAAAAAAATGATATCCCATTTGATCCAAGTTTAATTTATACCTGCGAAAATGTAACTTTTGAGGAAGGATTAATTTTTGGAAAGAAAATTTTGGAAGACCATCCTGATGTAGATGGTATTTTTGTGATTACTGATTTAGTGGCTGTTGGAGTATTAACTTATTTCAATGAAAAGAAAATAAATGTGCCAAAAGACATTGCAGTCATTGGTTTTAGCAATTGGTTTATGTCGAAAGTTATTACTCCAAGATTAAGCAGCGTGGACCAACCTAGTTATGAAATGGGAATTGTATCTTTTAATTTACTAATGGAAGAAATGCAATGTAGAAAGGAAGATATTCCATTTAGTCCTAAAATAATCGAATTAAAAACTCAAATAATTCCTAGAGAATCAAGCATAAAAAATTAATAATTTTCCCAATTTTAATTTGCTAAATTGTAACTTTGTCTTTTTATTCTGACTTTACAATCTCTACACATTTTTATAATGAAAATATTAATTGCAGCGACTTCTTTAAATAATGCTCTTGGAAAAGACAATAAAATTATTTGGCATTTGCCAGATGATTTTAAGCGTTTCAAGGAACTCACTTCGGGGCATTATATCATAATGGGTAGAAAAACCTTTGAGAGCTTTCCAAAACCATTGCCAAATAGAACTCACGTAGTAATTACGAGACAAAAAAATTACAATCCCGATGGTTGTATTGTAGTTAATAGTATTGAAGAGGCCTTTGCAATTTGCCCAAAAAATGAAGATTCCTTTTTAATTGGTGGTGCAGAAATTTACGAGTTAGGACTTCCTTATGTCGATAAAATTGAGCTTACACTGATTAACGATAACTTTGAAGCAGATGCGTTTTTAACTAAAATTGATTTTTCAAAATGGGAATTAATACAGGAAGAATTTCATCCTAAAGATGAAAAACACGCACACGAATTTAGCTTTCAAACCTACCTTAAAAGATAATTAAATACTTACCTTTGCCCCAAAATAATTACTAATGTCTAAGAATATTACCCCGTATAAAGATTCAGAATTAGGTAAAAAAGAGCAAGTTGCACAAATGTTTGATACCATTTCCGGAAATTATGATGGATTGAATCGTGTTATTTCTTTTGGGATTGACATCAAATGGCGTAAAAAAGTATTGAAATTGGTTTCTGATAAAAATCCGAAAACTGTTTTAGATATTGCAACAGGTACAGGAGATTTGGCAATTTTGATGACCAATACAAGTGCTGAAAAAATTATTGGTTTGGATATTTCTGCAGGAATGTTAGAAGTAGGAAGAAATAAAATTAAAGCAAAAAATCTATCTGATAAAATAGAAATGATTTTAGCCGATTCCGAAAATATGCCTTTTGAAGACAATACTTTCGACGCAATCACGGTAGCATTTGGCGTTAGAAATTTCGAAAATCTTGAAAAAGGATTAGCAGAAATACTACGTGTTTTAAAGCCTAACGGGATATTTGTAATTTTAGAAACTTCCGTTCCTGATAAAACTCCGTACAAACAAGGTTATACTTTTTATTCAAAAAATATTCTTCCTTTAATTGGAAAACTATTCTCAAAAGACAATTCAGCGTATCAATATTTATCAGAATCCGCCTCCGTTTTCCCTTATGGTGAAGCTTTGAACAATATTTTGAGAAAAATTGGGTTTATAGAAGTGAAATCTATGCCGCAAACATTTGGAGTTGCAGCCATTTATTCTGCTTCAAAAAAATAATTTGGAATCATAAAATGAAAAAATTAATAATCTTATTATTAGTACTATTTTCAAGTTTTGGATTTTCCCAAACCAAGGGAATGTTCAGTTATGATCCGTTATTAAACCTTGAAAATTTTGATAAAGCAAATGTATATTGGGGTTATTTTTTAGGTTTTAATTCTTATGGTTTCAAAATCGATTATAAAAGTTACCAAATGGTAGATGTTCAGGTGGAAAGTACCTCCGGATTTAATGTTGGTCTTGTAGGTGATCTTAGGCTTCATGAATATATAAATTTACGCTTTGAACCTGGTTTATATTACACGCAAAGAAATTTAATGTTTCCAAACTTTACTAACCAATTGGATGCCTACAGAGAGGTAAAATCAACTTATATTCATTTGCCTTTATTGCTTAAATTCTCAGCATTAAGAACCGGGAATGTACGTCCGTATTTAACAGCTGGGTTATCTAGAACTTTAAATTTAGGAAGTAATTCCAATTCTACAGATGATAATTTGCAACAGCGATTTAGAGTAAAATCTTGGACTTCAAATTATGAATTAGGATTTGGAGTGGATTTGTATTTTGAATATTTTAAATTTTCTCCTTCAATTAGAGGGGTTTTCGGATTGGAAGATGAGTTAATTCGAGACAACGACCCAAACAGCCCTTGGACATCGAATATTGAATCGATGAAAACTAGGGCAATTATTATTAATTTCACTTTTCACTAAAGTAAAATTACTTTCTAAATTCACTTAAAATAATTGCGGTTGCAGAAGCTACATTTAAGCTTTCTGTGAGTTGTAAATCTCCAAATCGAGGAATTGTCAATCTATTTTTAATGCTATTTTCAATTTCTGAAGAAATTCCATTGGCTTCATTTCCCATAATTACAATAGCCTCATTCGGAAGATTTTCCTTATAAACATTGGATCCATCCATAAAAGTACCAAAAATAGGTAAGGAAGAATTTTTTAGAAATAATTTCAAATTCACATAACTCACATTAACTCTTGAAATGGAACCCATAGTCGCTTGAACTACTTTTGGATTGTACAAATCTACGGTTTGCTCCGAGCAAATTACTTGGGAAATACCAAACCAATCGCACAATCTTAATATGGTTCCTAGATTTCCCGGATCGCGAATGTCATCTAAAGCTAAAATTAAACCTTTTTCAATTATTGGCGTTGCGAGAGGTATTTTAAAAACCGCCAAACAGTTATTTGGAGTTGATAATGCACTTATTTTCTTTAAATCAGATTCAGATACAATTGATTTTAATGTTGGATTAACCTCATCAAATAAAGGTTCGGTGCAATACAAATGTTCTAATATAAAGTTGGATTTCAATAATTCCTGAATTACTTTTACACCTTCAGCAATGAATAATTGATTTGCAATTCTATTTTTTTTTAGATGCAAACTCGATATAAACTTTATTTGGTTTTTACTAACCATAGAAATAATGTACTTTTGAATTAAATATTTCACATCCTTTGAGAAACCAGACTACAAAAATATCATTATTTATTCTAATTGCAGTAATTATCTCTGCTTGTAATTCTTTGCGAAGAGTTCCTAATGGGAAACTGCTACTTACTAAGAATGAGATTTTAGTTGATGGGAAGAAAGAAAGCAATGAGGATGTAACCAATCAATTGTATCAAAAGCCAAATAGCTCATTGCTAGGTTATCGCTTAAGATTGAATATTTTTAACTTGGCGTCACCAAATCCTGATTCCATTTATAAGGCAAAATTTATAAAAAATCCCGAAAAATACACTGCGATGGCTAAATGGCTTTCGAAAAAACAAGTGGATCGTTTGGGCAAATCCTTTTATTATTCGGGAATACATAGTTTTCTAAAAAAAACAGGAGAAGCGCCTGTGATTTTAGATCAGAAAAGTACCGATCGTTCCCTTTCAAGATTGCAGTCCTACTATTTTGACAAAGGATATTTTAATCTTAAAGGAGAATATAAAATTGATAGCATTAGTAATAAAAAAGCATTTGTAAAATACAACCTTACCAAAGGGAAACCCTTTATTTTAGACACCATAAATATAAATATTAAAACTCCTGTTTTGGATTCGTTGTACAAAACTAATAAAGAGTTGGCCTTTTTAAAATCAGGGAAACAATATAACAAATTTGATTTTGATGCTGAAAGAAATAGGATTACTGCTCATTTTAGAAATAATGGCGCGTACTATTTTCAACAAAATTATATTAATTATTCTATAGATACATTAAATTCTAATAGTAAAGCAAATATTGATCTAAATATTGAAAATCAAGCAATTAGAGTTGGTGATTCTACCAAAATAATGCCATTCAAATTGTATAAAATCAGTGACGTAAATATTTACACAGACAACCTGACATCAAAAACTAATTCCACTATTTTAGATAGTGTTTCCTATAATAATTTCAATTTATATAGTGCTTCTAAATTAAAATTCAGACCAAAAGCTATTACTGATGCCGTTTTTATTTCGAAAGGAAGTACATTTTCTGATACAAAAACTACTTTAACTTCAAGGTCTTTAGGTGGATTAAGGGTTTTCAACTATCCATTAATTCAATACTTAGTTGATCCAAAAGATGAAAATTCATTAATTGCAAATATCTATTTATCGCCGAGACCAAAATTAAGTTTTGGTTATGATTTTGACTTTACCCATTCAACAATTCAGGATATCGGTATAACAGCAAGTACAGCAGTTTCTATTAGAAATATTTTTCGAGGTGCCGAAACATTAGAAATATCTGCAAGAGGAAATATTGGTTCCTCAAAAGAAGTAGCAAAAATAAATAATAGTTTTTTCAATGTTTCAGAGTACGGTTTTGATATCAAACTACATTTGCCAAGTGTTTTTTTTCCAATTAAAACAGAGAGAATAATTCCAAAAACGATGTTGCCATTCACCAGTCTGGCGGTTGGATATATCAAACAAGAAAACATCGGTTTAGACAAACAAAACTTTACAAGTTCACTTAATTATAATTGGAATCCAAGAGAAAGTGTAAAAGCTAGATTAGAGTTATTGAACATCCAATTTGTGAAAAATGTAAATACAAGTAACTACTTTAATATATACAAATCATCATATTACGTTTTAAATTCAATAGCTCAAAATGCAAGTTATGGAGTAAATCCAAATTATTTTAACAGCAATCAAGAGTTGATAATTGATGGCGGTACAAATGGCTTTACTAACGATGTATTGGGTCAAAATCCAACAGTTATTCCAACACCAGAAGATTTCAAAACCATACGAAGTATAGAAGAAAGAAGAAGACGATTGACAGAAAATGATTTGATAGTTTCTACAAGTTACAATTATTCCGAGAATACAAAAAAAGATCAAAACGATAACGATTTTATGATTTTTAGAGGAAAAATTGAATCTGCTGGAAACTTATTATCATTACTTGCGAGAGCCTCAAAGCAATTAAATAACCAAGAAAGTACAACTAAATTTTTTGAAGTGGAGTACTCTCAATATTTTAAAGTAGAAGGCGAATTTATTAAATTATGGGATTTACATAGAAAAAGAATTTTAGCTATTCGATCATTTGCTGGTGTTGCTATACCTTATGGAAATTCAAACAACATTCCTTTTTCACGAAGTTATTTTGCTGGAGGAACCAACGATAATAGAGCATGGCAATCCTATGGATTGGGACCTGGGGCGAGTGGAGGAATTAATGATTTTAATGAAGCAAATTTAAAATTGGCATTAAGTGCTGAACTTCGTTTTAATATAATTGGTCAATTGAATGGCGCCCTATTTGTTGATGCTGGAAATATTTGGAATGTTCTTGATAATGTTGAAGATGAAAAATATGTATTTAAAAATTTAAATTCATTAAAAAACAGTGCTATTGGTTCTGGAATCGGATTCCGATATGATTTTAATTTTTTTATTGTACGAATGGATTTAGGATTTAAAACCTATAATCCTGCAGAAGTAGAAGGTAGAAAATGGTTTAAAGATTATAATTTAGAAAAATCTGTAATAAATATTGGAATTAATTATCCATTCTAATTTTATAAATTATTAATTTTGCGAGCTAATAAATAATAAAACAACACATAAATGTCACACAACATCAAAGCTGGAGTTGCAACTGGCGATTCAGTCCAAGCAATTTTTAGCTATGCAAAAGAAAAAGGATTTGCACTTCCTGCAATAAATGTAACTGGTTCAAGCACGGTAAATGGAGTTTTAGAAACTGCAGCAAAATTAAACGCCCCTGTAATTATTCAATTTTCAAACGGAGGTTGTATTTTTAATGCTGGAAAAGGTTTGTCTAACGCAAATGAAAAAGCCGCTATTTTAGGTGGAATTGCTGGAGCAAAACACGTTCATACATTAGCTGAAGCATATGGAGCTACTGTAATTCTTCATACTGATCACTGCGCAAAAAAATTATTACCATGGATTGATGGATTATTAGATGCTAGTGAAGCTCATTTTGCTGCAACTGGAAAACCACTTTATAGTTCTCATATGATTGATTTATCTGAGGAACCAATTGAAGAAAATATTGAAATTTGCAAAACCTATTTAGCTAGAATGAGCAAAATGGGGATGACATTAGAAATTGAACTTGGAATTACAGGTGGAGAGGAAGATGGAGTTGACAATTCTGATGTTGATAGTTCAAAATTATATACGCAACCTTCAGAAGTTGCTTATGCTTACGAAGAATTATTGAAGGTGAGTCCGCGTTTTACAATTGCAGCTTCTTTCGGAAATGTTCACGGTGTTTACAAACCAGGAAATGTAAAATTGACTCCTAAAATCTTGAAAAATTCTCAAGATTACGTTCAGGAAAAATTCAACACAGGAAATAACCCAGTGGATTTTGTATTTCATGGAGGTTCTGGATCTACATTGGAAGAAATTAGAGAGGCAATTGGATATGGTGTGGTGAAAATGAATTTGGATACCGATTTACAATTTGCTTACACTGAAGGTATTCGTGATTATGTAGTGAATAATATTGATTATTTAAAAACACAAATCGGAAACCCAGAAGGTGCTGATCAACCAAATAAAAAATATTACGATCCTAGAAAATGGGTTCGTGAAGGAGAAATGACATTCAACGCGAGATTAGAACAAGCTTTCGCAGATTTGAATAACGTGAACACTTTATAGTTGATAGTTGTCGGTTGTTAGTTGTCGGTTCAATCCGATTAACAACAACCATCAACCATTAACCATTAACAAAAACATAAATTATGTCTTGGTTTAAAAGAACAGAAAAAGGAATTACTACACCCACTGAGGACAAGAAAGATGTTCCTAAAGGCTTGTGGTATAAATCTCCAACAGGAAAAATTATCGATGCTGAAGAATTAGCAAGAAACCTTTGGGTAAGCCCTGAAGATGGTTTTCATGTTAGAATAGGAAGTAAAGAATATTTCGAGATATTATTTGACAATAATGAATTTAAGGAATTAGATGCTAAAATGACATCGAAAGATCCTTTGCACTTTGTGGATACAAAGAAATATTCAGAACGACTTAAAGACGCTATGGAAAAAACCAAATTGAAAGATGCGGTTCGAACAGGTGTTGGAAAATCTAAAGGTAATGACTTGGTGGTTTGCTGTATGGATTTTGCCTTTATTGGTGGTTCTATGGGAGCTGTTGTAGGTGAAAAAATTGCAAGAGGAATAGATTATTCAATCAAAAATAAAATTCCATTTGTAATGATTTCAAAATCTGGAGGAGCAAGAATGATGGAAGCTGCTTATTCTTTAATGCAATTGGCGAAAACATCGGCAAAATTAGCGCAATTGGCTGAAGCTGGAATTCCTTATATTTCATTGTGTACCGATCCAACTACGGGGGGAACAACTGCTTCTTACGCCATGTTGGGTGATATTAATATTTCTGAGCCAGGTGCTTTAATAGGATTTGCAGGACCAAGAGTAGTGAGAGATACAACTGGTAAAGATTTGCCTGAAGGATTTCAAACTGCAGAATTCTTATTGGAACATGGTTTCTTAGATTTTATAGTTCCAAGAAAAGAATTAAAAGATAAAATTAATTTATATATCGATTTGATTTTAAATCAAAAAGTAAGATAAATTTATAAAACATAGACATAAAAAAACTCAAAGTTAGACTTTGAGTTTTTTTTATTTACGCTATTTACATTCCCGTTCGAATCGCTTCAACAGGATCTAATTTTGAGGCAGAAATGGCGGGTAATATTCCTGAAATCAAACCGATTATGGCAGCTAATCCAGTTCCTAAAAGTACATTTCCAAGTCCCAATACAAATTCGAAATCTAAGGCATTTGTTAAAATTATAGAAATAATCCAAACTAAAATTAAACCAATTAAACCCCCAATTACTGAAAGAATAACTGCTTCAAATAAAAATTGGAATAAAATAAAACGGTTTTTTGCTCCTAATGATTTCTGAATTCCAATTAAATTGGTGCGTTCTTTTACAGAAACAAACATGATATTGGCAATTCCAAAACCACCAACTAATAATGAAAACCCACTGATAATCCATCCTACAACATTCATTTTAGAAATAATCCCGTCTAATAAATCTGTGAATCCTGACAATACATTAATGAAAAAGTTGTCTATTTCGCCTGTTTTCATTCCGCGGTAATTTCTCAATTTCTGAGTTAATTCCGCTTTATAAGCATCCATATCGATCCCTTTCTCTGGTTTAATTACGATTACTGGAGTCATTGAATCGTTGTTATCCCCGTATAATCTTCTAAGAAAATTAACTGGAATATAAACTGAAGTGTCGTCACTTTCCCCAAAAATCCCCTCACCTTGTTTTTTCAAAACACCTACAACTGTAAATTTTTGTCCGTACATTCTAATATTTTTCCCAATTGGATCAGTCCCTTCAAAAAGACCTTGAGCGACTTCATTCCCCAAAACAATTAACGCAGCACCGGAATTGGCTTCTGATTCATTATAAAATCGCCCTTCTTGAAATTCTAATCCTTGAATATCAATAAATTCATGTGAAACGGGAACCACATTTACGTCACTAACAATATTTGCCTCATATTTTAGGGATTGGCTAGCGGTAAACATTTGATAACACATTTCTTGAGTATTGTTCATCGAAGATTTTAAATACTCGTATTCATCATATTTTACATTAGGAAATTGCTCCCTTTTCCATTGCGGAATTTCCGAAGGCCCAAATGAAAAACGCATCAAGTAAACGGTATTTTTATCTAAAGTGCTTAAATCTTTTTTGATTTTTCTGTCCAATGAATCAACTGCAGCAAGAACTGCAATTATGGAAAAAATTCCAATAGTAACTCCTAATAATGAAAGTAAAGTTCGCAATTTATTGTTTCGCAGTGCATTCATTGCAAAACTGAAACTCTCTTTTAACAATCGAAAATAAACAATCATGGCTTTAATTTAGTAGTGTAAAATTCAATATTATTTTGTGAAAAACCTAATGAAATTAAGTATAAAAATAAAATAAAAAATTGAAGGAAAACGAGTCATCCTATTTATTGAAAAAAAATGAAATAAGTTGTTGTTTTCTAGTCGTCAAATTATAATTAAATCTAATAAAATAACTATTTTTGCACTTTTAAATCTAACAACAACAATGAACACTACAAAAAAAATCCAATCAGCTTTAATTTCAGTTTTTTCAAAAGACGGATTAGAACCAATTGTAAGAAAATTACACGAACAAAATGTTACGTTTTACTCCACTGGAGGAACTGAAGATTTTATAAAAAACCTTGGAATTCCTGTTGTTCCTGTTGAAGATGTAACTTCATATCCTTCTATTTTAGGTGGTCGAGTGAAAACATTACACCCAAAAATATTTGGTGGTATATTAAATCGTCAAGACAATGAAAGTGATGTTCAACAAATGCAAGAATTTGAAATTCCTCAGATTGATTTAGTGATTGTAGATTTATATCCATTTGAAAAAACAGTTGCTTCAGGAGCTTCAGAAGCAGATAGTATTGAAAAAATTGATATTGGAGGAATTTCGTTAATTCGAGCTGCTGCAAAAAACTTCAAAGACACTGTAATCGTGGCTTCTGTAAATGAATACAGCTCACTTTTAGATACAATTACAGCTCAAAATGGCGCAACAACATTAGAAGATAGAAAATTATTTGCTACTAAAGCATTTCATGTTTCTTCGAATTATGATACTGCCATTTTTAATTATTTCAATACCGACGAAACGTATTACAAACAAAGTATTGCTAACGGACAAATTTTAAGATACGGTGAAAACCCTCATCAAAAAGGATATTTCTTTGGTGATTTTGAAGCAATGTTTACTAAATTACACGGTAAAGAATTATCCTACAATAATTTATTAGATGTTGATGCTGCCGTAAATTTGATTTTAGAATTTAAAAATGAAGATCCTACATTTGCTATATTAAAACACAATAACGCTTGCGGTTTAGCGACAAGAAAGTCGATGAAAGACGCTTATTTAACCGCTTTAGCTTGCGATCCAACATCTGCTTTTGGCGGGGTGTTAATTGCCAATGAAAAAATTGATGTCGCTACAGCAAATGAAATAAATTCTTTATTTTGTGAAGTTGTAATTGCTCCAAGTTATGACGAAGAAGCAATCGCTATTTTAGAACAAAAGAAAAACAGAATAATTTTAGTACAAAACGATGTTGAATTGCCAAAAACACAAGTTAGAACTTGTTTGAACGGACTTTTAGTACAAGATAAAAATAACATTACCGATTCAAAATCAGATTTAAAAACGGTAACAATCACCGAACCAACATCTCAAGAAATTGAAGATTTGATATTTGCATCAAAAATTTGTAAAAACACAAAATCAAATACGATTGTTTTTGCAAAAAACGGAACTTTAATTTCATCTGGAACCGGACAAACTTCAAGAGTGGACGCTTTAAAACAAGCAATTGAAAAAGCAGATGCCTTTGGATTTGATTTACACGGAGCGGTAATGGCGAGTGACGCTTTCTTCCCATTTCCTGATTGTGTGGAAATTGCAAATCACGCTGGAATTACAGCAGTAATTCAGCCTGGAGGTTCTATAAAAGATGAATTAAGTATTGATTATTGCAATGAAAATAAAATTGCAATGGTATTTACAGGAACACGTCATTTTAAACATTAATTTGTTTAACTTTGTAAATAATTTATTTTAAACCTAACTAAACCCTTAACTGACTTATGGGATTTTTTGATTTCATGACCGAGGATATCGCTATCGACCTAGGTACCGCAAACACATTAATCATTCACAATGGAAAAGTTGTAATTGATTCGCCATCTATTGTTGCTCGTGATAGAATTACGGGTAAAATTATTGCCGTTGGTAAAGAGGCAAATTTGATGCAAGGTAAAACCCATGAAAACATTAAAACTATTCGACCGTTAAAGGATGGGGTTATTGCAGATTTTGATGCATCTGAGAAAATGATCAGCATGTTTATCAAAAGTATTCCTGCCTTAAAAAAAAGAATGTTCACACCTGCTCTTCGTATGGTTGTTTGTATTCCTTCTGGAATTACAGAAGTGGAAATGCGTGCAGTAAAAGAATCTTGTGAAAGAGTAAATGGAAAAGAAGTTTACTTAATTCACGAACCTATGGCTGCGGCAATTGGTATTGGAATTGATATTATGCAACCTAAAGGAAACATGATTGTGGATATTGGAGGTGGAACTACTGAAATTGCAGTTATTGCACTTGGAGGTATCGTATGCGATAAATCAGTTAAAATTGCAGGAGATGTTTTTACCAATGACATCATCTACTATATGCGCACGCAACACAACTTATTTGTTGGAGAAAGTACAGCTGAAAAAATTAAAATAGAAATTGGAGCGGCTATTGAAGATTTAGAAACTCCACCGGACGATTATTCAGTTCAAGGACGTGATTTATTAACTGGAAAACCAAAACAAGTAGTTGTTTCTTATAGAGAAATTGCAAAAGCATTGGACAAATCTATTCAGAGAATTGAAGATGCAGTTATGGAAACTTTATCTCAAACTCCTCCTGAGTTAGCTGCCGATATTTACAACACTGGTATTTATTTAGCAGGTGGTGGATCGATGTTAAGAGGTTTGGATAAAAGAATTTCTCAAAAAACAGATCTACCTGTTTACATTGCTGAAGATCCATTAAGAGCAGTAGTTCGTGGAACAGGAATGGCATTAAAAGAAATTCCAAGATTTAGAAGTATTTTAATAAAATAATAGGCACAATAGATGCAGCAAATATTCAATTTTATTTTTAAAAACAGCCATCGATTGCTGTTTTTGCTGCTTTTACTGATCTCATTAGTCTTGACAATTCAATCCCATTCTTTTCATAGAAGCAAAGTGATTTCATCTGCTAATTTTTTAAGTGGTGGTGTTTATGAAAGTATTAATGGGTTTAGTGAATATTTAACTCTACAAAAACAAAACGAAATTCTTGCTAATGAGAATGCTCGTTTGAAAAGCCAATTATTCAACATCAAGGATTCAACTTTAGTTCCTAGTATTGACAGTATTAAAGGTGTAGATAAAGTGAATTTGATTGTTTCAAAAGTAATTCACAATTCTTATAATGTTTATGAAAATTACATCACTATAAAAGGCGGATCAAAAGTTGGTATTAAACCTGACATGGGTGTAATAAATAGTTTAGGTATAATCGGAATTGTAGATAACACATCCGAGAAATACGCTACTGTGGTGAGCATCTTGAATAGAAAATCACAAATCAACGCTAAAATTAAAAAAACAAATCATTTTGGATCTCTAATTTGGGATGGAAAAAATACCGGTTTTGTTCAATTAATTGACGTACCGAGATTGGCAGCAATTAGAAAAGGTGATACCATTGTTACAGGTGGTCAATCGGTTATTTTCCCTGAAAATATTAATATTGGAACAATCGATAAAATATACATTGACGATCAAACCAATTACTATACACTTAATGTAAAATTATTTAACGACATGACGAATTTAGGTCACGTTTACATCATTAAGAGTAAAGACCGCGAGGAAATTATCAACCTAGAAAAACAGACTAAAAGTGAATAGTGCAGTTATATTGAGCTTCGTCCGGTTTTTCTTGTTGCTTGCTACACAGATAATTATTTTCAATAATATTGATTTGTTTGGTTTTATAAATCCGTTTCCCTATATTTTATTTATCATATTATTCCCTGTAAACGGAAATAAACAATTGTTGATTGTTACAAGTTTTTTACTAGGGATAATAATGGATATTTTCAGCAACTCTGGAGGAGTTCATGCAGCTTCTTGTTTGATTTTAGCCTATGCAAGACCCTATATTTTCAAATTTTCATTTGGATTAAGCTACGAATACCAAACAATAAAAATCAATGATTCATTAACTCCTGAACGATTTTCATTCCTATTGCTTTCAGTAGTAATTCATCATTTTATACTTTTTATTTTGGAAGTGTTTCAGTTGAGTTCCCTTTTTGATATCCTATTTAGAACAATCATTGGAACACTATTTACATTACTTGTGTGCATAATTTTAATATATATATTTAAGCCAAGTAAACGATGAGAAAAGCACTACTTCCTCTAATTATTATTATTGCAACGTCATTGTTACTAATTAGAATTTTTTATCTTCAAGTAGTAAATGATACTTTCAAATTACAATCTGAAAATAACGCAATTAAAATAAAATATGACTATCCTGAAAGAGGTTATATTTATGACAGATATGGTAAATTATTAGTTGCCAATCAGCCCTCTTATGACATCATGGTGATTCCTCGTGAACTAAAAAAAATTGATACTGCTGAATTTTGTCTATTATTGAACATCACAAAAGAATTCTTTGATGAGAGAATGGCAAAAGCAAAAATTTATAGCCCACGACTTCCATCTGTTTTTTTACCGCAATTAAATAAATTAGAATATGCTGCTTTTCAGGAAAAAATCAGAAAATTTGAAGGTTTCTATATTCAAAAGCGTTCATTAAGGGATTATCAAATAACTGCTGGAGCTAACGTTTTCGGATTTATTACTCAAGTTAGTGAACGTGAAATTGCCAAAAACCCATATTACAATAGTGGCGATTTAATTGGAAAACAAGGTGTTGAAGAAAGTTACGAGAAAATTCTTCGTGGAATAAAAGGAGTAAAATACATCCAAAAAGACAAATTTAATAGAGAAATAGGTTCCTATAAAGAAGGGAAATACGATACAATTGCCGTTCAAGGTGAGGATATAAATCTATCTATTTCAGCAGAATTACAAAAATATGGTGAACAATTAATGATAAATAAACGTGGCGGAATTGTTGCGATTGAACCTTCATCAGGTGAAATATTAGCTCTAGTTACAGCTCCATCTTATGATCCAGCAATTCTTGTGGGTCGTCAGCGTTCAAAAAATTACACTAAATTATATAACGATTCTATTTCAAAACCGCTCTACGACCGAGGATTATTAGCTGAATATCCTCCCGGCTCTCCTTTTAAAATTTTGACAGGATTGATAGGTTTGCAAGAAAAGGTAATTAATGAGCAAACTACTTTCATGTGTAACCATGGATTTAGTTATGCGCGTGGAAGATTTATGAAATGTCACGGATCAGGACCTCATCAATTGCACAACGGAATTGCTTTGTCTTGTAATTCTTATTTCGGAAATGTATACATGAAAATTATCAATAAATATTTGAGACCAGAATCGGCAGTAAATATTTGGAGTAATCATGTAAAAAGCTTTGGCTTAGGCCAATTTATGGGCTACGATTTACCAACAGGTAAAAAAGGAAAAGTTCCAACAGGGAATACCTATAATAGAATGTATCCAGGTTGGCATTGGGATAGTAAAACAATTGTTTCTAACGCGATTGGTCAGGGAGAGGTATTAATGACTCCGATTCAATTAGCCAATATGATGGCAACTGTTGCTAACAGAGGTTATTATTACACCCCTCACATAATTAAAAAAATTAAAGGCGAACAAATTGACCCAAAATATAGAATAAAGCATCAAACAACAATTGATAGAAAATATTTTGAACCAGTTGTTGAAGGTTTATTTGGGGTATTCAATTATCCAGGAGGTACTGGAAATGCTCTTCAAGTTGAAGGAATTGATATTTGTGGAAAAACAGGAACCGCAGAAAATTTCGCAAAAATTAATGGTAAGAGAACTAAACTTCAAGATCACTCAATATTTGTTGCATTCGCACCAAAGGATCGCCCTAAAATTGCAATCGCTGTTCTTGTAGAAAACGGATATTATGGAGCTAGAAATGCTGGTCCAATTGCCGTTTTAATGATTGAAAAATATCTAAAAGGGAAGATTTCGCGAACGGATTTGGAAAAAAGAATGTTTGAAGTGAGTTTGCAAAGTGAATATGATAAGTATTTTAAAACGAAAGTAGACTCATTATTGATACCAAAAATGGAAGAAAGTCCTGAGAATTAATTGAAATGAAAAACCAAAGTGTAACGAGTAACTTAGATTGGATTAGTGTAGCTATCTATATTATTTTAGTAATATTAGGTTGGTTGAACATCTATTCTTCTTCATTATCTTCATCAGTTGAAGACGCATCTATATTAGATTTTACTCAAATATACGGGAAGCAGATGCTATTCATTTTCTTCACAATCCCAATGATTTTTATGATATTGGCAATAGAAGGAAAATTCTATGAAAAGTATTCAAGCGTTATTTTTGGTGTTTCATTGGTTTTATTAGCGGGATTATTTGTAGCTGGAAAAACGATCGCTGGTCAACGTTGTTGGTATGCAATTGGAAGTTTTACACTACAACCTTCCGAGTTTGCTAAAGCAGCCACAGCATTGGCTTTAGCTAAATATTTAAGTGATGTTCAAGTGAATTTAAAAGATTTGAACAGACAAATTCAAGCTTTAATTATCATTTTATTACCGGTAATGTTAATTTTACCTCAGCCCGACCCTGGAAGCGCCATGATTTACAGTGTTTTCTTTTTAGTGCTTTATAGAGAAGGTTTGCCGTCATGGTATTTATGGGCTGGTTTTGTGGCTATTGTATTATTTGTTTTCTCCTTACTTTTTGAACCTTGGGCAGTAGCAATTATGGCTTTAATTGTTATTGTTTTTTATTATTTAAAAAGTAGAATTGGAAACAGAAATATGATAGCAAGTTCTATATTATTTGTATTAATTACTGGCTATGTTTTTTCCGTAGATTATGTTTTTGATAACGTTTTTAAACAACACCACCGCGATCGTTTCAATATTTTATTAGGTAAAGAAGTAGATATGAGAGGTATTGGTTACAATACTAATCAGTCGGAAATTGCTATTGGATCTGGTGGATGGTTTGGAAAAGGATTTCTTGAAGGAACACAAACAAAAGGAGGATTTGTACCTGAGCAACACACCGATTATATCTTTACAACGGTAGGCGAAGAATGGGGATTCATTGGTTCCTTAATAGTTATAGGATTATTTGCAGGTTTATTATTAAGGATCATTTATCTCGCAGAAAGACAAAAAACAAAATTCAGTAGAATTTACGGACAATGTGTTGCGGGAATATTATTTATCCATTTCTTTGTAAATATTGCGATGGTTGCTGGGATTTTTCCAACCATCGGGGTGCCACTTCCTTTCTTTTCGTATGGAGGTTCAGGACTTTGGGGCTTTACCATTTTATTATTTATTTTCTTAAAAATGGATGCTAATAAAGTGAATGAGTGGTAATATTAAAACGCCCAAGCTTTATAATCACTTTTACTTTCTAGCTCTTTTTCAATTGCATCATTTAATTGAGGAAAAAAGTCAATTCCGGTCATTTTTTCAACTGAATCAACTGAAACTACAAACTTGTAAATTGATTCTTTACTCTTAACACTTGGGATTAAGAACGCTACCATTCTATTTTTACCTTTATAATTACAATAGAGTATTTTATAAAAATATTTTGGAATTGCTACTTTTTCTGAGCCAATTGTAGGCAATCCATTTTGCAATACACCTCCCGTAGCTACATAAATACCATTGTATTTGGTTGCCCAAAATCTACATTTTTCTTCTAGTTTCTTCCAAATTCCGTCATTGAAATTGTGTTTTTGAGGTGAAACATTTGAGGTGAAAAAAGTTTCATCGTAGGCGCTTTTTGAAAATCTCATATCGGCAGCTGCACATAAATGACCTCTATCATAACCTGATTTTTTATAATTGTCAGAATCTGCAGATTCAGTGGTAACTTTTGGATCATTTATAAATCTTGGTCTTTTATAATGTCCGATACCTTCGTTTTCGCTTCTTAAGAAATAGGAAACCCATTCGGCTTGTTCGTATTTTTCATTGTAAGAAAGTGCATAATAACTGTGCTTTATTACTTGCTTGGTAGTTGAAGTTGGCAAATAAGCAAATGGATTATTATTTTGTAAAGTTGCCGATTTGGAAGTAAAACTTACAAATGACGTAAATATAAATACAGATAGACTTAAAAATAATATCTGACGATAGGCGAATCCTTTTTTCATGTTTTTTATTTTTTTTCGTCTTTGATCAAACCGTACATAACTGATTGTAATAGCGATAATACTATACTGAAAATTAATGCTGCAAAGAAGGAATCAACTCTAAAACCTACAACGATTTTTGCACATAACAGAATTAATAAGGCATTAATAACAAGAAGAAACAATCCCAAAGTAAATACCGTTACTGGAAGAGTAAACAAAACAAGAATTGGTTTTACAAAAATATTTAGCAATCCCAGTACTACAGCAACAATAATTGAAGTGGTAAAATTATCAACATGAACTCCATTCATTACATTTGAAAGGAACATTACCAATATTGAACTAAAAACAATTTTCATTAATAACTTCATGACATTTATTTTTTTATGAATATAAATTTAATAAATAATTGAACTGAAATTACATTTTTAAGAAATTTTTAGTCAGTTCAAAAAACTCTTGAGGTTTTTCGGCATGAAGCCAATGTCCTACATTTGAAATAGTGTTGATTACAGCTTTTGGAAAATGACTATGAATTCCCTCAATATCAGAATCTAGAATATAGTTGGAATTTCCTCCGCGAATGAATAAGGTTGGATTTTCAAAATGCGCGTTTTCAGGAAGAGCCGTACCAATTTGCTCAATTTGAATATTGAAAACGGCTAAATTAAATCGGAATGCCAATTGACCGGGTTCAACCCAATATAAACTTTTCAATAAAAATTGGCGTGTGCCAAAATCGGGAATGTATTTTGAAATAGTCTCCTCCACTTCGCTCCTACTTGGCTTCAATGAAAAATCTACTGCGTTAAGTCCTTCCAAAATGGTTTGATGGTGCTGGGGATAAAACTTTGGACCGATGTCGGCAACAATAAGTTGGTCAACTAAATTTGGAAATTGCGTTGCCAAAAGCATGGCTACTTTTCCACCCATTGAATGTCCGATGCAATCAATATTGGTTAAATTATTTTCAATACAATAATCAACTACATCTTGAACCATAACTCCGTAATTGAAAATATCGGAATGAAAACTGCGCCCGTGATTTCGAAGATCTAAAATATGAACTTGAAATCCTTCTTGTGCATATTGAGAACCCAGTGTTTTCCAATTGTCTGACATCCCCATAAATCCGTGGAGAATTAAAAGTGGTTTTCCTTGACCTTCAATTTTTGAATAAAGCATAATTATGATTTATGTTCGGGGTTGCGTGAGGGATGGCAGTGGAAATCCCACGCTTTTTTGCGTGGATTGCAACGTACAGCCCGACCCTTGTGGTCACGCCCCAATTATTATTTTAATTTTTGCAAATACATGTTTACCACATTGTCTAATCCGAGATATAAAGCTTCGCAAATTAAGGCATGGCCGATGGAAACTTCGAGTAAATTAGGTATTTTTTGATTAAAATATTGAATGTTTTCCAAGCTTAAATCGTGCCCAGCATTGATTCCTAAATTCAATTCGTTGGCTAATTTGGCTGCCGAAACATAAGGATCAATTCCCGATTTATTTCCCAATCCGAACTGGTGGGCAAAGCTTTCGGTGTACAATTCGATTCTGTCGGTGCCAATTTTAGCTGCGCCTTCTATCATTTCTAATGTAGGATCTACAAATATGGAAGTTCGAATGCCGTTTCGTTTGAATTCTTGAACCATTTCAGTTAAAAAATCATGGTGTTTTATGGTATTCCAACCCGCATTTGAGGTAATCGCATCGACAGCATCGGGAACTAAAGTTACTTGCGTGGGCATTACATCTAAAACTAAATTCACAAATTGAGGCTCTGGATTTCCCTCAATATTGTATTCGGTGTAAACGATATTTTTCAGATCTCGCGCATCTTGATAGCGAATATGGCGCTCGTCTGGCCTTGGATGA
>CANKZE010000002.1 GCA_947488545.1 Bacteroidota bacterium
ACGATGAAGACATCATGAAAGCTGCCGATATGATCATTGATATTGGTCCTGAAGCTGGAACTCACGGGGGAAAATTGGTTGCTCAAGGTACATTTGAAGAAATTCTAAAGGAAAATACATTGACAGCCAACTATTTAAATGGTAGTCTAGAAATTGAAGTGCCTAAAAATAGAAGAAAATGGTCTTCATTTATAGAGATTGTTGGTGCTCGTGAAAATAATTTACAGAATGTAACTGTGAAATTTCCATTGGAAGTTCTAACCGTAATTACAGGGGTTTCTGGGAGCGGGAAAAGTACATTAGTTAAGAAAATTCTATTTCCTGCGATGCAAAAAAAATTAGATGGTGTGGGAGATAAAGCGGGACAATTCTCAGATATTCAAGGATTTTACTCTAAAATAAAACACATTGAATATGTCGATCAAAATCCTATTGGTAGGAGTTCGAGATCGAATCCTGTAACCTATATTAAAGCTTACGACGATATTAGGGATTTATTTGCCAAAGAAAAATTATCAAAAATTCGTGGTTACCAACCCAAACATTTTTCATTTAATGTTGATGGCGGACGTTGCGAAACCTGCAAAGGTGAAGGAGCTATTAATGTAGAAATGGTATTTATGGCCGATGTTCAATTGCCTTGTGATACTTGTAAAGGGAAAAGATTCAAAAAGGAAGTCTTGGAAGTTGCATTTGAAGGAAAAAATATTGATGATATATTGACAATGACCGTTGATGATTCTTTAGAGTTTTTCAAAAGTTCAAATACGCCTAAGATTGTTCAAAAACTTCAACCTCTTCAAGATGTAGGTTTAGGATATGTTCAATTAGGGCAATCTTCATCAACGCTTTCTGGAGGTGAGGCGCAGCGTATTAAATTAGCTTCGTTTCTAGTAAAAGGAAGTATAAAAGACAAAGCTTTATTTGTATTTGATGAACCAACTACAGGTTTGCATTTTCATGATATTAAAAAGTTACTAACCTCTTTTGACGCATTAATTGAAAAAGGACATTCAATAATTGTAATTGAACACAATTTAGATTTGATAAAATGTGCTGACCATATAATTGATTTAGGGCCAGAAGGCGGAGAATTAGGCGGTCGTATTTTAGCGATTGGAACTCCAGAGGAAATTGTAAAAAACAAAGAATCGATTACAGCTAAATATCTGAAGGATAAATTATAACAATTGCAAGTTTTGAAAATTTAGTATATTTGAATTCCTAAATAGGACTAAAATGAAACTAAATTACTTCGTATTAATCGCACTTATTATTCCGTTTTTGGGATATTCTCAACGCTATCGTTACACCAATACCCTATTTCCATCCTCTGCAATTACACAAAATGTTATTTATGGAACTGCCCCTACTGTAGATGGTTTTGGAACTGTTGAATCCAGCACAACAACACAAAATTTAGTGATGGATGTTTATAGACCAACAGGTGATACCTTTACCAATAGACCTGTTATTATCTTTGCCCATCCGGGTGGATTTTTCTCTGGAAGTAAAAATGTAGATGATATGATGGCTTTTTGCGATTATTTTGCAAGAAAAGGGTATGTAACAGCAACAATCGACTACCGATTGGGATTTAACGCAACAAGTAATATCGTAATTCATTCAACTAGAGCTGTTTACAGATGTTTGCAAGACGGCAGAACTGCCGTTAGGTATTTTAGAGCTAATGCTACAACTTACGGAATTGATCCAAATAAAGTATATTTTGTGGGAAGTAGCGCTGGTGCTTTTATTGCATTGCACAGTATTTATTTAGATCAAATTTCAGAAAAACCATCAGAAACTGGTGTAGTTCAATATACTAATATTACTCCCCCTTTTTCTCATACAGCGCCTGATTTAGGTGGTTTGGATATTGGTGCTAATCTTACATTTAATGGAAAACCAGATGCGATTATTTCACTTTGGGGAGGAATTCAAAGCACCAATTTAATTACTTCAAATAATACTACTCCCGTGTTATTAGTGCATGGAGAATCAGATTCAACAGTTTCATTTAATACTGGAAGTCCTTTTGGATATTCAGCTTTACCAACTGCAGATGGAAGTAATCCAATTAAAAATAAATTAAATTCATTGAATTTTACCAATAATGAAACCTATTTTGTAGCTGGGGTTGGACATGAATTCTATGGTGCAACTAATGGAACTTGGAGTAATGGAACGGGCGGAAATTCCTTTTGGCCAATTGTATTGGAAAAATCGACCACATTTTTGTGGAAACAACATAAACCAACTGCAAATTATACTTCAACAATAAATGGATTAACCGTTAATTTTACCGATACAAGCAGTGGTGCAATTTCATGGTTTTGGGATTTTGGTGATGGTACAACAAGTAATTTACAAAGTCCAACGCATACTTATGCAACAACAGGAAACTATACGGTTAGTTTGTATGTTGAGAATTTAAATAAAAGTTGGGATGAAATAAACAGAAGTATCTCCTTATCTACAATGGGGTTAGCTGATAATACTAACTCTTTATTCAAATTGTATCCAAACCCAAGTCAAAATGATGTAACTATATCATTATCAAATTCAAGCTCGGAAATAAAATACCAAATAATTGATTTCTCAGGTAAAATTGTTCGAGAAAACTTGATTCAAAATTCTAATGAATTTACAATTGATATCTCCGATTTAGCAAAAGGATTGTATTTTATCAAGTTGAAAAACGATGAAAAAAACGCTATTGGTAAACTAATTAAAAACTAAATTAGTTAATAATAATTTTCTTAGTGTATTTATTTTCCCCAGATTCAATTACTGCCAAATAAAGACCCTTCGGAATAGCTGAAATTGAAATAGACTCATTTTGACTGGCCATTCCAAATGACTTTGCAATGATTGTTTTTCCTAATAAATCTATCAATTTAAAAGTGTAATTTCTATCTAATTTTCCACAATTTACATAAAGTATATCATTAGCAGGGTTTGGATAAATAGAACCTTGGAAACTGGATTCAAATTCTTCATTTGTCAATGAAGTATCGACTACCGAAAAATGCAACATCGCGCCAATTGCTGCTTTAGCAACATTGTAGTTATAGTTAGGATCCATATTGATTAAAAAATCGGTTGGAGTATGTTTATGGGTGGTCTCATTTCTTTCGAAAAAACCCGTAATTACTTCATTATTGCTTTGAAACGACATGTAATCTGAAGCATAAGCGCGATCTAAAAAGGTGTTTAATGGCGAATACAAACCAACACAGGTAATTAATTCATTGGTTACGACAGCAGAAGCCGCATTATTCGATGTAGGTGAAGATAGGTCTCTTTCACAAGTAATTGTGTTATTTACCATTCCAGCAACACCTCCAACTTCATCTAAATTAAAAACCAATTTGATATCCATTTTAGGGGTTGTGGCATTTACAACTGCTGACACAAAATGCTGACTTCCAAATAAACCATCTTCTTCCCCACTGAAATTGATGAACTTTATTGAATATTGAGTTGGTATATTTTGTAATAATCTGGCAACTTCTAAAATACAAACCAATCCACTTCCATTATCATTTGTACCAGTTCCATTTAAAGAATCGTAATGACCATCAATAATTATGAATTTATTTGGATAAACGGTACCTATTTTTGTAACAACAAGGTTTTTACAAACAGCGGTAGAACCAGTATATGTATAAGAATATTCGGTAATTTGACTTGCTGTATAACCGTAACTTAAATATTTATTTTTTAACCAAGTTAAGGTATTATCTAATGCAACAGTTCCTCTTCTTTTGACTCCAAGCGCCTCATATTCAGTTAGGTTATTCAATATGTTTGAACTTGAACATTGATTTACAACAGCAGCGTAATTGGCATTATAAACTTGACAATAAGTTTCTTGAGAGGAAAAAGAAACTAAAGTTATAACACATAAAAAGTATATAATATTCTTCATTGATAGAGAATCAAAATTTGGCCCGAAGGTAATTAGTAATCCAATTATAAAAAAATTATTTTGTAAATCTAAATGTTAAAATATTGATTCTAAGTTTACCTTTTTAAAAGACCAACCAGTTTTTCGGTCAAATTTCTTCTAGAATATTTTTGCAAACCTACCGCGTTTGATTTTAGATTTCCTTCCAAAAACAAACTAAAGTAATTGGCTATATAATTTTTTAATTTTTCTTTTTCTGAGTAATCAGCAAAAACTCCAGTATTTGTATCAATTAAGATTTCAGCAAAGTCGCATCCTTTTGGGCCTACGCCAATAATAGGTCGCTCTGAAACCATATATTCAAATAATTTTCCAGGAATAATACTCTTCGTATCTTCTGAATTAATTTCAATTAATAATAAAACTTGAGACTTCTTTTGATGAGCAATAGCTACATCGTGAGAAACATATCCTAAATTAAGAACATAATTCTGCAACTGAAATAAAGCAATTGAATCCAATACTTCTTGACTCACGGCACCAATCAATTTTAGTTGGAAATGTGAAGCAAATAAAGGATTTTCTCTAATTAATTCAGAAATGCTATCCCATAAAATCCTCGGGTTTCTTTCAGATAAAAACGAACCGATATGAGCTAATGAGAATTTTTTATCTACTATCTGATCCCCAATTTTCTCAATATCATAACCATTAGTTATAACTTCAATAGGCTGGGATGTTATTTGTTTAAATTCTGCTCGGGTGGATGGACTTGTAACCAAAATCAAATCTGCAGTATTCAACACTTTATTTTCTAGTTGCTTGTGTTTATTTGAAGCAAATTCGGATAGTTTGAGCGCTTTATGGTATCCAATTGTAGTCCAAGGATCACGAAAATCAGCCACCCACCTAACGTTTAATTTTTGTTTTAATTTTAATTCTAATCCAATCAAATGCAAACTATGTGGTGGTCCAGAAGTGATAATTGTGGTAATTCCATTTTCAGAAATATATTTTTCTATATATTTTACCGATGGCTTTACCCATAGTACTCTTGCATCAGGAATGAAAATATTTCCTCGAATCCAAAGCAACATTTTATCTAAAAA
Source organism: Bacteroidota bacterium (assembly GCA_947488545.1). Taxonomy (GTDB): domain Bacteria; phylum Bacteroidota; class Bacteroidia; order Flavobacteriales; family Flavobacteriaceae; genus Flavobacterium. The sequence goes on from CANKZE010000002.1 coordinate 5,023, forward strand.
CGTTTGCTTTTTCTTATTCGGAATAATTCCAGAACTGATTTTAGTAGTTTTATTTTTTGATAGAAAAGAGGCCCACTGATAGGGTTCTACAATTTTATTTCTTAAAATAATGGCTTCATTTGAAACCTCCGAAAGTAAGTTAACATCAATAATTGGATAAGATGGGTTTTCTGGTATATAAACTATTGGCTGATAACCAAAATCCGGTAAATATTTTACAAATTTTAACCATCGCTGAACCCCTGGCCCTCCAGCTGGTGGCCAATAGTATGTTATAATTAATAGTTTATTATTATCCAATTCCTTATTGTTTGTTGTTTAGCTTTTTTCTCTCAAAATAAATAGCACTTCCCAATAACAAAATCATAAGTATAAAACTAATTAAAGCGATTGTACTTCCTGTTTTAACCACTTGAGGCTCAAACTTGAATTCTATAGTGTGTTTGCCGGCAGGAATTTCCATCGCTCGAAGCACATAATCGGCTCTAAAATGAGATGTTTCTTTCCCATCAATAGTAGCGTTCCAACCATCAGCATAATACATTTCAGAAAAAACTGCCAATCCAGGATTAACATTGTTTGAAACATATTTCAAATGATTTGGCTTGTAACTTATGAGCTTTAAATTCGCTGTGCTGTCTTTTATGAATTTTGTTGGGTCACTTTTAAACCTTGACCCAAATTCATATTCATTTACCAATGCAATATTTTTAGAATCTAATTTATCCAAAGCTTTCATTTCTTCATCTGGAGAATTTACGAATTTCACCTTTTGAACAAACCAAGCATTACCATTGTGATTCGGATTGTAAGTTGGAAACTCTTTTCCTTCTTTATCCGTTTGTATGATGAATTTGGTATTCAACATGTTTAAAACTTCCATATTGCTTTTGGCAATTTGGTAATCAAATAACTGTTGCATTCTTCGAGGTTTCACTGCGCTATACCCACCTATAGATTGATGAAAATAGGAAGCTCTAGAACTTGACATATTTCCGTTTACTTCAAATACTCGGTAATGCGAAGTATCACGAAGAATCTCTAAATCAGAAGCAGTAGGTTGAAATGGAACATCTACTTCACTTGGAGATACAAAACTCTTAGCATTAACATAATTTTTATCAATGAAAAATAAATCGGAAATCATGATGATTCCCACTAAAATAATAGCAGTCGATTTTGAAATTTTATTTTTAATAAAAAACCAAAGCAACCCAAACGCCAATAAAACTAAAAATCCAGATCGCAATAAATCAGCTGAATAAAGGCTTTTTCTATCTTCCTTTAATGCATTAATAAACTCAGGTCCGTAATTTTGAAGATAATAATCGTCACTACCTCCAGAAAAACTAAACTGACTTTTTATTGCAATTAAAAAAGCAATAATTCCAAAAAACACTCCTCCCGAAAGATAAAGTCCTTTTAATTGTTGTGCTTTTTCTTCTTTGAAAAACGATTGTAATCCCATAATTGCAAGTACTGGAACACACAATTCTAAAATAACTTGTATGGAAGAAACCGCTCTAAACTTGTTGTACAATGGGATCGTATCAATAAAGAAATCGGTTATTAACGGGAAGTTTTTACCCCAAGAAAGCAAAAGTGAAAAAACTGCTCCGGCCACAAAAACATACTTTATTTTACGTTTGTCTAAAAATAATGCGATCAAGCAAAGAAAGAAAACTACCGCACCAATATAGGCTGGAGCTGCAACAATAGGTTGGTCTCCCCAATATGCAGGCATACTTGAAACGAATTCTTTGGCTTGGTCTTCAGGAACGCTTTTTCCAATTAAGAATTCATACATATTGGTATTGGTTCCTATATTTTCTCCATTGGAACCACCAAAAATTCGTGGTGAAATCAAATTGAAACTTTCAGCAATTCCGTAACTGTATTCGGTGATATAATCACGAGTCATTCCATTATCAGAGGTGCTTTTTGAACCATCAGGGCTAAATGTCAATTCACTTTTACCTCTAGTGCTGAATTTAGTATATTCGGCTGTAGCCAATAAACTAGTAGCATTGGCACCAATGGCTAAAATTCCGGCAATTGCAAAAATCCCAAATGCAGAAAACAAAGATTTGTATTCTTTCTCTTTTAAATATTTAAAACTATAATAAACCGTAATTATCAGAATTAAAAACAGCAAATAATAAGTCATTTGCGGGTGATTGGCATTCAATTCTAAGGCTGCTGCAAACATCGTCAACAATCCTCCAACCAAAAATTTACGCTGAAAAACTAACAGTATTCCTGCAACAACCATTGGCATGTATGCAATAGCGTGTGCTTTGGCATTATGACCAACACCAAGAATTATTATTAAATAGGTAGAAAATCCAAAAGCGAGGGCACCAAAAAAGGCTTTCAAAGGATCGGCTTTTAAAACTAATAATAGCACATAAAATCCTAGGAAATATAGAAATAAATAATCGGCTGGTCTTGGTAAAAATCGTAAAACACTATCAATTTTATTAATGTATTCATGCGGGTAATTCGCCCCTAATTGATACGTTGGCATACCTCCAAAAGCGGAGTTGGTCCAATAAGGTTCGGCATTTTCAGTAGCTCGAAAATCTATTTGCTCTTTTGCCATTCCGGTATAAAGTGCTATATCAGATTGGGAAATTTTCTTTCCTTGAAGTACAGGGTAAAAATAAATAAGGGAAATTAAAATAAAACCTAAAACGGCAATTGCGTGTGGATAAATTCTTTCTAATCTTTTCATTTTTTAATTTTAGATGTTTGTAAAAGTAAAAAATAAATCAAACATATTAGAATTTATGAAATCAAATAGTACAGTGATTATTCTATTTCCTCAAAATCAACATATTCGCCTACTTTTTTATTTTCACGAGGCTTTGAATCGGTTGAATTTCCTGGATTAAAATCTTGAGTATTATTTTGATTTTGCTGATTTTGATATTGTTGTTGAAAATTCCGTCCCGCTTTTTCAACCACTTTTTTTACCATATACGGTAAAAACAAACGTGCCAAAAATTTAAATACATAATAAAAGAATAATATGTAAAATAAAGTTTCAATAAAACCTGCGAAAGAAGCCATTTCCATCTGTAAAAATATTTTATACAAAATTAATAAATCATTTTACAAATTACGATAGAATTTTAAAATATGATTCTTAAATAAATAATAAAATATGGTACATTTGAATAAAATATATAAACTCAATTCCATGAATCGAATTACTGCCCTACTACTTACACTGACTTTCTTTTCATTTTCTAATATAAATGCACAATATACCGATGTTATCAATTCCAATCGCCCTGGTAAATCGATGTCGGCATTTTCTGTTGGAAAAACAGTAATTCAAGCGGAATTAGGGGTTTATGGTGTTAATGAAAAACACAAATATCTAGAATACCAAGCTAAGGGTATAGGAACCGATTTAAGCCTAAGATACGGTGCATTTTTGGAACAGTTAGAATTCGTAGTCGATTTGCAATATCAAAATGACAACTACATAAGATTTGATGAAAATTACAATCGCAAAGCCCTAAAACAATCAATAATAGGTGCAAAATATTTGATTTTTGATCCAAATAAAAATTATGAAGAAAAAGTAGATGTATTGAGTTGGAAGAACAACCACAAATTCAAATTTAGAAGTTTAATCCCAGCAGTTGGAATCTACGCAGGTATGAATTTGAATCTTACAAATAATGAATTTTCATTTGCTTCAGATCCTAAAATTAGTCCTAAGGCGATGTTGATTACTCAAAATCAATTGGGTAGATCGGTATTTGTAACCAATATTATTGCAGATAAAATAGGAACCGAATTCCCTTCCTACGGATATATTTTAACACTAACTAGAGGATTTAATCCGGAATGGATTGGTTTTGTAGAAACGCAAGGTTATCTTAGTGATTTTTACGCTGACAATGTTCTTCGTGGTGGTGCTGCTTATTTAATTCAGGAAAATATACAAATTGATGCAAATATTGGTATAAATTTTAAAAATACTCCTTCAATATTGGTTGGAGGAATAGGAATATCTTGGCGTTTTGATGAAAATTATAACGAAATATTAATTCGAGCTCCAGAAGAAAAATCAAAGAAGGATAAAAAAGGAAAAGATAAATCTAAAGATAAAAAACGTCTTGACGAAGTTCCAGCTCCTAAATAATAGTTTATGATTACAATTAAAGAGGCAATCACCAAAAAAGAACTTACCGATTATATCAAATTCCCATTTTCATTATATAAAGATAATAAATACTGGGTGCCACCAATTATTGCCGACGAATTAGAAACCTTCGATAAAACTAAAAATCCAACATTTGAAAATGCCGAAGCTTACTTTTATTTGGCTTATAAAAACAATGAAATTGTAGGACGAATTGCCGCAATTATCAATTGGAATGAAGTAAACAACCAACAAAAGAAAAAAGTACGTTTCGGTTGGTTTGACGTAATCGATGATATAGAAGTGACTAAAGCATTACTTGAAAAAGTAGTTGAATTGGGTAAAAAAAACAATCTCGATAATATCGAAGGTCCAATGGGATTTTCCAATTTAGATAAAGTTGGTTTGCTTACAGAAGGTTTTGACCAAATAGGAACCATGATTACCTGGTACAACCATCCCTATTATGCCGAACATTTTGAGAAGTTAGGATTTCAAACAGAAAAAGAATATTTAGAACATAAATTTCCATTTTCTAATGTTAAGATCGAACAATTCGATAAAGCTCAAGAACTTATAAAAAAACGTTACCAACTAAAAGCGCTTAACTTTAGTAAAACAAAAGACATTTTACCTTACGTAGATAAAATGTTTGATTTGTTTAATTATTCCTATGCGAAATTGGCCTCATTCGTAGAAATAACCGACATTCAAAAGGCCTATTTCAAGAAAAAATACATCAGTTTTATCAATCCTGAATACATCAAATTTGTGGAAGATAAAGACGGAAATTTAGTCGCATTTGCAATCGTAATGCCTTCCTTTTCAGAAGCTTTACAAAAAGCAAAAGGCAAATTATTTCCATTTGGATTGTTTCATTTATTAAATGCCAGAAAAAAAAGTAAAGACGTTGCGTTTTACCTTATTGGAGTTCATCCTGACTACCAAAACAAAGGTGTTCATGCTATAATATTTAAAGAATACCATACCACTTTCACCAAAAAAGGAATTCAAAATTGCATTCGAACACCTGAATTAGCTGACAACCTTGCCATTCAATTACTTTGGAAAAACTTCGATCCAAAAATTATTTGTAGGAGAAAAACGTTTATAAAAAATTTATGATTAATTTCTTGCGTACTTTGCGTAAAACTATGCGCTCTTTGCGGTTAAGAATTACATCCGAAGAGATAAAAGACTAAAAAAATCGAGATAATTTGTATAATCCGTGGCAAGAAAAAGATTCACGTTTATCTTAACTTATTATTTTAAATCCATGAAATCTTTGAAAATCTGTGTTCAAAAAAAAATCCATTCACAAACGAATGGATTTTAACTTTAAACTTTTAAACTTCTAAATATTAAGCGTCTAAATTAACAGTTGTCTTTTCAGCGATTTATTTATAGGTTCCGTTTTCTAATTTCTCTCTAATTGCTTCAAATGCAGTTAATGTTTCCTCCACATCAGCCAAAGTATGCGAAGCAGTAGGAATCATTCTCAATAAAATTATGCCTTTAGGGATAACTGGATAAACCACAATAGAAAGGAAAATTCCGTAATTTTCTCTTAAATCATTCACCATAACCATCGCCTCAGGAATACTTCCTTCAAGGTAAACCGGTGTAATACAAGTATTAGTATCTCCAATATTGAACCCTTTTTCCTTTAATCCATTTTGCAACGCATTCACGTTTACCCATAATTTATCTTTAATTTCAGGTGAATTACGTAATAATTCCAATCTTTTTAAAGAACCTACCGTTTGAATCATCGGTAATGCTTTGGCAAACATTTGAGAACGTAAATTGTATTTTAAGTAATCTATAATTTCTTTATCACCAGCAATAAAAGCACCAATATTAGCCATCGATTTTGCAAACGTAGAAAAATAAACATCTATTCCGTCTTGAACTCCTTGTTCCTCACCTGCTCCAGCTCCCGTTTTTCCTAGAGTCCCAAAACCATGCGCATCATCAACAAGCAATCGGAAATTGTATTTCTTCTTCATCGCAACCACTTCCTTCAATTTCCCTTGTTGGCCTCGCATTCCAAAAACTCCTTCGGTAATAAATAGAATTCCACCACCAGTAGTTTCAGCTAATTTTGTAGCGCGCTCCAAGTTTTTCTCCATACTTTCCACATCATTGTGTCGGTACGTAAAACGCTTTCCACTATGCAATCTCACCCCGTCAATGATACAAGCGTGAGCATCAACATCATAAACAATAACATCATTTCTAGTCACCAAAGCGTCAATAGTTGACATAATTCCTTGGTAACCAAAATTCAATAAATAAGCCGATTCTTTCATTACAAATTCAGCCAATTCACGCTCTAATTGTTCGTGATAATTGGTGTGACCACTCATCATTCTCGCACCCATCGGGTAGGCAGCACCATATTCAATCGCCGCATCAGTGTCGGCTTTACGAACTTCTGGATGATTGGCTAGACCTAAATAATCATTCAAACTCCAATTCAAAATATCCTTGCCTTGAAACTTCATTCTCGGCCCTAGTTCTCCTTCTAATTTTGGAAAAACATAATATCCCTCAGCTTGTGAAGCCCACTTTCCTAATGGACCTTTATTTTTTTGAATTCTTTCGAATAAATCTTTTACCATCTCGTTTTTGAAAATTTTATTATTCTAACTATCTCGCAAAAATAAATATTTATACCTTAATAACAGATTAAAATTATGTTTTTTTTAGGAGCTTTTTCCAGCTATTCATTACAATCTGCGCTAAAAAGCGCAGGATTTCCATTTCTATCTGGGCTAGGGCATCCGATTAAACTAGAAACATCGTACCTTTGATTAAAATTGGAAGAGGTCAAAAGAATGATGATTGCAATTTCAATACAAATACAATAAAAATGAATCAAAATAAAGAACTAAAAATAGCCGTATTAATCGATGCCGATAACATTCCCTACAGCAATGTAAAAGGAATGATGGAAGAAATCGCAAAATATGGAACCCCAACAACCAAACGAATTTATGCCGATTGGACCAAACCAAATGCCAACGGTTGGAAATCAGTTTTACTCGAACACGCAATTACACCAATTCAACAATACAGTTACACCGTAGGAAAAAACTCCTCCGATTCAGCCATGATTATCGATGCCATGGATTTACTCTATTCCGATAAAGTAGATGGATTTTGTATTGTTTCTAGCGACTCCGACTTCACTCGTCTTGCGATCCGACTCCGAGAATCAGGCATGAATGTAATTGGAATGGGCGAAAAGAAAACCCCAAACTCCTTCATTGTGGCCTGTGACCGATTTATATATATCGAAGTTTTACAAGGCGCAGTGAAAAAGAAAGTAACGAAAACCGCAACAAACGACACTAAAAAAGTAGTTGAAAAAGGAACTCCTGAAAAAGAAATTGTCGAAAAAGAGGTCGTTCAAAAAATCGATTTACAAACTATCGAATTAATTGAAGCCACCATTGAAGCCATTTGTGACGACGATGGATGGGCATTTCTAGGAGATGTTGGTAACCTAATCGTTAAGAAAAAACCAGAATTCGATCCAAGAAATTATGGTTATACCAAACTCACTCCTCTTCTAAAATCACTAACCGATATTCTAGAAATAGACGAAAGAGATTCCGACAAAAAAGGAATCAAACATGTTTTTGTGCGATTGAAATTTAGTTAGAAAACTCAACTCAAATTATAAATTTCATAATATAAAATGTTATTTTTGCTTAACTAAAATAAAATCTATGTTAATAATTGGAATTGCTGGAGGAACAGGAAGTGGAAAAACTACCGTAGTTCACCAAATAATGAATGAATTACCAGAAACCGAAGTTGGAATAATTTCTCAAGATTCCTATTATAAAGAAAATCATAATCTTAGCTTCGAAGAACGTTCTTTAATCAATTTTGACCATCCTAGAGCCATCGATTTTGAACTTTTAGTAGCACATCTAAAAGAATTAAAAGCGGGAAATAACATAAACCAACCCGTTTATTCTTTCGTAACTCACAACAGAACAGACGATACCGTTTTCACACATCCTAGAAAAGTAATGATTGTGGAAGGAATTTTAATCCTTGCCAATGCTGAATTAAGAGAACTTTTTGATGTAAAAATCTACGTTCACGCCGATTCTGACGAACGTTTAATTCGAAGACTTAGACGCGATATTGCAGAACGTGGACGCGATATGGATGAAGTGCTAAGCCGTTACCAAACCACGCTAAAACCTATGCACGAGCAGTTTATCGAACCAACCAAAGCATTTGCCGATATCATTATTCCAAACGATAAATACAACACCGTTGCAATTGATGTAGTTCGTGCAGTAATAAATCAAAGAATTTTATAAAATTTTCATTAATTTTATACCAATATTTTTTTGGAGCATTTTCCTGCTGTCCGCTAAATCCAAGCAAAGGCTTGGTATACCGCTTCCATCAGGGCTAAAAAAGATCAAAAATTACTATGGAAAATCCGTTAGAAGAATCAAAACAAAAAAAAACTTGGCTCAAAATAGTGAGCAACAAGTACCTTTTAATATCACTTCTATTTGCAGTGTGGATGCTGTTTTTAGACAACTATTCTTACATGGATCAAAGGCAACTCAACAAACAAATTGACGAGTTACAAGACAATAAAAAATACTATCAAGACGAAATTAAGAAAGACAACCAAAGCATCAAATTACTAAAAAACCAAGACCAAGTAGAAAAATATGCTCGGGAGAAATATTATATGAAAAGAGAAAATGAAGATATTTACATTGTTGAATATGAAGGAGATACAATAAAAAAATAAATAAAATGAAACATTCATTATTCTCTGAATTTGATCCTATTTCCTCCAAACAGTGGAAACAAAAAATACAATTCGAACTCAAAGGCGAAGATTATAATGATACTCTAATTTGGAATTCCCCTGAAAACATTAAGGTAAAACCATTTTATAATCAAGAAGACTTACAAGAAAATTTACCGGTAAATCCAAATGCAAACGGATTTAAAATTTGCCAAAACATATTTGTTTTCGACCTTGAAAAATCAATCGAAAGAGCTATAGAGTCTATTGAACGTGGAGCGGATAGTATTATTTTCACCATCGAAAATGAAACGATTGATGTCACTAAACTTCTAGAAAAACTTCCTTTAGAAAATTGTGAAATTTACTTTAAACTGAGTTTCATTTCTATAAATTACATTTCAAAAATTGAAACCATAGCAAAATCAAGAAACGCAAAAATATATTGTAATCTAGATCCTATTGGCCAACTTGCAAAAGATGGAAATTGGTTGAAAACCCAAGAAAAAGACAATTTTGAAACTCTAAATTTGATTTCAAAACAAGTTTCAAATAGCTCAATTATAAGTATAAATAGTTCCTTGTACCAAAATGCTGGTGCAAATATGGTGCAGGAATTAGCGTATTCATTAGCTCACGCTAACGAATATTTAAACCGAATTACCACTTTCAACCAACCTATAGTTTTTAAGATTTCTGTAGGAACCAATTACTTTTTTGAAATCGCAAAATTGCGTGCTTACAGAATTTTATTTAATAGCATTGCTAAAGAATACAATCCAAATTTAGAGTGCCATTTGGTTGTAACACCGACAAAAAGAAATAAAACAATTTACGATTATAATGTCAATATGTTGCGCACCACAACCGAATGTATGTCTGCGATAGTTGGCGGTGCCGATGCAATTGCGAATCTTCCTTACGATGCGTTATACCATAAAGACAATGAATTTGGAGATAGAATAGCGAGAAATCAACTATTAATTTTAAAAAATGAAAGCTACTTCGACAAGGTGAAAAATCCTGCCGATGGAACTTATTATATAGAAAGCATTACCCATCAATTGGCTGAAAAAGCACTGGTTTTATTTAAAGATATTGAAGCAAATGGTGGTTTTCTGAAACAATTGAATGAGGGAATTATCAAAAGAAAAATTCAAGAAAGCGCAGATAAAGAACAAGAATTATTCGATTCTGGGAAAGAAGTTTTGTTAGGAACCAATAAATATCCGAACAAAGACGACAAAATGAAACACGATTTAGAATTGTTTCCATTTGTAAAAGTAAACCCTCGAAAAACATTGATTACGCCTATAATTGAAAAAAGATTAGCTGAAAAATTAGAGCAAGAAAGATTAGGAAAAGAATAATGAAAAGAAAAGATTTACAACATATTACGTTATTCGATAAAGAGAATTCCAAAGTTTTAAGCACTGAAAAGAAATCGGAAGCTTTTAAAACTGCAGAAGGTATTCTACTAAATCCAACTTACTCAAAATCGGATATTGAGAACTTAGAACATTTGGATTTTGGAGCAGGATTTGCCCCATTTTTGCGAGGGCCATACACAACAATGTTTGTCAGAAAACCATGGACAATTCGACAATATGCAGGTTTTTCAACCGCCGAAGAAAGCAACGCTTTTTATAGAAGAAATTTAGCGGCAGGTCAAAAAGGACTTTCCATAGCATTTGATTTACCAACTCACCGCGGCTACGATTCAGACCATGAACGCGTGGTTGGTGACGTTGGAAAAGCAGGAGTAGCAATCGATTCTGTTGAAGATATGAAAGTTTTATTCGACCAAATTCCGTTGAATGAAATGTCGGTTTCAATGACAATGAACGGTGCGGTTTTACCGATTATGGCTTTCTATATTGTTGCTGCAGAAGAACAAGGGGTACAACCCGAACAACTTTCAGGAACCATACAAAACGATATTTTGAAGGAGTTTATGGTTAGAAATACTTATATCTATCCTCCAACACCCTCAATGAAAATTATTGCTGATATATTTGAATATACAAGCAAAAAAATGCCAAAATTCAATTCGATTTCTATTTCAGGATATCACATGCAAGAAGCTGGAGCTACCGCCGATATTGAATTGGCTTATACTTTAGCAGACGGATTAGAATACATTCGGACAGGCCTTTCTACTGGAATGAAAATTGATGAATTTGCCCCTCGCCTTTCTTTTTTCTGGGCAATTGGAATGAATCATTTTATGGAAATTGCCAAAATGAGAGCCGCAAGAATGATTTGGGCTAAATTGGTAAAACAATTTAACCCAAAAGACGAAAAATCATTGGCTTTAAGAACCCATTGTCAAACATCAGGTTGGAGTTTAACTGAGCAAGATCCTTTTAATAACGTGGCTCGAACTTGCATTGAAGCAACGGCAGCTGCTTTTGGAGGAACACAATCTTTACACACCAATGCTTTGGATGAAGCAATTGCATTACCAACAGATTTCTCTGCAAGAATAGCAAGAAATACACAAATATATTTACAAGAAGAAACTAAAATTACGAAAACGGTCGACCCTTGGGCTGGAAGTTATTACGTAGAAAGTTTGACCAATGAAATAGCTCAAAATGCTTGGAAATTAATTGAAGAAGTTGAAGAATTGGGTGGAATGACCAAAGCAATTGAAGCTGGAATTCCAAAACTTCGAATTGAAGAAGCCGCAGCAAGAAAACAAGCACGAATTGATAGCGGTCAGGATATTATTGTTGGAATTAACAAATACCGATTAGAAAAAGAGGATCCATTACATATTTTAGATGTTGATAATGAGATGGTTCGCAAGCAACAAGTCGAACAATTACAACAAATAAAAGCAACCCGAGATTCAAATAAGGTTAAGGAAAAACTAGAAAAATTAGTTGAAACTGCAAAAACTGGTCAAGGTAACTTACTAGAAATTGCAATTGAAGCAGCGCGTTACAGAGCCACTTTAGGTGAAATTAGCGATGCTTTAGAAACTGTTTTTGGAAGATATAAAGCTCAAATTAAATCCTTTAGCGGCGTGTACAGTAAAGAAATTAAAGACGACAGTAGTTTTGAAAAAGCAAAACTGATGGCAGACGAATTTGCAAAGCAAGAAGGTCGCCGTCCTAGAATTATGATAGCAAAAATGGGACAAGATGGCCATGATAGGGGCGCAAAAGTTGTAGCCACTGGTTATGCCGATGTAGGTTTTGATGTTGATATAGGTCCTTTATTTCAAACCCCAGCTGAAGCGGCAAAACAAGCAATTGAAAATGACGTTCATATTTTAGGAGTTTCATCATTGGCAGCAGGTCATAAAACTTTAGTTCCTCAGGTAATTGAAGAACTAAAAAAATACGGCCGAGAAGACATTATGGTTGTTGTTGGAGGTGTAATTCCCGCTCAAGATTACCAATTTTTATTTGATGCTGGTGCCGTAGCGGTTTTTGGACCTGGAACAAAAATTAGTGATGCTGCGATAAAGATTCTTGAGATATTAATACAATAAAAATGCCTGACAAGTTTTGAAAACAAGACTATTACTAACACCTGACAGGTTTTGAAAACCTGTCAGGTGTTAGGTGTCAAGCCGCAATACAAAAATAATTATATGCCTTTAAATGAACCTCTTGAAAATGGTAAATATTACCACATCTACAATCGTGGAATAAATAGCAATGTGATTTTTAAAGAAAAAAGAAATTATGAGTATTTTTTAAAACTCTATGATAATCATATTTAGCCTGTAGCCGAAACTTTTGCTTGGTGCTTAATGAAGAATCACTTTCATTTTTTAATACGAATTAAGGATACTGATGAAATTACAACCACTAAAAAAATAGCTCCATCTCAATCATTTTCAAATTTATTTAATGCCTATTCAAAATCATACAATAAAAGTTATAATCGTCACGGACCAATGTTTGAAAGACCTTTTAAAAGAAAATTAATTTTAAATGAAACTTACTTTCAAAATCTTATAACTTATATTCATAACAATCCTGTTCATCATGCGATTTGTGAACATCCTATAAATTATCCTTGGAGCTCTTACATCACTTGCATTTCTGAACAAAAAACAAAACTAAAAAGAAAAGAGGTTATAGCTATATTTGATGATGTTGAAAATTTTAAAATTGTTCACCAAATGAAAATTAACGATATCTCAGATGATTTTTTTTAGATTACACCTAACAGGTTTTAAAAACCTGTCAGGTGTAAACAGTTAATTACTATATTTACAATTCAAATTAATATACTATGAATTTTTCAGCAAAAATGCTTCGTGATGATGCCTTAAATGGTAAAGTAATTGTAATTACAGGTGGAGGAAGTGGTTTAGGTAAAGCGATGACCAAATACTTCATGGAATTGGGTGCTAAAGTAGCTATAACTTCGCGAGATTTAGAAAAATTAAAAACTACTTCGGCTGAATTGGAGGCTGAAACTGGTGGCACTTGCCTTCCGGTGCAATGTGATGTTCGTCATTATGAAGAAGTGGAAGCAATGTTACAAGAAGTTTTAAAAGCCTATGGAAAAGTGGATGTGTTATTGAATAATGCAGCCGGAAATTTTATTTCTCCTACAGAGCGCCTTTCGGCAAATGCTTTTGATACTATAATTGATATCGTTTTAAAAGGTTCGAAAAACTGTACTTTGGCTTTTGGGAAACACTGGATAGATACCAAACAAGAATCTTCAACGGTTTTAAATATTGTTACGACTTATGCTTTTACTGGTTCTGCTTATGTGGTTCCGAGTGCAACTGCAAAAGCAGGTGTATTAGCTATGACAAGAAGTTTAGCAGTTGAATGGGCAAAATACGGAATTAGAACCAACGCAATTGCACCTGGACCTTTTCCTACAAAAGGAGCTTGGGACCGATTGTTGCCTGGTGACTTAAAAGAAAAATTTGATTTATCTAAAAAAGTGCCTTTAAAAAGAGTTGGAGATCACCAAGAATTAGCGAATCTAGCTGCCTATTTGGTTTCTGATTTTTCAGCTTACATCAATGGGGAAGTTATTGTTATTGATGGTGGTGAATGGCTAAAAGGAGCTGGACAGTTTAATTTATTAGAGGCGGTTCCTGAAGAAATGTGGGATATGCTTGAAATGATGATTAAAGCTAAAAAGAATTCGTAATTCTTATATAAATACATAACATAAAAAGAGAACGTAAATGTTCTCTTTTTTTTTAGCCCTGATAGAAGGGAAAATCCCGAGCTTTTTAGCGAGGATTTGGAATGATAGCAGGATAAAGCTCCAAATAAAAAAATTAATTTCGAAGTAACAAATAATTAGTATTTTTACAAAAACTATTTTTTTGAATTCGAAAAATAAAATATCGGCGCTACATGAAAAAGCTGGAATTTCGCCTCCCGAAATGATCAGTGGAAAAGGCGTGGACAAAATTCACGATTCTAGAAAGATACAACCTTCATCAAAAGAGCTGATTGAAGGCATTTTGAATGGCAATATTACCGCTTTAAGTCGTGCAATAACACTGGTTGAAAGCACTAATGTTTCCCATTTAGAAAAAGCCAATGAGGTAGTAAATGCTTGTTTGCCTCACGCAAATAAATCGGTTCGTATTGGAATTACTGGTGTTCCTGGCGTTGGAAAAAGTACCTTTATAGAAGCATTTGGGAAATATTTAACGGGTTTAGGTAAAAAAGTAGCTGTTCTTGCCGTTGATCCAAGTAGTACGATTTCTCATGGAAGTATTTTGGGTGATAAGACGAGAATGGAAGAATTGGTAAAAGACAAAAATGCCTATATTCGACCGTCAGCATCAGGGGAAACTTTGGGTGGTGTTGCGAGAAAAACGCGTGAAACAATTACCCTTTGTGAAGCTTGCGGATTTGATACCATTATCATTGAAACGGTGGGTGTTGGTCAGAGTGAAACCGCAGTTCACAGTATGGTTGACTTCTTTTTACTATTGAAAATTGCTGGTGCTGGCGACGAATTGCAAGGAATAAAACGTGGAATTATGGAAATGGCGGATGCAATTGTGATTAATAAAGCAGATGGTGATAATGTGAGAAAATCGAAATTAGCGAAAGTTGAATTTGGCAGAGCATTGCACTTATTTCCTGCAAAAAAATCGGGATGGATTCCTACTACTTCCACTTGTAGTTCGATTACTCGTGAAGGGATTTCAGAGGTTTGGGAAACGATAAATAAGTATGTTGGTCAAACGCAATCGAATAATTATTTCTATAATAAACGTAAAGATCAAAACCAATATTGGATGTTGGAAACCATAAATGAGCATTTGAAAACAAATTTTTTCAACCATCCAGAAATTGAAAAATTATTGGCAGAAAATAAAAAAGCGGTGCAAAATGATGAAATATCACCATTTGCAGCCGCTCAATTATTGTTAGAAAAGTATTTTAAATAATACTTATTCTTTTTTCAATTATTGAATAGTTTTGATTTGACTTTCTTTAATATTAAATGCTTTAACTACAGCATTATAATCATTAAAATCTACCGCTTTACTGTTTTTATTTGACAAATATCCTGGAATAATTACTACTCTAAAAACCTGATTTTGTGACCAAGCTGCTCCCAAAGTAGTTAGATCAAAGTCGGATTCAAGGAATATATTAATGTCATTTCTTGTAAAATCAAAATTGTAATTCAACTCCCCTTGCTGTAAATAAACTGCTTGCGGTAATTGTCTCCACAAATCTTGACCATTAATTACACCAAATAATCTATAAACTAAAACCATATCCCCTCTGTATAATGGTGGATTTAGAGTAATTAGTTTAGAATAGTTATTTGTAGGATTAAATGAAGTGGTAACTTCAAAAACTTCAGCTAGTATTTCAGCTTTAATTTCTTCATTTGTGGTACAACCTTGAAATAGAAAAGTGGTTGTAATTGCTAAAAGTAAAATTATTCGTTTCATAATATAATTATTTAGTTATTATCATAGTAATTCAAAAATCAATCCAAAAATAAGAATTTTGATTATTTTATTAAAATAAATATGAAGTACATTTGTAACTATGAAATTATACATGATTATGGTGGGATGTCGACCTCAAGGTAGATTCACCGAACAACACGATATTTATTTTGGAATTGGGAATTCAATAGCGGAAATGGTTCCTAAAATAAAATTATTTTGGCCTGAAGCCAAAGGACGAATTCACATTGATGCTTGGCGAGAAGTTACTATGGTGGACAATCACAAAATTGAAATTGTTTCTGAGGAAAATGCTGTTGCAAATAGTACTCAGCTTTACTTTATCAATTTGGGTGGTTATAAGGAAAATGAATTTGAAGAATATCATTATAAAATTGTAACCACTGGAGTTAAATTGGCGGAAGCTACAAAAAAAGCGAAAGCAACAAGTTTTTACAAACACTACGACTTTGAAGGCGCAACCTCACATATTGATGATAAATATGGAATTGATGTGGATGATATTTACAACATTGAGGATATTCTAGCACCTGAATTAAAAGAAAAATTTGCTTTAAAAATCACAGAAATTGAAAATGCAATTGAAGACGAGTTGCATATCGGTTATTTAAAATTGGAGAAGTTAGGATAATACTTACTTTGCGATTATCGGTTCACTTTCTTCAATATTCTTATTAGATTTCGTCAATAAATTGATGAAATCGATCTTTATTTTTTGTCTTGGATTATCAACAGGAGTCACTATAACTCTAAGAATATTCTTTTCGTCAATTAAATAATTATCGTAATTATCGTCTACAATAGTACCGTCAATTTGAAAAACAGGAACATTTTCACTTGAACTAACATATTTTGATTTGAATTCATTAAGACTCATATAATTATATTTACTTGGAGTTTTACCTTGAATCATTATTTTGCCAAAGTACTTTACTGAATCAATTATGGTGTCTTTTTTTATAACATTTACTGAAGTTATACTTTCAGGATTTATGGTTGATAATAAAGAATAGCTTACTAATTTTCCATTAAAAAAAAGAGCTGGTGGATTTGGATTGTTAGAAATTTTATTATTATTGTAAACTACTTTTATAACAGTATCGTTTACAGATGCAGATTTAGAAATGTTCAAACCCGAGACTTTACCTGTAATCTGTCCAAAAGTGGTTAATGATAAAAATGCGAAGGCTATTAATAATTTTATTTTCATTTTTAGATATTGAATTTTGATTTTATAAAGATAATGCATTTTAGAAGTGATCCCATTTATAAGCTCATAATTATTTCACGAAGATTCACAAAGAAAGATTAAAAAAAAACACAAAACTCAATAATAAATTTGTGAAGCTTTGAATGCCTTTGTGGACTTTGCGAAACGAAATTTCACCAAGTGAAATTCTTAGAAAGCAATCCTGATAAAGCGGGATAAGCGATTCACACGCTTTTTGATTTGCAAAAGCATTACTAAAATAGATCCCGCTAAAAAGCGAGATAAGCGATTCACACACTTTTTGATTTGCAAAAGCATTAGTAAAATAGATCCCGCTAAAAAGCGGGATAAGCGATTCACACACTTTTTGATTTGCAAAAAGTGGTTCTCTGCTTACATATTACGTCTATACTGTCCGCCAACTTGAAATAAAGCACTTGTGATTTGACCCAATGAACAAATTTTTGTCGCTTCCATTAAGTGAGCAAACAAGTTTTCATTTTTAATTGCCGCATCTTGTAAATCGCTCAAGTATTGGTTCACTTTATCGCCATTCGTTTGGTGTAAATTATTCAACATATCAATTTGATATTGCTTTTCAACTTCAGTTGCACGAATTACTTCCGCAGGAATAATTGTTGGTGATCCTTTAGAGCTCAAGAAAGTATTTACTCCGATAATTGGGAATTCGCCAGTGTGTTTTAAAGTTTCATAATACAAACTTTCCTCTTGAATTTTTGAACGTTGGTACATGGTTTCCATAGCTCCAAGCACTCCACCACGCTCAGTAATTCTATCAAATTCTTCTAAAACTGCAGCTTCAACCAAATCGGTTAATTCTTCAATAATGAAGGCCCCTTGAATTGGATTTTCATTTTTGGCCAAGCCCAATTCTTTATTAATAATAAGCTGAATTGCCATAGCACGACGAACCGATTCTTCTGTTGGAGTTGTAATTGCTTCGTCATAAGCATTAGTATGCAACGAGTTACAGTTGTCGTAAATAGCATACAAAGCTTGTAATGTGGTACGGATATCATTAAAATCAATTTCTTGAGCATGCAATGAACGACCAGATGTTTGAATGTGGTATTTCAACATTTGCGCTCTTTCATTAGCTCCGTATTTGTATTTCATGGCTTTCGCCCAAATTTTTCTCGCTACACGCCCGATAACGGAATATTCAGGATCAATTCCATTGGAGAAAAAGAAAGATAAATTTGGTCCAAAATCGTTGATATCCATTCCACGGCTCAAATAATATTCTACGTAAGTGAACCCATTTGAAAGTGTAAATGCTAGTTGGGAAATTGGGTTTGCACCCGCTTCCGCAATATGATATCCTGAAATAGAAACAGAATAAAAATTTCTGACTTTATTTTTAATAAAATACTCTTGAACGTCACCCATTAATCTTAGGGCAAATTCTGTTGAAAATATGCAGGTATTTTGAGCTTGATCTTCTTTTAAAATATCAGCTTGTACCGTTCCACGAACTTGTGATAGCGTTTTTGCCTTAATCTCATTGTACACGGTTTCTGGTAAAACCAAATCGCCTGTAACACCCAAAAGCATTAGGCCTAAACCATTATTTCCTTCGGGTAAATCCCCTTGATATTGAGGTCTTGTGGTACCTTTTTGCTTATAAATAGCTGCTATTTTACTCTCAACTTCTTTTTCTAATCCGTTTTCCTTTATGTAAATTTCGCATTGTTGATCGATCGCGGCATTCATGAAAAACCCTAATAACATTGGTGCTGGCCCATTGATAGTCATACTCACCGACGTTAAAGCATGAACTAAATCGAAACCAGAATACAACTTTTTAGCGTCGTCTAAACAACAAATAGAAACTCCAGCATTTCCAATTTTACCATAAATATCAGGTCGAATATGAGGATCGTTTCCATATAAAGTCACACTATCAAAAGCCGTAGAAAGTCGTTTTGCAGGTAATCCAGCACTCACATAATGAAACCTTTTATTGGTTCGTTCTGGCCCACCTTCACCAGCAAACATTCTAGATGGATCCTCGCCTTCTCTTTTAAAAGGATACAATCCTGCGGTAAATGGAAATTCTCCAGGTACATTTTCTTGTAAATTCCATCTTAATAAATCACCCCAAGCTTCATATTTAGGTAAGGCAATTTTGGGAATTTGTGTGTGTGACAAACTCTCAGTATGTGTCGCTATATTAATTTCTTTATCACGAACTTTAAAAGTATAAATTGGGTTTTTATATTTTGCAATTTTATGATTCCAATTCAAAATAATCTCCCAATTGTAAGGATCTAAATCCATTTTGATTTTCTCAAATTGGTTTAACAACAAAGAAATCAATACTTTATCATCTTGATTTTGATTGTCAGAATTAGAAATCTCTATACCAGATTTAGAGAGTATCGGTTCAATCCCAGAAATACTTTCAATCGTTTTAAAGATACCGTATAATTTTTGAGCTACTTTTTGTTGTCCAATAGCAGTAACATCATATTTACGATTGTTTTCAGCAATTTCAGATAAATAACGAGTTCTGTGTGGCGGAATTACGAATATTTTTTCACTCATTTCTCGAGTGATTTTGAAAGTAGATTTTAAATCACTGCTCGTTTTCTCTACAATTTTATCCATAATAGATTTGTAGAGCGTATTCATTCCTGGATCGTTAAATTGAGAAGCGATAGTTCCAAATACCGGCATTTCATCTGGATTTACGTCCCAAAGATTATGATTTCGTTGGTATTGCTTTTTAACATCACGAAGCGCGTCTAGGGCTCCGCGTTTGTCGAATTTATTTAAAGCTACTAGATCGGCAAAATCAAGCATGTCGATTTTTTCCAATTGAGTGGCTGCTCCAAATTCTGGTGTCATAACGTAAAGAGAAACATCGGAATGATCCATGATTTCAGTATCCGATTGACCGATTCCTGAAGTTTCAAGGATAATTAAATCGTAATTGGCCGCTTTTAAAACTTGAATAGCATCAGCTACGTATTTAGAAAGTGCTAAGTTAGATTGGCGTGTAGCTAATGAACGCATATAAACACGAGGATTATTGATTGCATTCATTCTAATTCTATCGCCTAATAAAGCGCCACCCGTTTTTCTTTTTGAAGGATCAACAGAAATTAATCCGATGGTTTTTTCTGGAAAATCAATTAGAAAACGACGTACTAATTCGTCTACCAATGATGATTTTCCTGAACCTCCCGTTCCTGTAATTCCGAGAACTGGTGTTTTTGAATTTTTATTTTTTAATTGGATTTGCTCCAAAAATGGTTTTGCTACTTCAGGAAAATTCTCTGCTGAAGAAATTAATCTTGCAATCGCTTTTGGATTTTTATCTTCCAAATGATTGGTTTCATCGTTAATTGTATCGCCAATAGCAAAATCAGATTTTTGAACTAAATCATTTATCATACCTTGTAATCCCATTGCACGCCCGTCGTCTGGAGAATAAATTCTTGTGATTCCGTAATCCTGTAAATCTGCAATTTCTGAAGGCAAAATTACTCCTCCTCCTCCACCAAAAATCTTGATGTGATCCGCTCCTTTTTGCTTAAGCAAATCAAACATGTATTTGAAATATTCGTTGTGTCCGCCTTGATAGGAAGTTATAGCAATAGCATTCGCATCTTCTTGAATTGCAGTATTTACAACTTCTTCTACACTTCTATCGTGACCCAAATGAATAACTTCAACACCAGTAGATTGAATAATTCTTCTCATGATGTTTATTGCGGCATCGTGACCGTCAAAAAGAGAGGCAGCGGTTACAATTCGAACTTTATGAACAGGGATATAAGGTTTTTGATCTACCATTTATGAATGTGATAATTTTGAAGGTGCAATTTACGAGTTTTTTAAAAATAATTTATAAATAATAGAAAAAAACATAGTTAATGACAATCGAATTTTGATAAATAAATTTAAATTTCAAAATTATCGTGAACTCTAGCCCTGATAGCAGCGACATCCCACGCCCTTGCGTGGATATAGCGGATAGCAGGAAATAGCTCCAAATAAAATTGGTACGGAGTTTGCACAGAATTAGTAAAAATAAATTACATGAAAAAAGTTATAATTTCCTTATTATTTGTGCCAATTGTCAGTTTTGCACAATTTGGTGATTTAAAAAAATTGGCAGAAAGTAAAATTCCAAAAGTAAACAACGCACCTAAAATCAACAGTTTAACAGATATAAATGCTGGTTTAAAAGAGGCCTTGAACAATGGAATTACGAAGCAAGTATCAAAATTGACTGCTGTAGACGGGTTTTTCAAAAATGAGTTGGTGAAGATATTATTGCCGGAAGAATTGCAGAAAGTGGATCGAACTTTGCGCAGTTTGGGAATGTCAAATTTGGCTGATCAAGGATTAGTGGTTTTAAATCGAGCTGCCGAAGATGCGGTGAAGGAAGCGACTCCGATATTTGTGGATGCCGTGAAAAACATGAATTTTAATGATGCGAAAAGCATTTTGATGGGAAATGAAAAAGCGGCTACAACCTATTTAGAAACTGCGACTTCTACTGCTTTATATGATAAATTCAGTCCAGTTATTGCGACTTCATTGAACAAAGTAAATGCTGATAAAATTTGGAGTCAAATGATTTCAAAATACAATTCTGTTCCATTAGTTAAAAAAGTAAATCCAGATTTGAAGGATTATGTTACCAAACAAACGATGAAGGGGGTTTTTACGATGATTGCAATTGAGGAAAAAGAGATTCGAGTAAATTTAAAATCAAGAACTTCGAGTTTGTTACAAAGCGTTTTTGCAATGCAGGATAAAAAAAAATAACAAATTGATAACCGTATTTTAACTCTGGAACTACAAATCAAGAAGATATTTGTACCATAGTTTAAAATTAGTAATTAAGTTATTTAGGGAATTAAACCACTGCTTTCGGGTAGTGGTTTTTTTTTTATAACTTGTTTAAAAATGAAATTACAGTAGAATTAAAAGTTATTGGTTGTTCAATATTTACCACATGGCCACATTGTTGAACTACAAAAAGTTGAGAAGACTTAAAATGTTTTTCAACCACTTTTCTCACTGATGGCAGAAACATGTAATCTTCCTCGCCCATAATATAAAGTGTCGGAATACTTAGCTCCTCTTGTCGGAACCACTTTAAAATAGGATTAATTTCAGCAGTTAACTTAAACCATTTTATAAACTCTTTTTGGTATAATTTTTTGGCTTCATTGATGAATAATAATCGGGATTGCTTGTGATTTTTATTGGGCATAATTACAAAAGCAAAGAATTTATATAATACTAAATAGGGTAAAATATATTTAAACATATTTCCTAATCTCATTAAAATTTGAGATCTAAAATTCATCTTTAGAATTGCTCCTCCGAGAATCATACTTTGAACCCGATCAGGATGCATTTCGGCCAATTGACGAATTAGAATTGTGCCCAACGAAATTCCTACAAAATGAGATTTTTGAATTTTCAAGTGATCTAAAACCTCCAAAATATCATTGGCTAAAGCCGAAAAAGTATATTTTTGTTTGAATGCTTTTTTTATTTGTTGGTTGGAATTTCCATGACCTCTTAAATCCAACAATAAGACGTTATAATGTTTTTGGAAATCTCGAATTTGCTTGAACCAAATGGATGAACTTCCTCCCGCTCCATGAACAAATGTAACCCACTGGGCGTCTTTGTCTTTTTCATAAACGGTGAAATGTATCATTTGATTTTTTTTGTAAATATAGATTAATTCTATGAAACAATTCAATAATAGTGTGATATTAACAAGTAGACACTATTCAAAAAAATAGAAATGTATAGTTTAAATATAGGTTAGGTTTAGTTGTTAAGCAAATATATTTATTAGATTTGCCTTAAGTATTCAATTGTACTTTTAATAGTTTATGCGCAATTTTATTTTCGTTTTTGTTTTATTATTTTCTATAAATTCATTTTCTCAAGCTCGAATATCTCAAGATAATTTTGAGGGAAATTCAACCATAACAACATGGTTTGGTGACAACTGCGGCATGGATAACGCTTTTGCAAATCCGTTTCAGAACGGGATCAATACTTCAGCTAGAGTTTTAAAATATACGGATGCTGGCGGACAATATGCGAATGTTCGTTTTGATGCTGGTTTTAATTACAATTTGAATACAAGTAGCGTTTTTACTTTAAAAATATATGTTCCTTCAAGCGGAATTACCGGGAATCAAAATAATCAAGTCTCGCTAAAGTTACAAAATGGGACAATTACTTCGCCTTGGGCTACTCAATGTGAAATAATAAAACCTGTAGTATTAAACCAATGGCAAACAATTACCTTTAATTTTGCAACTGACAATTTTATAAATTTAGATCCGACTTCTCAAAATCCTATGAATCGCTCGGATTTTAATAGAGTTTTGATCCAAATAAATGGAGAAAATAATACCTCTCAAGTTACCGCTTATATAGATGATTTTTACTATTCAGGCGCGGCTTCTGTTTTCAACACATTAGTTTGGAGCGATGAATTTGATATTAACGGTGGGATAAATACTACGAAATGGTTTCCTCAAACCCAACTTCCAAATGGAAATAGCTGGTACAATGGAGAACTTCAACATTATACTAATCGTCAAGTGAATTCGAGTGTCAATAATGGAATTCTAAGTATTGTTGCAAAAAGAGAGACATTTACCGATCAGGGAAGAACAAAACAATTTACCTCTGCCCGATTAAATTCGAAATTTGCCTTTAAATATGGTCGCGTAGAAGCGCGTGCTAAACTACCAATAGGTGCTGGAACATGGCCAGCTATTTGGATGCTTGGCAAAAACATTATTGAGCCTGGAGGTTTTTGGACAAGCTCATTTGGAACTGCAAGTTGGCCGGCCTGCGGAGAAATTGACATTATGGAACACTGGGGAACCAATCAAAATGTAGTTTCTAGTGCGGTACATCATCCAATTAATGGGAATTTATCTGTTGGGGAATACATATCAAATGCTCAAAATATAGCCGGGGTATCAACTAGTTTTCATATTTATGCAGTAGAATGGGATGCACAAAAAATAACTTTTAGTGTTGATGGAATTAATCATTTAACCTATAATCCACCAGTCAAAAATCAATTTACATGGCCATTTAACGCCGAACAATATATATTATTAAATGTTGCAATTGAACCTAGTGTAACCGCTGGTTTTGTTCAATCGGCTATGGAAGTCGATTATGTAAGGGTTTACCAACAAACAGCTTTAGAAACACCAAATGTTTTAAAAGAAAATGATTTGGTTCTTTTTCCAAATCCTGCATCTGATGAAATAACACTTAAATCGAATGAAAATTTATTAGGTGCAACTATTTCAATTAGCTCTTTATTGGGACAAGAATTGGAAAAATTTACATTAAACTCAGAAGAAAAAACGTTGAATATATCCAATTATCAAAGTGGAATTTATATTTTAAAAGTAAATTCTCAGGATGGAATTCAAAGCTACAAGTTTATAAAGAAGTAATACTATTCTAAAATAGCTGCCATTTCTAACTGCATTTTCTGTGCTTCTTCCCTAGCCTTTTCAGCAAAATCAACTCCGTTTGAAGCATAAATTATTGCTCTTGAAGAATTTATTAGTAAGCCTACATTGGAATTCATTCCGTATTTGCAAACTTCAGAAAGGCTTCCACCTTGAGCGCCAACACCAGGAACTAGTAAGAAACTATCAGGGACAATTTTTCTAATTTCTGTGAAATATTCTGCTTTTGTAGCACCTACAACATACATTAGGTTTTCAGAATTTTTCCAAGTTTTGGATGTTTCCAATACCTGTTTGTACAATTCTTTTCCTTCTACATTTAAGGTTTGAAAATCAAAAGCACCTTCGTTTGAAGTTAGAGCCAATAGAATAGTGTGTTTGTTTTCAAATGCCAAGAAAGGTTCCACAGAGTCTTTTCCCATATATGGAGCGACGGTTACACTATCAAAATTCAAATCTTCAAAGAAAGCTTTTGCATACATCGAAGACGTATTTCCAATGTCACCGCGTTTGGCATCGGCAATTGTAAAAAGTGTTGGGTAATTCTCATTAATGTAGTTGATCGTTTTTTGCAAAGAAATCCAACCTTTAATTCCATATGCTTCATAAAAAGCGGTATTTGGCTTGTAGGAAACCGCTAAATCATGAGTAGCATCAATTATCGCTTTATTAAACTCGAAAATAGGATCTTCTAATTCTAATAAATGGGATGGAATTTTATTCAAATCAACATCTAATCCAACACAAAGAAAGGATTTTTTGATTTTAATTTGGTCAATTAGTTGTTGTGTAGTCATTGTTGTATGTTTAACCGCAAAGTTCGCAAAGATTTTCGCAAAGTTCGCAAAGTTTTAAAAAAAATGCCAAACTTAATTCAGTGTGGCATATATTAGTCTATTCTCTTTCAGTCAATTATCTCTTCGTCTCCTTAAAATACCTCACTCGCTTCTTTCAATTTCTCCATGTTGTTAACCAATTGTAATTCGTCAACAATTTTTTGAATATCACCATTCATAATATTTCCTAAATCATATAAAGTCAAACCTACTCGGTGATCAGTTACACGACCTTGAGAATAATTATACGTTCTAATTTTTGCCGAACGGTCTCCAGAACTTACTTGAGACGAACGCTTTGTAGCATCTTCAGCTTGTTTTTTAGCCAATTCTTGTTCGTATAATCTAGAACGTAAAACGTCCATTGCTTTGTCTTTATTCTTGTGTTGCGATTTTTGATCCTGACATTGCGCTACCAAACCAGTTGGAACGTGCGTTAAACGAACAGCCGATTTTGTAGTATTTACCGATTGTCCTCCAGGTCCTGACGAACAGAAGAAATCAATTCGAACATCATTCATATCAATTTGAACATCAAATTCCTCTGCTTCTGGAAGTACCATAACCGTTGCTGCAGAAGTATGAACCCGACCTTGTGTTTCTGTTTGAGGTACACGCTGAACACGGTGAACTCCAGCTTCAAATTTTAATGTACCATAAACATCCTCACCGGTAACTTCAAAAATAACCTCTTTAAATCCACCAGAAGTTCCTTCGTTTATATCAACCACAGAAGTTCTCCAACCTCTATTTTCACAATATTTAGTATACATTCTAAACAAATCACCGGCAAAAATACTCGCTTCATCACCACCCGTTCCGGCTCTAATCTCCACCATCACGTTTTTAGCATCCTCGGCATCTTTTGGAATCAAAAGAAATTTTATTTCATCTTCTAAAATTGGTAATCTCTCTTTCGCTTCCTCCAATTGCATTTTTGCCATTTCAGTCATATCGGCGTCACTCCCATCGGAAATAATCTCGTTTGCTTCATCAATATTACCCAAAACCACAATGTATTCATTGCGTTTATCGGCCAGCGCTTTCAAACTTTTATATTCCTGATTCAATTGTACATAACGCTTTTGATCGCTAATCACATCGGGTTGAATAATCAAATCCGATATCTCATCGAAACGTTGTTTTACTATTTGAAGTCTGTCTAACATTTTGTTTTTTCCTTATTTAAGTGCGCAAATTTACAAAAAATAGTTGATAATATAAAGTATTCAATTTATGATTTTTTGGAGCTATTTCCTGCTGTACGCTATATCCACGCTAAAAAGCGTGGGATAACGCTTCCATCAGGGCTAGGGCTTTAGTATTCCAAATTATTATTAATTGTAAATTAAATCTATCCATGATTTTCAGATTTTCAAAAGAATAAAAATTACTATTAATAATTGTTCAAAATAACTTTTGAAATACAAAAATCAGTAATTACATTTGAATATTATTTATAATTAGTCTGAATAATTAAAAAAAGCATCTCTTTTTGATTCTTTTTTACCACTTTGAATAAAGAATTAAAAAAAGGCTGTCGAAATGGACAGCCTTTTTTTAATTGTAATTTAACTAATTACATTTTCTTCATTTGCTCTTTCATCATTGAAATTTGATCTTTAAGCATGTTTTGTTTGTCTAATTTCTTGGCTTCATTTAATAAATTAGTAGCTTCTAATTTTCTTCTTCTTGACATTGCAACCCCAGCCAAATTTAATTTTGCAACAGCTAAATCCATATCCATAGACAAACCAAATTCGATTGCTTTCTTAAAATATTTTTCAGCTTGAATTAAATTAGTTTGCGAAAGCATGATTCCGTGAAGGTAATTATAATACCCTTGTTGTTTACGAATTAAGGCAGTTTCAGGATTATTAATACGTGCCAACCATTTTTGAGCACCAGCAAAATCTTGCTTTCTTAACTTTAAAAAAGCCAGTAAAATAAACTCATTTTTAAAATATAAAAAGATTGGAAACAACGATAAGAAAATAAAGAAAATACCATTTCCGATTTCTCCGTCTATAAAACTCCAAATACCTAAACCTATTATAAGAGTCGCTAAAATTAGTTTGATGTTTTTATGAAACATAATAAATGATTAATTGTTTTTGCAAAGATAGTAAAAGGAATTTAAAATATTTTTACAAAACTACTTGCAAAGAATAAAACTCTTTGTATATTTGCACTCGGTTTTAGAAATAGATATTAAAAAACCAATCAAGATATTTTAATACAAGATTTAAAGATAACAAACAATGAGCAAAAGAACGTTTCAACCATCGAAAAGAAAGAGAAGAAATAAGCACGGATTTATGGACAGAATGGCTTCTGCTAATGGAAGAAAAGTCCTTGCTCGTAGAAGAGCTAAAGGAAGACATAAGTTGACTGTTTCATCTGAACCAAGACACAAAAAATAATGTTTATTTAAACATATATAAAGGCGTTACTGTTATTAGTATCGCCTTTTTTTATATCTTTAAACTAAAAAATAAATTAAGGTTAAAAAAAAATAAAACTAACTACACAACACACACCTACAAATGCCAAAAGACAATTCAATAAAATCGATTTTAATTATAGGCTCAGGACCTATCGTTATTGGGCAAGCCTGTGAATTTGATTATGCAGGATCACAATCTGCTCGTTCCATTCGTGAAGAAGGAATAGAAGTAATTTTGATCAATTCAAATCCAGCAACTATTATGACCGACCCTTCAATGGCCGATCATATTTATTTAAAACCATTAACTACAAAATCGATCATTGAAATTCTGAAAGAACATCCACAAATTGATGCTGTTTTACCAACAATGGGTGGACAAACGGCTTTGAATTTATGTTTGGAAGCAGATGAAAAAGGAATTTGGGAAGATTTTGGTGTGCGATTAATAGGTGTAGATATTAATGCAATCAATATTACTGAAGATCGTGAGCAATTCAAACAATTATTAGCTAAAATTGGAGTTCCTACCGCGCCTGCAAAAACAGCAACTTCTTTCTTAAAAGGTAAAGAAATCGCTCAGGAATTTGGATTTCCATTGGTAATCAGACCTTCATTTACCTTGGGTGGAACAGGTGCTGCATTTGTTCACCATAAAGAAGAATTTGATGAATTATTGACACGAGGTTTGGAAGCTTCACCAATTCACGAAGTCTTAATTGACAAGGCATTAATTGGTTGGAAAGAATACGAATTAGAACTTTTACGTGATAAAAATGACAATGTTGTAATTATCTGTTCTATCGAAAATATGGATCCAATGGGAATTCATACTGGCGATAGTATTACGGTTGCTCCTGCGATGACTTTATCGGATACTACTTTCCAAAAAATGCGAGATATGGCCATTTTGATGATGAGAAGTATTGGTAATTTTGCTGGAGGATGTAACGTACAATTTGCAGTTTCACCTGATGAAAAAGAAGATATTGTTGCTATTGAAATTAACCCTCGTGTGTCTAGATCTTCCGCATTAGCTTCAAAAGCAACAGGTTATCCAATCGCGAAAATTGCTTCAAAATTGGCTTTAGGATACAATTTAGATGAATTACAAAATCAAATTACTAAATCTACATCTGCATTATTCGAACCAACATTAGATTATGTAATTGTAAAAATACCACGTTGGAATTTCGACAAATTTGAAGGTGCCGACAGAACTTTAGGCCTACAAATGAAATCTGTGGGAGAAGTAATGGGAATTGGACGTTCCTTCCAAGAAGCTTTACATAAAGCAACCCAATCATTAGAAATTAAAAGAAATGGGCTTGGCGCGGATGGAAAAGGATATAAAAACTACGAACAAATTATAGAGAAACTAACTTATGCTAGTTGGGATCGCGTATTTGTAATTTATGATGCTATTGCAATGGGAATTCCGTTGAGCAGAATTCATGAAATTACAAAAATTGACATGTGGTTTTTGAAACAATATGAAGAGTTATTTACTTTACAAAAAGAAATTTCCAATTTTACAGTAGATACTTTACCAAAAGAATTATTATTAGAAGCCAAACAAAAAGGTTTCGCAGACCGCCAAATTGCTCACATGATGGGTTGTTTAGAAAGTCAGGTTTACAAGTTGCGTGAAGAGAAAAATGTAAAAAGAGTTTACAAATTGGTGGATACTTGTGCTGCGGAATTTAAAGCTAAAACACCTTACTACTACTCTACTTTTGAAGCAGAAATTGAGACTGCCAATGGAACAAAATATGTTGACAACGAAAGTGTTGTAACTGATAAGAAAAAAATAGTAGTTTTAGGCTCTGGGCCAAATAGAATTGGGCAAGGAATTGAATTTGATTACTCTTGTGTTCACGGAGTTTTAGCTGCTGCAGAATGTGGCTATGAGACGATAATGATCAATTGTAATCCAGAAACGGTTTCAACCGATTTTGATACAGCCGATAAATTGTATTTTGAACCTGTATTCTGGGAACATATTTACGACATCATCCGACACGAAAAACCAGAAGGTGTAATTGTTCAATTAGGTGGACAAACCGCACTAAAATTGGCTGAAAAACTATCTAAACACGGAATAAAAATTATTGGAACTAGTTTCGACGCTCTAGATTTAGCGGAAGATAGAGGTCGTTTTTCTGAACTATTAACTCAATTACAAATTCCTTTCCCAAAATTCGGAATTGCAGAAACTGCTGACGAAGCTTCACAATTGGCTGATGTATTAGATTTCCCACTTTTGGTTAGACCATCCTATGTATTGGGTGGTCAAGGGATGAAAATTGTAATCAACAAGCAAGAATTAGAAGAACATGTAATCGATTTATTAAAATCTATTCCAGGAAATAAGCTGCTTTTAGACCATTATTTAGACGGTGCAATTGAAGCTGAAGCAGATGCAATTTGTGATGGTGAAAATGTATATATCATTGGAATAATGGAACACATTGAACCTTGCGGAGTGCATTCAGGTGATAGTAATGCCACTTTGCCTCCATTTAATCTTGGGGAATTTGTAATGCAACAAATTAAAGACCATACAAAAAAGATTGCTTTGGCGCTTAGAACTGTTGGTTTAATAAACATACAATTTGCTATAAAAGACGATACCGTTTACATTATTGAGGCCAATCCTAGAGCTTCGAGAACTGTACCATTTATTGCAAAAGCTTATGGTGAACCGTATGTGAATTACGCTACTAAAGTAATGTTAGGTCATAATAAAGTAACCGATTTTAAATTCAATCCGCAGTTAAAAGGGTATGCAATTAAGCAACCTGTATTCTCATTCAGCAAATTCCATGGCGTAAATAAAGCGCTAGGGCCAGAAATGAAATCCACTGGTGAGAGTATATTATTCATAGATGATTTAAAAGACGATCAATTCTATGAGTTGTATTCCAGAAGAAAAATGTATTTAAGTAAATAAAAAAAAGCCCCAAATTTGGGGCTTTTTTTATTCTATGTCTTTTATATATTCATCGTATTCGAGGTAAAACAATTCTAGAGCATTCATTTTTTCAAAAAAGAAATCAAATATTTCATCCCAATATTTTGGATTGCTTACGCTAACATTCAATTTTTCGACCCAAATTCTACTAATTACTTTACCGTTTTCTAAACTAAAATTTTTCTCGAAAACTAGATCCGAAATAAACTCCTCCTCTAAAATATTTTTTAAGGATTCTAGTTTTTCAAAATATTGAATTCTCTTGATATCATTGCGGCTTTCAATATCTATTTGTACTTGTGCTTTAGTATTTTCAACATAAAATTTAAAAGAAAAATCTTTAATCTTAGTATTGTACAACAACCATTTCCGAGGATATTTATTTGCAAATGAAACCCAAAACTCTCTTTTTAATCGTTGATTTTCTTCTTTACTATACATTTACTACTAATTTTTTATTGGTGTGTTGATTTTCAAATAGTTGTCAAATTCGAATTAATAATCTACATTTATAACTAATTAGCTGCAAAAATAGAACATCAATATGGATTTTTCAGATTTTTTAAAATATGTTCCAAAAATAAAGCAAGAAAAACTTCTTGCTGAAGAGGCGCACTTAAAAATGGTGCCTTTTGAACGTATTTTAGAAGTCGAAAAAATCAATATTCCTTCGAATAATCCCAGAAAAGCAGCTGTAATGATGTTGATATATCCCAAAAATGATAAATCCCATTTGGCTTTAATTGTTAGGAACACCTATCCCGGAGTTCACTCAGCTCAAATAGGTTTTCCGGGTGGGAAAGTCGAAATAGAAGATGAATCTTTAACTCATACCGCTTTAAGAGAAACACACGAAGAAATTGGAATTCATCCTGATAAAATTGAGGTGATTAAAACATTTACAGCGGTTTTCATACCACCAAGCAATTTTATTGTTGCACCCTTTTTAGGAATTAGTCATAATGAATTAAAATTTACTGAGCAGGAAGAAGAAGTTGCAGGAATAATTGAATTTCCGTTACTCGATTTTTTGAATGACAAAACAATTGTAAATAAAATTATGGACACCTCTTATGGAAATAATATAGAGGTTCCAACATTTAAAATTAACGAACATTATGTTTGGGGAGCTACCGCAATGATGATGAGCGAATTGAAAGAAGTACTAAAAAGTTCATTTAAAAATTAATTTGTAAATTAGCCTCCCTAATTGATAATAAAATATGGTTTTATTTAAAAGAAACCCTTTTGGACATATACTATTTATTAAAAAATGGTTAATTCGAATATTCGGCGGTATCACTCATAAAAGATACCGTGGATTCAACCATTTACAAATTGAAGGCTCAGAAATTATCAAAACTTTACCGGAAACTAATGTGTTGTTTATATCCAATCACCAAACTTATTTTGCTGATGTGGTTGCAATGTTTCATGTATTTAACGCTAGTTTATCTGGGCGTGGTAATTCAATTAAGAATGTAACCTATTTATGGAATCCTAAACTAAATATCTATTATGTAGCTGCAAAAGAAACCATGCATGCTGGATTATTACCTAAAATATTAGCTTATGCAGGGGCGATAACAGTTGAAAGAACTTGGCGTTCAAAAGGAAAAGATGTAACCGAAAAACGAGATGTTAATCCGAATGATACTGAAAACATTAGAATAGCATTGGAAGATGGATGGGTAATTACTTTTCCTCAGGGAACCACAAAATCGTTCAAACCAGTACGAAAAGGTACAGCTCACATCATAAAACAACATCGACCAATTGTTGTTCCAATTGTAATTGATGGTTTTAGACGCTCCTTTGATAAAAAAGGATTATTACTAAAAAAGAAAGGAATCCAACAATCATTTGTTATAAAAAAACCATTGGAAATTGATTACGACATTGACACGATTGATCAAATTGTTGAAAAAGTAGAATTTGCCATAGAGCAACATCCTTCGTTTTTAAAAGTAGCGCCAGCTGAAGAAATTGAGAATTAATATATTGGCTTAAAGCCTATAAATTCTTGTTTTTATAATAGTTTACCAATAAATCTACAAATCTACTGTAGCCATCAATTCCGTCTTTTTGCTGGTTCATTTTAAGAAAGCGATCGTAAAATAGATGAAATCCTGTTTCTACAAATGATTCATAATTGTTCCAGAAATCTTCACTTTCCTTATAGTTTTTTATAATTCCTGGATGAACAGTTTTTAGTAGTTTTTTAAATTGAAGTTCATCTCTAAATCTCCAATTACTAAGACAATAATGTAAAGCGTGGCTGTAACCTGAATATTGGAAATAACTATTTTCATTATTAATTGAAGCCAAAAAGCCGATGAAATTCGCTTCACTTTCGGAAGCATAACCCAATTGGTGCGCCATTTCATGAGTTACGGTTGTAGGAAAATTATACATTGGAATTTTATAGTTAACCTGAGCTTCATTTGTAAAAGGATTCAAATAACCACTAAAACCCATATAACTTAAAGGCAAACTAAAAAGTGATTTTTTTACACTTGGATAACTGTAATTGAATGAAGGAATCTGTTTTGAAAGCGAATGGTAGCCCTTTAAATTCATTCCAAAAACTTGCTCCTGAGAATAGGGAAAAACAACCTTTAAAGAGTCACTTTTAGTAATTTGAGAATGAATAGCATTGGTTTTCGCAATTAATTTTTGGGTGAATTTTAATAAATCGTCATTGGAATACTCTTTTTCAATTTTTAGTTTTTCAAATAAAGGAACTCGATAATAATTCAAACCCCATAGAATATTAAAAAAGAAATAAAATATAGAAAAGTAGCTTAACACTTTAAGCAATCTGTCTTTCCATGATAATTTGATTGTTTTTCGATTTTTAAAATAACCAATTATTAATAATACAATTGCTATTAAATAACATAAATCTCCAACAGAAAAAGGTAGAAACCCAACAATTATCCTTGAAAAATTTGAAATATAGGCATAGAATCCGTTGCTATAAAAACCTTCGATTAATTCAGGAAAAAACGAAATAAATTGCACAAATACAATTTGAATTAGTAACCCTAAAGGAAGATAATATTTTTTCTGCATGACTTGAAGATAGAATGTTAAAGTAACAAATTTTGTTGAATTATAAATTTTAAAATTATTGTTTTTTATTATAAAACTATCTTTCGTCTTTGTAACTTTGGAAAATAAAACTAAGAAACTAAAAATATAGCGATGAGTCAAGAAATTAGAAATCTAGAACCGAAAGCACTTTGGAATAAATTTGCCGATTTAAATGCAGTTCCTCGGCCTTCAAAAAAGGAAGAACGTGTAATTGAATTCATAAAAAATTTCGGAAATAATTTAGGTTTAGAAACTTTTGAAGATGAAATTCGAAATGTAATCATAAGAAAACCAGCCACTCCAGGAATGGAAAATAGAAAAGCGGTAGTTCTTCAAGGGCATTTGGATATGGTTCACCAAAAAAATTCTGATACTGTATTTGACTTTGACACACAAGGAATAGACATGTATGTTGATGGTGATTGGGTACGAGCTAGAGGAACAACATTAGGTGCAGATAATGGATTGGGGGTTGCGATGATCATGGCTGTTTTAGAAAGTACCACGATGAAACATCCGGCAATTGAAGCTTTATTTACAATTGATGAAGAAACAGGAATGACAGGCGCTTTGAACCTAAAAGGCGGTGTTTTAAATGGCGAAATCCTGTTGAATATGGACACGGAAGAAGACGATGAAATTGATATAGGATGTGCCGGAGGAATTGATGTTACTGCGACTAGAAAATACAACGAAGAAGAAACTCCTGAAGGATCAGTTGGATATACAATTACGGTGAAAGGGCTTAATGGCGGTCACTCTGGAATGGATATTCATAAAGGATTAGGGAACGCAAATAAAATCATGAACCGTTTATTGTTTGATGGTTTTGAGAATTTTGGACTTCAAATTGCTGAAATAAATGGTGGGAGTTTGAGAAACGCGATTCCTAGAGAAAGCGTTGCAAAAATTATTGTAGCTCAAATGTATGATGAGGCTTACGTTTTTGATATGCAAGAAATTATCAATGATATCAAAAATGAATATAAAACTACTGAACCAAACTTAGTTATTGAAATTACAAAATCGGAATTACCGAGTAAAGTAATGGATTTAGGGGTTCAAGAAGGTATTATTCGTTCGATTTATGCAGCTCATAATGGAGTTTATAGAATGAGCGCTGACATGGAAGATTTGGTTGAAACTTCAAATAATGTGGCTCGAGTAATCATTAAAGAAGGTGAAATTACAATTGGCTGTTTAACCCGTTCATCTGTTGAAACTTCGAAGTTTGATTTAGCGAATTCCTTACGTTCAGTATTTGAATTGTGTGGTTGCGAAGTAACTTTATCTGGTTCTTATCCAGGATGGACTCCAAATGTAAATTCGGAAATTCTTGATGTTTTAGTTTCAATATATGAAAAACAAAACAACGAAAAACCAAAAGTGGTAGCTTGTCACGCAGGTTTAGAATGTGGGATTTTAGGAACTAATTATCCTGATATGGACATGATTTCATTTGGACCAACAATACATGGAGCTCACTCTCCAGATGAAAGAGCAAGTATTAAATCGGCTCAGAAATTTTGGAAATTTGTATTAGAAATATTAGAGAATATTCCAATGAAAAAATAAATGATAAAAAAACGCCCTAATTAACGGGCGTTTTTTTTTATAATGAAATTACTATGAATTCACTTCTTCTATTGGCTTGGTGTTGCTCTTCAGTACACTCAACCCCATCAGAACAATTGTTTACTAATTTGGTTTCACCGTAACCTTTTGCTGTTAATCTATCAGCGGAAATACCTTGCTTAATCAACCATTTTCTAGTTGATTTAGCGCGATTATCTGATAAAATAATATTGTAAGCATGTGTTTGACGACTATCGGTATGCGAATTAATTGCAATTTTCATTGTAGGATATTCCAATAGTACCTCTAAAATTTTAGCCAATTCAATAGCGGCATCTTTACGGATATTGTATTTGTCAAGATCGAAATAAATTTCTTTAATATGGAAAACTTTTGACAAATCGGTTCCTGGAACAATTGGTATTTGTGTTTTCTCTATCGCTAAAGTTGTTTTCGTTTCACCAGTATAATTTGGTATTTGAATGTCTTTTTCATCTGTTGAATAGTCTGTTTTTGATGCTCTAATAAAGAAAGAAGCATTACAATCTACATATCCAAAATTGAATTCCCCTTTATCATTAGAAATTTGGGTACTAATAACTTTATTGTCTTTTGAGAATAAGGTAACTTCTGAACCCGGAAGAATTTCATTTGTTTGTTTATCTGTAACATTCCCGGCTAATTGTTGTTCGCATGGATACACAATCGGTTTGATTTGGGTAAACCCATAAATATCATCGTTTCCTTCCCCACCTTCTCTATTTGAAGTAAAAAAACCACGATTTGTAGTTTCGTTAATACAAAATGAAAAATCATCCATAGTTCCATTTACGGGAGCACCAATATTCAAAACAGAATTTCTTTTATCAATTTTATTTATATCGACTTGGAAAATATCAAGTCCTCCTAAACCAGGTCTTCCGTCTGAAGCGAAATATAAAATTCCAGATTCAGAAATGAAAGGAAATGTTTCACGACCTTCAGTATTGATAGTTTTTCCTAAGTTTTCAGGTTCGCCAAAATTTCCATTTGGTTTAATCTCCACTTTATAAATATCAGATTTTCCTAATGTTCCTGGACGATCAGAAGCAAAATACAATGTTTTTTCATCTGGACTTAAAGCAGGATGTGCAACTTGAAAATCATCTGAATTAAATGGAAGTTCGGTAATATTATCCCATTCTTGTTTTTGATTTTTTTGAGCGCGGTAAATTTTCAAAAAAACCGTACCTTCTGCATTTTGCCCTTTTTTACCTTTAATAAAATTATTTCTTGTGAAATAAACGGTATTGCCATCTTTTGTAAATACTGGAGTTGATTCATTAAATTTCGAATCGATAGTTTTTGCAAACTTTTTAGCATCAGAAACCAATCCATCAGAGTTTATGGTTCCCGAAAACAAAGAAGTGAATGGTAAACCAGTCCAAGAATGAGTTCTTTTGTAAATACTTTTTGATTCTCTAGAGGTAGAAAACACCAATTGATCTTTGAAGAATGAACCTCCAAAATCGGAATTCGGAGAATTTATTGATAGTGTTTTTAGTTCAAATCGATCAGAATTTTGTTTGATATATTCTTTGTAATTGTTTTCCTTTTTTAATATTTGAGCTCGATTTTGCTCAGGAACTAAAGAAATATATTTCGACATATACTTATCCGATTCTTCGATTTGACCTATTGATTTCAAGGTTAAAGCATATCGATAATAGTATTCAGGATTCAAATCGGTAGTTAGAGAAAATGCTTTTTGATACCATTCTGCAGCAATTTTATAATTGGCATTAAAATAATAGGCATCACCTATTTTCTCGCATATTTCGGGATTCACAAAACCTTTTTTGACAATTTTTTCATAGG
Organism: Bacteroidota bacterium; assembly: GCA_947488545.1. Taxonomy (GTDB): domain Bacteria; phylum Bacteroidota; class Bacteroidia; order Flavobacteriales; family Flavobacteriaceae; genus Flavobacterium. The sequence continues at coordinate 42,419 of CANKZE010000002.1, forward strand.
TTTTTATTGCATCGATATAAGCTAATTTCTGGTTTAGTTTATCGCCCTTGATGATTTTAGTGTTTTGAGCGAAAGCACCAATTGCAAAACTAAATAGTAACGAGTAAAATATATTTTTCATAATTATTTAGATTAAAAAAATCGTGGTGAAACTAATTTATCCTTTTTATAAACAAACTCATAGCGGATAAAAACCTCATGGGAACCAAAATTATATCTTGACAAAGAAGTTGTATCAAAATCATAGCTATACCCTATAAATAATGCGTCATTGACTTGAAATCCAGCCAATCCACTTACGGCTGCATCCCATCTATAAGCAGCTCCTAAAACGAATTTGTTCATGAACATGGCATTTCCAGAAAGATCTAATTGTACAGGTGCACCTGTTACGATTTTAGAAACCACTGCAGGTTTGAATTTAATAGAATTGGAAACATCAAAAACATAACCACCAATTAAATAATAATTCATTCTTTGTGAATTGATAGCGATATCATTGTCGTTATAAAAATTAGATTCCATTATATTTGGAATCGACACTCCAAGGTAATATTGATCGGAATGCAAAAAGGTTCCTACTCCAAAATTAGGAGACAATCTAGTACTTACACTTCTCCATTTTGGATCATTTGCTTGAAATGGGGTAACTTTATATTGGTCAAAACTAAAAAAACTTGCAGTTCCTTTCACTCCAAATGACAAGTTAGTCTTTTCATTCAATCGAATAGTATAAGAAATATCTCCCGAAAAAGTATTTTGTTCGGTTGGTCCAATTCTGTCTGAAATTGCAGATATTCCAAGACCTAAATTTGTTTCAGGAATTGGAGTATTTATTGAAAAAGTGCTAGTTGTGGGTGCTCCATCAAATCCAACCCATTGCGATCGGTGCAAAGCCAAAACACTTAATACATTTCTAGAACCCGCATAGGCAGGATTTACAGAAATTGTATTGTACATATATTGAGAATATTGTGCCTCTTGCTGAGAATAAATTGAATTTACACACAATATTAATAAACCCAAAAAAGTAAATTTTATATTCATTTAATTTCCAATTAATAAGTTAAATACAAATATCCTGTTTTTTCTAATCTAATACCACTTCTTGGCTTAGTATATTTAATTACATAATAATAAGTTCCCTCTGGAAGATTAGAATTTACTTCCACTGTTACTCTTCCTTCTGATCTTCCTCTGAAAGATTTATCACCATTATTATAACTATTGATCTCGTAAACCAAAATTCCCCATCTATTAAAAATTTGTACATTATTGTCGGGATAGAATGTAATACCATCAATCATGAATACTTCATTCAATCCATCATTATCTACTGAAACAAAGTTATATACCGTTACATCGCATTCGTTAATTTTTACCAAAACAGGAAATCTTGTTAAGCTAGGACATCCATTAATAATGGCTTCTGCATAATAGGTCGTTTGATTTTGTAAAACTGTTGTTAACGGAAGCGGAGTTCCACCAGTAGCTTGGGTAAACCATTGAACAGTATTACCATTACTATTTACAGTTAAATCTGATAATATTGCTGTAAAACAAAATTCTTGAGTTGAATTACCTGTTGGAGTTGCAGGTAATGCTGTAATGTTAATTGTTGCAGTATTTGCAATTGGCACACAAGGAGAAACAGCAGAAATACTATAATTAAATATACTGGTATTTGCTCCAAAAGCAGGAGTATATAAGCCTGAACCTGCATTAAATACTCCGCCAGAACCGGATGATTGGCTCCAAATTCCACCTGTTTCTTGATTTGAAATAACTGTATTTAAATCAATTACAGACCCAAAATCTTCACAAATAGCTAAACTTCCGTTTAATCCTAATTGCGGTTGGCGATTTAGGGTTACTGTGGCTAGACTTTCATCGTCACTACAACCCACTAATCCGGTTACAGTATATTTAAAAATACTAGTTGTTGCTCCTAAAGCAGGTGAAAAAGTTCCTGCGCCAGCGTTAAAAGTTCCGCCAATTCCTGAAACTCTTGTCCACGAACCAGATGATTGCTGATTTGAAATAACAGAAGCTAAATTAATTGGTGTAAAATTACTATCACACCTTATCAATGCTCCATCAAGACCAGCATTAGAACGAGGATTAACAACAACCGTGGCTATATTCGTTACATTCACACATGGTGAAACTGCTGTAACAGTATATAAAAAAGTGCTCGATGTGGCAGCATTTGCAGTTGTATAAGTTCCATTAGAATTAAATACCCCGCCAGAACCCGTTAATCGAGTCCATGTTCCTCCAGACTCTTCATTTGTTAAAATTGACGATAATTGAATTGGAGTTGTATTTGAGTCACAAATGGTAATTGAATTATCAATTCCAGCAACTGGTTGTCTTTGAATTACAATAGGAAAACTAACATTTCTAGCAGGACACCCTTGAAAAGCAGGAATTAAGTAATTAATATCATAGCTGCCTGAAGGAACGTTTAATGGAGAAAATTCACCATTATTTGGATTTACTCCAATACCAGAAGGAACTGATGAATAGGTTCCCCCTTGATAACTTCCAGTACCCGATATTTGAACCTGTTGCAAACTATTGTTTGAATTACAGAACAAGCCTATTGGATAGTTTATGGTAGCTGTTGGCGGTGCTACAACCGTAACTTGCTTAGTAATTGAATCTACACAACCTATTGAATTTGTAACTGTTAAAGTTACATCATAGGTTCCTGGATTTGCATAAACGTGAGTTGGAGAAACGGAAGTTGAAGTTTGTCCATCACCAAAATTCCACAAAAATGAAATAGAAGTTAAATCAGTACCAGGTGAAGTAGTTGATAAATTTGTAAAATTAGCACCACTAGCACAATTATTTTGTTGTGTTAAATTAAAATCAGGAATTGGAGGTGCTGGTTGTAAAACTGACGTTAAACTGACTCTACATCCAGTCACTGAAGTTAATTGACAACTTACCGTTTGACCAATAATTGGGTTGGTAATTGAAATACTCTGTGAAGTTGCTCCATTACTCCATAAATAGGTAAATCCAATTGGAGCTGTAAGAGTTACTACTGAAGAACCCGCGCAAAAATTGGTGTTGATTCTTAGCGCTGTACAATAGGCATCTAAATAGGCATATCCATAATGACCTCCTAAATCGCAATCTCCTGTGGCGAAAACCAAACTAATTTGTTGTCCAATGTAGGGAGTTAAATCAATTCCAACTGTTGTCCAATTTTTATATACAACGCCTCCACAATTTTGAAACCCTGGAATATTATCATCGGCAACAACTAAATAGTAACCACAAACCGGATCAATAACTTGACCACTAGCGTTTAATATTTTAAGTTCAAACCTTGGTTGATCAACGGCAGTATGCGATGGATCTTGAAGAACAACGGCGTATTTATAAATAAATAAAGCATTAGAAGCATCTACAACAGGAATTGTATAGGTTAACTTTTCAGCTTGTCTTCCCACAGATGAATTTCCTAATCGTGCAGAGTGAGTTCCGCCTGGAGCCACTACCGTTACGTTATTACAAGTATTAGGATCAGTCCCTGTACCTGTCATAATGGTATGCCTCCCCGTAATAATAGCCGATGGAGTTGTTGAAATTGGACAACAAGTACCTGTTTGACCACTCCAACCATTAAAATTTCCTAATTCAAAATCAGAATTTGTACAAGAGGAGGTTTGACTTTGGGCCAAGAGACTTGAAAAAAATAATAATATTAAAAGTCCAATTCTAAGTAATTTCATAATCAATTGAGATTAATAGTTGTTAATAGTAATTTGGGCAACCAAAGCAATTCTCATTTTTATCAAATTCATAAGAAATTGAAATTTCATAAACTCCACCAGTTCTTCCGATTTGACTTGTACTAAAATCATAAGAATAACCAAACTTAAAGCCTTCATATTTCAAACCTACAAAAGCATTCAAAGAGGTTAAAAAATGACTATTTGGATTTGTTCTGATTGGATTTGTAGCAGCTAATAAACCAAATGAAAGATGCCCGTTTACATATTGAGGTCCAATATCAAATCTATTATATTCTCCCTGGTGCATGAAATTAGTTAGTAAATACAAACTATCTTCATTACCCATTCGACCAAAATTGGTATTTAATGGAAACTCGATTGAAGAATGTATTGATAAAAACATATCTAAGTTGTTGTTATCATTAAAAGCCATTGAAATATTAGGTCTGTTCAAATGCTTAAGGGTTAACCCAACCCAAGATCTTTCATTGTTTAATAAAAGTGAAGTACTAATATCAAAGAAATTCATTTTTTCATTTAACAAAATTGGATCAATACTTGTTGAGTTGATTACACCATTACTAATATTAATTTGATCTCCCAATAACAAATCTTGGAATCCAAAGGACTTATTTCCATAACCTAGTGATAAACTAGGTCTAAAAAACCAGTCGTCATTAATTTGGAATTTTAAAGCATAATTTAAATTAACTTGGGTAAAATTATAACGGGTCGTAGTTTCCTTATGATTTAAAACACTAATCCCTATTCCACTATTAAGATCTTCGAACCAATTATCTACGTATGCAAATTGAGTATTGATACTAAAATTAAGCCTTGGCCACTGAGTTCGATGAATTATCCCTGCTTTCGGACCTTCTTTAGCACCAGCAAAAGAGGAGTTAAAACTCTCCGGAATCATAAAATATTGAGTGAATATAGGGTCTTGAGCATAAATACTACTCAAACTAAAAAACAAACAAATTGAAATTATTATCTTTTTCATTATCTTATTTAATTAAAGTAAATGGACCATTATAATCTACAATTGCTCCGAAAAGTGTTGTTGCTCTTACCACTATGATGTAATTTCCATTTTCACTTTCGTGTCCATTTATAGTTCCATCCCATCCTTTTAATGTAGGTCCTGATTCAACATATAGTAGTGAACCCCAAGTGTCGTAAACTCTCATTTCTAGCTCTTTCATACAGTTGTATTCAGGTTTAAAGTTGTCATTTATACCGTCATGATTTGCTGGTGTAAAAGCATTAGGTACAATCATATCGTATCCTCTTGTTACAGCAATTGTTTGGGTGATACTATAAGTACAAGTAACTCCTCCAATGGTATAATTTACAACTAGTGTAATATTATGATCACCAATTGTAGTAAAAGTATGTGAAACTGAATTGGCTCCAGCCAATGAAACTCCATCCACAAACCATTCTATAGAGGTGAAATTTCCTGTAGATACATTTGTAAACGAGATTGGATCATTGATTGAATAAACCCCACAAATTGTCATTGCACTTGATGAAATATTCATTAATGGATTACCAATAACAGGAAGATTTACGACTACTGGGAATTGAACTGGAATACATCCAAATGTAATTCCTTCCTGATCATTTACATCTACAAAGTAATTTCCATTTACATCAGTAGTCATACATTGAGGATTTGGAGGTCCCGCACATGGCACTCCTCCAGACCAATTATAAACATAACCCGGAATTCCGCCTGAAGCAAAAATATAATTCGTTTGAGATACATTTTTAATTGGACAATTAACATTTAGATTCGATGTAATAAAACCTGTAATAGGTGTAGGTCTCGTTAAAGTAAGAGTTCTCGTATTTGCAGGACAGTTATTTACATCGGCAATTGCAATAGTATAGGTACCGGCACTTAATCCATTTAAACACCAATCATTAGGAGTTGAAATATTAGTAGATCTAACCCAGCCTGGACCAACAGGGAAAGGATTAGTACCACCAGTTATTGAAATACAAATAGATCCATTATTGTATAGCCTATTAGGGAAGCAATTTGGATTTGTAGCGCTTTTAATTGTGAATGCTAAAGGGCCTGGTTGAGTCACTGTTATAGAAGTAGAAGAACGACAACCATTTGCATCAATTACCGTATAAAGATGAAGCCCAGCAGTAACAGTATAATTACCATAATCTCCAGCATTAATAGTATAAAGTGGAGTTCCACCAATCGCAGTTACAGTAACAACAGCAGTTCCTCCATTACATAATACTGGAGAAGTAACTGCAGATGACGCTACTAATAATGGTGGTTCTGTAACTACAATTGTCACTGTATTTGAAATACACCCATTAGAATCTCTAACAAAATAAGTATGGGTTCCAGCATAAACAGTGTAATTTCCTGTTCCAACATATCCACTGCCTGGCACACCTCCAGTAGCACCAACCGATATTATTGCAGTACCACCTTTACACAATATAGGTGATATTATGGTAGCTGTGGCAATAACTGGTGTTGGCTGAGTAATTGTAAATGGAACCGAGGCACTACAACCATTAGCATCTGATATGGTATAAGTTCCAGAGCCTGCAGAAACCGTAATTGGACCTGTTCCTGAATATAGAGGTCCAGTCGCATAAGGGGTTCCTCCAGTTCCAGAAATAGTAATAACTCCAGTACCTCCGTTACATAATATTGGTGAGGTAACAGTCGCAGATGCTACTAAAAGTGTTGGCTGTGTAATATTTAATAATACAGTATTTGAACATCCATTAGCATCTGTAACAGTGAATGGAATGTTATTTCCAGCAGGGACAGAGAAAGTTCCTGTACCTGTATAATTTTGAACGCCTCCAATTGCTGAAACAGTTACAGTTGCATTACCTCCAAAACAAGAAATTGGAGTTGTAACTACAGCTGTAACTTGAAGTAATGGTGGTTCAGTTACATTAATTGTAATTGATTTTTGACAGCCATTAAAATCAGTAACTGTGAAAACATTTACTCCAGCCGAAACTGTAAATACTCCGGTACCGCTATAAACAGGTGATCCCGAAGTGGTATTTGGAACTCCACCCGTTGCTGTAACAGTAACAGTGGCAGTTCCTCCAAAACATCTAATCGGAGTTGTAATATTTGCAGTAGCAACTAATAATGAAGGCTGAGTAATTACTCCAGATCCATTAAAAGTACAACCGTTGGCATCAGTTACTAAGACGTTATAAGCGCCTGCTGGCAAATTGGTTGCACTTGAAGTGATTTCATTACTTGGAGTCCATAAATATTGATATTGACTACCGGTTGTAAATGGTATTCCTCCAGTAACGACCGCTTGATAAGTTGCAAAATTACCATTACATAAAATTGCTGCCGTTTGAGTTACTGTTGCTTGTAATGCCGGCGGTGCAGTTAATACGATATTTCTAATTATATCCGGACAGTTGCTCACTAAATCTCTAATTACTACTGTATAATTCCCTGCTGACAACCCTGTGAAATTAGCAGGATTTGGCAAAGTTATTGTGTTTGGACCTAAAGGGTTTAAAATTACATTTATTGGACCATTACCACCGGTAACATTTATCCCAATAGAACCATTATTACCTCCATTACAAGAAACTTGAAAACCATTATAATTAGATAATGTTGAAGTTATTACTAAAGGAGCTGGATCAGTTATTGTGTAAGGACCAAACTGCTTTTGACAATTTACACTATCAGTTACAACAAGATAATAAGTTCCTCCACAAATATTCTGTAAAATACTTATGTTTCCTTGTGCTAATGATGTGTTAATTGGAACATTTCCACTACTAGTAACCTGAAACCACTGATATTGATAAGGATTTGTTGTCGATGCAAATGGGGTTCCTCCAGAAACAGCTACCTGAATAATACCATTACAACCTGTTGCAATATCACAATTAGTGTTGTTTATAGGATTTACTGCCGGAACTGAAATCATTGGCGGCGGAACAGTAACAGTATAATTAAAGCGATAAGTACAACTATATGAATCTGTGATATCTACCCAGTAATTACCAGAACATAAATTGGTTTGGGTAGGTGTTGCTCCTGGAACACTCCATTGATAATTAAATGGTGAACCACCCGTTGGTGCAAGTAAAATACTACCATTACAAAATGGAGGATTAGAATTACAAATTACGTTATTAATTGTTTCGTTTGGTTTAACTTTTGGATTTACAGTTACTGTAATTGTGAAAGGTAGCCCCTGACAACTGCCGGTAATTGGTGTTACATTATAAACAACATCATAAGGAATTGCTCCATTATTTGTTAAAGTCTGAGTAATATTTGATTGAGGTACAATCATGTCTGAAAAACCTGAAACCAATGAATTTGGAGTAGGATTAACAAACCATCTATATTGAGTTCCAGTAGGAACTATTTCTGGAAGTACAGATCCCGATGGATTTATATTAAAACTCGCATCACTACAAATAGTTACCGTTTTATTTGAAATGAATGCTATTGAATTAACAATAACAGTTGAGATATTTGTAGTTAAAGTACCACATCCACCCGCAGAATATTGAATTATGCAATAATAATATTTTGTATCATTTATATTTGTGGAACTATACGTAGCATTTGTTGCACCTGCGATTGCAGTACCACCAACAATTGAATTAATAGTATTTGAATACCACTGATAAGTAGGAATTCCTGTTCCATTTATAACTGTTACACTGAGTGGTGTTGATGGAACATTTTGACAAATTGTTTGATTAGCAAGAGGTTGGTTACTAATTGTAGGTACCGCAACAATAATTACCTCCGAAGCTGAAGATGTTACAGAACATCCTAATCCCGTTTGAGTTATTATACAATAGTAATATTTAAATTCAACAACCGAATTTGGAGGTGTAAAAGTTGGTGAATTCGCTCCAGATATTAGAGTTCCTGTTGTAGTATTATTAGTCGTATTGCTATACCATTGGTAACTGAACGTACCTACTCCTCCACTTGGGGTAACCACTAAATTAGTAGGGGTTGTTCCTTGACAAATCGTTTGACTACTTGGGGTAATGGTAACTGTTGGATCCGCAACTACATGAACTAATGCTGTAGCACTAGCAACGCTTCCACATCCTGATCCCGATAATGAGACCATAGCATAATAGTAATAATCTACTGGTGTATTAAATACTGGTGGAGTATACGATGAACCGTTTGCACCAGATATAGAGGTACCACCCGTATTAGCATTGGTTGTATTACTGTACCACTGGTAAGTAGCTGTTCCTACTCCATCGGTATAGGCAACTGTTAATGGTGCAATAGTACCTCCTCTACAAATATCTTGACTCGCTAAAGGTTGAGTGGTAATCGTTTGAATTGGATTGACTATAACTTGAGCTATGTTGGAAGTAGCTGTAGTACATCCGCCTGAATTATAAGTAGCAATACAATAGTAATAAAGTGTACCAGTAGCCGAGGTTGGTGGAACATAACTAAGACTTGTAGCACCTGCAATAGCGTTACCAGTAAGAACATTCACCGTGTTGGAATACCACTGGTACGTTGGGGTACCCGTACCGTTAATAAAAGCTACAGATAAAGTAGTTGGAGTTCCATTCAAACAAACTGTTTGCGTTGGTGTTGGCTGTAAATGGGTAATTGGTGCAGCAACTGTAACCACTTGAACTACAGGTGTTGTATAATTACAATTTAAACCATTTGATATTATACAATAATAATAATTAGTTTGAACAGTACTTGTTGGAGGAATAAAAGTTGAAGTAGTTACTGCCGGTACTAAAGGTATTCCCCCAATTGTATTAGGAGCAACATTACTATACCATTGATAAGTATAAACACCAGAAGGAATTCCTGCACTTGCAGTAACCACAATTGGAGTTGGTGGTGTATTTTGACAAATAGTTTGTGTTGAAGGTGTAATTGTAGCATTTGGGTCACCATAAACATTCACTTGGGCTATGTTGCTAAATACACAACCACAACCTAATCCATTCAAACATACACGTGCAAAGTAATAATAAGTTCCTGTCGCTAAAAATAAAGGAGGTGTGTAAGTTGGATTTATAGCACCACTAATTATTGTTGCTCCTGTTGTAGTAGGTGAAGTATTATAAAACCACTGGTAATCTGGATTTCCATAACCATTAATATACGCTACATTAAATGCTGGAACTGTTCCTCCTACACAAATATCTTGTGTTGGAGTTGGGTGAACAGAAATAGTTGGGGGAGGGTAAACTGAAATTGTAAATTGACTTGTTGGTCCAGGGCATCCTACTCCACCATTCGTATAAGTTGGAGTAACAACCACTGTACTAGTAGCTATTCCAGAACCAATATTTGAAGCAGTAAATGATATATTTCCCGATCCAATAGCCGGAAGACCAATATTTGGAGTTTGAGTACTAGTCCAATCATAAACCGTTGTTCCTGGTACATTATTTGTTGTAAAACTAACATTTACAATTCCGCCATCACATAAACTTTGGTTAGCATTTGAATTAACTTGACCTAATGGATTTACAGTAACTGTAGCATTTATTTTACAACCATTTGAGTTAGTATAAGTAATTATTGTTGTACCTGTATTTACTGCGGAAACTAAACCTGTAGTGCTGTTAATAGTTGCAATTGTAGGAACAGAAGATACCCAAGCACTTGTTGTCGCAGGTGTTCCACTACCCGTAAGCTGGGTAGTTGATCCTTTACAAACAAATAAAGTCCCTGAGATAGTTGGAAGAGGGTTTACAGTAATTATTGCTGTTCTCTGACAACCATTTGAATTGGTATAAGTTATTGTTGCAGTTCCAGGACTAATACCAGTAACCAAACCAGAATTACTTACAGTTGCAATACTAGTATCCGAGGAACCCCATGGATTTAAAGTTGCCGCAGTAGGACTACCAGTTAATTGAGTAGTTGTACCAATACAAACATTTAAAGTTCCTGAAATAGTTGGTAAAGGATTTACGGTTATAGTAACTTTAGTAGAAATTGCTTGAGGACAAACACCATTCTTAACAACTGCTTGATAATACATAGTTGAACTTAATGCACCTAAAGTCAAAGTACTTGTTGTAGCTCCACTAATATCAGTCCAAGGTCCATTTACTAATGATGAGGATTGCCACTGAATAGTTCCTAAATTACCCGATAGGATTAAAGTACTTGGAGTATTGCCTAAACAAATCGTTTGATTAGAACTTGCAGTTCCAGGTACAGTTGATGGAATGACAGTAATTGTAACAATATTTGAAATAACTGGAGGACAAACACCATTTGTAATTACCGCCTGATAATAACGCGTCGATGTTAATGTTCCCATTTGAGCACTTGTTAATGTAGGACCATTAGCCCCCCCGATAACTGTCCAACCAGTTGTTCCATCATTTGAAAACCTCCATTGTATTGAACCTGTATTTCCTGTAATTGAAAGTGGATTAGGAGAAGTTCCAAAACAAATAGTTTGATCCGCGCTCGCTGATCCAGCAACCGACGGCTGTATTACAGTAATAGTAACTTTAGATGATGTAGCTGATGGACAAGTGCCACTTGTAACAACAGCTTGATAATACATATTTGTATTTAAAGCTCCTAAAACTAAAGTCGAACTTGTTTCACCTACAATATCAGTAAATGAAGTATTATTTGTTGATGACTGCCATTGAATTGTTCCTATATTTCCTGAAAGTGTTAATGAACTTGGCGTACCACCTGTACATATTGATTGATTTATACTTGCTGTTCCACCAAAGGAAGCAGGATTTACAGTAATTGTTACCATATTTGAAATAACTGCAGGACAAACCCCATTTGTGACAACTGCTTGATAGTATCGTGTTGCTGTTAAGGGTCCTAAACTCAATGTACTACTTGTTGCCCCAGTAATATCAGTCCAAGGCCCATTTACAAAAGATGAAGATTGCCATTGAATTGAACCTATAAATCCAGTTAATGTTAATGCTGCTGGAGTACTCCCAGAACAAATTGTTTGGTTAGCACTTGCAGTTCCAGCAACTGAAGATGGAAATATTGTAAAAGATTTATCAAGAGCTTGTGTTGTTCCACATTCGTTAGTTACTACCAATGAAACTGTATAGGTTCCAGGTGTAGAATACGAAATATTGGTAGGGTTTATTGCTGTTGAGGAAGAGGGCGTTCCACCGGGGAAGGACCAAAGATAAGTTGGGTTATTTGTTATTATATCTGAACAACTATTTATTATCGCAGTAGGACTTATTGAACCGGTCAAACAATAATTAGGAATTGTATTTATTGAAGCCGTGGGTGGTTTTTTAACAATCACCGTTTGTGTTAATGAAGTTGCTGGACCGCAAGTATTTCCTGAAATTGTAACTCTAATTGTATATGTCCCGGGTGTTACAAAATTAAAAGAAGGGTTTTGTGAGGCTGCTGTGGTATTATTAGTAAAATTCCAGACAGCTGGAGTAGATCCACAGTAACCATTAGCATAGGTAACATTCCATGCATAAGTTAAAGTACTACAATTATTAGCTAAGTTAGAAGTATCGGTAGCAGTTACGGCTACTGGTGTACAACCTGAAGTTGAGTTTAATGTGAATTGTGGTGAAATTGGTGATTCAATACATATAGTCTTTGAAATACTTCGAATGTCACATGAATTTCCAATATATAAAGTAATTGTATAATTTCCGGGTGTATTAAAATTAATCGATGGATTCATTACTCCATTTGACCAAAAATCAATATCATTACTAACACCACCATTACTACCCAAACCTGTTGCAGTCCATCCGGTGGATGGAGAAATTGTCCAATAAAAAGGTGAAGAGGAATTACATCCACTTGAAGAGACAATTACACCTGTATTAGATGAATTTAATAAATTAACTGAAGTATTTACGCAACTTCTATTTAATATTGTAAAATTTGGTGTAGGAGGTTCGTTAATAATTATTGGACCAACAGTTGTAAATGCAGGAGGAAAACATGGATTTGTTGTTGTCATAGAGGCAACAAAAGAATTTGGGGAATTTCCAGCACCTGTTGGTGTATTTCCACAAGAAGAAAAGGTATATGTATGTGTTATTGAAGTGGGAACATTTGGATGTATGTAGGTTACTGATTGTCCATCTCCAAAATTAATAATATATTGAGTACCAGGAGTATTATTTGAAGTATTATCTATCGGATATGTAATAGTTTTTGGTGCACAACCTGATAAATTTCCTGGATTTCCTAATGATCCAGAAGGAGTATTTCCAACAAATATTTGGTATGTAGTACTACTTGTACAACCTTGAATGGTAGTTAAAGATATAGTTAAAGTGTAAAATCCTTGAATATAGGGGTGATTAATATTTGAAGTAAAGCTTGTAGTCGTTGTATTGGCAGTTCCATCTCCCCAATTTATAGTATATGATGCAACTTGACTTTGATTTAATGTTTGATTAACTACATTTATTGCTGCGGATGCAGCTGTCGTACATCTTGTGAAAAATAGTAAATTTTGAAAAGTTGTTTGTGTAGTAGTTCCAAAAGGACCCAAAACAGGAATTATATTTGAATAAACTGTAACAACTGTTATTGATGATGTTGCTGAACAACCAGATGGATTTGTAACAGTAACAGTGTAATCACCTGATGTTGTTGCTGTATAGGTTGAATTTGTTTCAGATGGAATGACTGCACCATTTTTTTTCCAAACATAAGTCAAACCTGTTCCGGAATTTGCAGTAAGTAATACTGAACCTCCAGAACAAAATGAAACCGGAGTTGAAGTTGAAATAGTTGCACTTGGCAATCCATTAACAGTAATGTTTTTGGTATCATTACAACCATTAGAGTCAACATAAGTAATTACAGAATTTCCAGGACTAATTCCCGTAATTAATCCACTAGAATTTACTGTAATATTACTCGTTGAAGAAGTCCAAGGATTTGCAACAGCAGCAGTTCCACTTCCAGTTAATTGTATCGTAGATCCTACACATAAATTGGAAGAACCTAAAATTGTTGGTAAACTATTAACATTTCCTGTAATATTAAAATTTCCATTTTCAGATCCAGATGAAATCGTAACGGCTCCATTGTGTGAACCAGAACTGGCATTTGCCCCAATTCTTATACTAATAGTTGTTGAACTAACATTCCCAGAACCATCAATTGCTAACGATAATGTACTCGACCATGTAGTACCATTCAAAGAAATTTCATAACCCGAAGGGACAGAAATACTGATATCATTACTCAATCCACTTCCACTTACTGTAAATGTTTGCTGCTGAGATGCAGTTCCAAAACAAGTGGAAAACGAATTTATATTACTAGAATTGACATTAATTATTGGAACTACACTTTTTTCAGAATATACATTTTCTGAAAAATTAATTGAAATAATATCGTTTTTACTACTCGCAGAAATAACATTTACAAATAATAAAAAATAAAAGAATAAAATTTTGAAACTATTTCTCATAAATAATATTGTTAACAGCTAATTGCCGAATTTTAATTTAACAAAATATCAACTACAATAATAATCAACGTGAATTATTGTAATTTAATATTAAAGTCATAAAAATGTTAACAAAAATATAAAAAAAAAGCGAGATTTTCTAGCGAATTATTTAACGTATCTATTTGATTATTAAACGTATTGAAAAACATAAAATAATTAATGTCAATTTTTAATATACAGAGTATTTTTTTAATATGTTGAGAAGTGTTTTATTTATTAAGAGTGATTTAATTCACTGACTAAAACAACAAGATTATGGGTTTGGAATGCTTATAAAATAGATTGAAATTTTGAGGTGATTTCAATTATTAAATCCAATGGCTATGAGTTCCCATAACTATTAAATCGGCATTATAATAAATGATGTTTCCATAATTTGATCGTCAAACTCTCCATCTTTAACAATTGTTTCAACATTGGAATCACCCAAATGTTTTTTAACCTTATCCAGATATTTATTAGCAGATTTAGAAAGTAACTCAGCGTTCAATTGATAATTTTCTAGTGCTTCAAAACCTGAAAAACCCATAATTGGATCATAATTTACGGAAGTGTAAATTATTGGAGTTGATAAAATATGAACCAACAAACAGTCGGCACCCAAAGCATTTGCAATAGAATAACCCACTTCTGCTACTTTTTGAGCTGTTGGATTATAATCCAAAGCAATAAGAACTTTTTTGAATATTATATTTTTCATTTGGCAATTAATTAAGCAATAGTCAAAATTGTATAATATTAGAAAAGAACTTATTACATAACTATTATCTTAACTTATATAATTCATAGGTTAAATAATTGTACTTTGTTTAACCTTGATTTATTAAATTCAACTTAAAAAAAAGTAACCTACTATATTTTTTAGTATTTTTATCTAAATAATTATTATTACAAACGAATTAAGAAGTTAAGCAATCGATTATAAAATCCAACTGCTTTATTATTAATTTTACCCTACTATTTGTGAGAGTATTTTTACTTTTTATTGGATTATTTTTCTGGCTAATTTTATTAGGGTTCTTTCATGTGTTTTTCAATGAATTTTTCTATTTCATTTGTTTTGTATTTCTTGGTTGGATAATTACAAGATTCTTCGAAAAAAACAAGCTCAAAACTCTCTTTAATAGTTTATTTGCCTCAGCATTGTTGTTTATTTTATTTTCTATTTTTTCAAATAATGGTTCATTAATTGACCCAATAATTGAGAAAAAGAAAGGAATTGTAAAAATATTTGAACCGAAAGAAATAATTGAAGTATCTGCAAAAAATAAAACAGATTACATTGTTGAAAAAGATATTAAATGGTATGATTTTTATGCCAACATTTATGATGTAAAATACAATACTCGTTTTTTGTCTTTTTTAGAAACCAAGCAGAACCACAAAAAAGTAGAATATAATTTTAGAGTTACTACACCAAATCCGATTGAATATTACAATAAGTTATATTTGAATTTAGTTGAATTTGATAATAATAAAATTGATTCCATTGCAACATTATTTGTAATAGAATCAAAAAATAAAAAACTAAATCAATTGCAAACTGCTGAAATGGTTACTACTTTTATTCAAGAAATTCCTTATGTTCTAGTACATCAAAATACTTGTAAACAAATTTTAGGATATGAATCTGCTGATTCCAATATAGTAAAATACCACAATGAAAAAAAACCATGTTTGGCTAATATTCCTGGCGGTGTGCAGTCGCCCTATGAGTTTTTACACAATTTAAAAGGGGATTGTGATACTCGAAGTTTATTGGCTTTTGCTATTCTAAGTAAATTAAATATATCATCTTCAATTTGGGTCAGCAAAGCTTATGGACACTGTGTTTTAGGAGTTGGCTTACCTGTTGGAAATGGAATTTATAAAACAATAGAAGGTTTAAACCATTACGGTGTAGAACTTACCAATAAAGGATTTAGATTGGGAATGATTTCACCTCATCAACGCGATATTTCAAATTGGGATATTGCCTTATATTCAAATAATTTTTAATTTTTTAACTATGAAAACAATTAGTATTATTCAATTTTTATTGGCCTTTGGAATAGGTATCAGTTCTTTATTTGTATTGTACCGAATTATTCGATATTTTATGATGAAAATTTATAAAATAGAAAAAAACAATACCGCTTTTGCCATTTTCCAAGTAGGAATTATTATTTCAGGATCATTTATTTTATCTTCAATTATTAGCCCTGCCTTAAATGCAACCCGCTTTCTAAATCAAGACAACACCTATACTTTAGAATCGCTATTGAATACCTACGGTTACATCACCATGTTTGTATTTATTGGTTTTTTCTGTGCAATTTTAGTAATTTCATCCGGTTTATTCGTTTTATTTAAACTAACCGATATCAACGAAGGTGAGGAAATAAAAAACAACAATATTGCGGTTGCAATAATCACGGCTGCAATCATTGTGGGGCTTTCAATTATTGTTGACGAATATGTGGGAATTTTATGTGAAACACTTATCCCTTATCCACAAATACCAACATTTATATAATTATGGAAAATAAAAAAATAATAGATTCCGAAACTACTATCACCGAGTTAATGATTCCTTCTTATGCTAATTTTGGGGGGAAAGTTCATGGTGGAATTCTACTTTCATTAATGGATAAAGTTGCCTATGTTACTGCTACTAAACATTGTTCTACCTATTGTGTTACCGTAGCAGTTGATGGTGTTGAATTTCTAAATCCTGTTGAAGTTGGTGAATTGGTTTCGCTAAAAGCATCGGTAAATTACGTGGGGAACACTTCATTAATTATTGGAATTCGGGTGGAATCTATGAATCCTATTTCAGGAAAAATAAACCATACCAATTCTTGCTATTTTACTATGGCGGCAAAAGATGATTCTGGAAATCTTACAAAAGTCCCTGGTTTAATTATAGAAAATGAGGAACAGCTTCGTAGATTTTGCGAAGGCATGGAACTAAAAAAATTATCCAAACGAAAAAGAGCGATGTTAAAATCGAATTTAATCGAGCATTCTATCGATGAATTAAAAGTAATTTGCAAAGATGAAAATTGTGTGATTATTTAATCTTTTGAAAGATCATCAAACCTAGATTTCATCGTTGGATTATCCTGTGTTAATTTTTTGATGCTCAACTCATTGGCTTTATTATTAGCCAATCGAAGGTTGTTCTCAGAAGACAATAATGCTGCTTTTGTTTTCTCTAATTCTTTAATTGTTTTGTCAATGCCTGAAATTGCCTCGGAAAATCTTCGAGTTGCTAATTCATAATTTTTAGAAAATGCATCTTTAAAATTATTCATTTTTTCTTCAAAATTAGTGATGTCAACATTTTGACTTTTCACCAATGCCAGTTCGGCTTTAAATTGAAGTGAATTTAGGGCCGCATTTCGAAGTAATGTTATTATTGGAATAAAAAACTGTGGACGAATTACATACATTTTTGGGAATCGATGTGACATGTCAACAATACCGGTGTTGTACAATTCATTTTCAGATTCTAACATAGAAACTAAAACGGCATATTCACATTTTTTTTCATCTCTATCTTTGTTTAATTCGGCTAAAAAATCTTCATTTTTCTTTTTAGTAGCAGTTTCATCACCTTCATTTTTCATTTCAAACATGATGGAAATAAATTCGATTTTATCATCATCATAATCTCTATAAATAAAATCACCTTTACTACCCGATGAAGAATCGTTGTCTTTTTCAAAATAAGCATTTTTAAAAGCGGAGGCTCTTAACCTGTTAAATTCTGTTTCACAATGCTGTTCTAGGGTTTCACCAAGCATTTTATTTGAAAGCTTCACTTTCATGTCTTTTCTAAAAGCGATTTCTTCATCTTTCATTTTGATGATGTCTTCCATCGTTTTTAAATCGTTTGAAAAACGTTCCATTAAGGATTTCTCCAATAATTGTGTTTCGGTGTCTTTAATTTTCAATTGATTGGTTAAATCATCGCGTTCTTTTTCAATTTTTTGAACTGCTTCATTTACAGAAAGTTGTTTTTGAAGTTCTGCATTTTCCAATTTTGATTTAATATCAGCAATTTCTGCCACTTTTGCAGCTATCTTTTCAGTAAGCTCCATATCTTTTTTAGTTAAATTATCCTGAAGTACATTTTTAAGATTGGCTTCAGCTAATTTAACAGCATTTTCTTTTTCAATTTCAGCTAGCTTTAATCGTTTTTCCAATTCTTCTTCAAACTGATGGTCGCGAACTTGTTTTAAAATATCAGCATATCCGGCTTCATCAACTTTAAATGCTTTGTTACACTTAGGACAAATAATTTCGTTCATAATAAAAAATATAATTGGATTAAATCTAATTTTAATATTGTAGCGTACTAAAATACAAAATATAGTTCAATAAATAATGTGGGGATAAAATTAAATAAGGACAAATAAATTATACAAATTTTATGTATTGAATATAATTTAAATAATAAAAGAATTAAAAATCTTAATAAATAAAAATAATTATTACCACTTTAATTGTATTCCAAAATACAATGAATAATAAAATTTAGATATAGGCACAACTCTATAATTATCATAAGTGCCATCATAATGTATCACAAAGCTTGAATTTTTGGTCATCTTTACATTTGTATTCAAATCAAAAAAGCATCTTAAATTCGTAAAATTGGAATTAATTGGTAGCTGAAAATAAGAAACGCCTGAAATATCTATATTGTCATTAATCTTGTAGGCACCCTTCCAATAATGATTTAGTCGGAAAATATTTCTGCCAATAAAATTTGGAAATAAACTACTATCGATGTCTTTTACACCACTATAATTCCATTGCTCCATTTCGTAAAAAACACCTGTTCCGGTATATAAATCAAGATCTTTTTTTTCGAAAATTTTAATTCTAATATTTGATCCCAATAGTTTTCTATATTCCATTCCTAAAGTTCCATTCCACTGGTACTGTAAGTAGGTTTCATTACTGATTTTCCTTTTATCGTTATCACGAAATCTAATTTGAGCATATCCCTCATTCTGAATTATTTCATTACCATTCATTGTTAAATTATAATTTAACAATCCAATAAACATATAATTGTTTTTTAATAAATTTTCAATTTCAATATTCGAAGAAATATCTAACAAATTTAGTTTGTTTTTATCTGAACTTAATGATAAATTAGTTGAATACATCCATTTTTTATTGCTCTCATTTTCAGAACCTTCTCTATCAATATTCAATACTTGAGCATGTAAATTAGTAGGTGAAAAATAAATTGTGAAAATTAATAATATCGATAAAAATTTGTTTTTCATAAGAGGGATTATAGCGTTTAAATTGAGTCTGTTTCCTTAATTAATATTATGATTACCAAAGGTGTTTTCAAAACTATTTAAAACTACATTTAAATTAGAAAAATACAACTTGTCTTCTCCTGTTAAAATATCAATATTAATATAAATTGTAATCACGTTTGCATCCGTTTTTTGTCTTATTGCTTTTCCTAACCAATCTGCATCATGATTCCCAATAGAATGATTTTCGATAGCATAGTTATCAAAATAATTAGATGAATCTATTTCTTTCAAATTATTTTCAAAGCCACTTTTTAATGACTTTAGAATTTCAATAGTATCTATCGTAGAAACTCCATCAATTACTTCTTCAACCCCTTTATAATTTCCATATTCAAATATATATTGACCTCGATTACTAGCTCCTGAACTTAGAATAATTACAATGTCATCTTTTTTAATTATATCTAAATCCGACATAAAATCAACAAATGAGGCTGGTACTTTATTTGAAATACTAATATCTACATCAGAATAGTATTTTGACTTATTTCCGCCAATTTCTTCATGATCTGAATCTACTAATCTTATTTCTCTCGAAATGTAATTGTATCCTAAAATATCAACAATCGTATGAGAAAAGTGACTTATACATCTTTCGATTGCACCCAATGGATTTACAATGTAAACATTTGATTTAGGATTAATCAATTTACAACCATAACTTGTGTTTTTAGGATACCTTTCAATTATTTTTATATCAGAAAATTTTAACTTTTCATTCGATTTCATTGCTCGAAAACGAAGGTTATCGGCTTCTTTAACACATTCAAGTATTTGATCATCTGAAAAAATCAATCTTGATTGTAAAGCTTCAAATGATAAATATCTGAAATTTGATTTTCTTTTATTTAATAGTAGTCTATTTTTATATCCACTATCAAAATAATAGTTAACTTCAATTAATCTGTTATTAATATTTTTTTTATGTTTTTGTTCACTTAATTCTTCAATAAAAGCCGAGCCTAAAAGTCCGGCAGGAACAGCAAATAAAGCTAAACCCAAAAAACCGTTAAGAGTAGCCAAAAATTTCCCAATTAATGTTACAGGGGTTGCCTCTGCAATTGACCCATAATCACCTGTATACTTTCCTAATGACCAAACGAAAACATCCATTATACTTCTAAAATCATTGGAACCCATACCTAATTCTGCATAAAAAATAAATGCAGATAAAGTTATTGACAATAAGAGAACACCCAATAATGTAACTAAAATTTCATCGCTTTTACTTTTAAAAGCGCTGCTTATACTTGAAAATGCAGGTATATAACGAACAATTCTCCAAACTCTAAAAATTCTAATAATTCCTAGAAAATGAAACATATTAATTCCGAAAAGAGCTGTACAAAATGGAATTATTGACAAAATGTCGACTAGGCCATAAAAAGAAAAAAGATATATTAATATTCCTTTTATACCATGATGATTTGGATTTATTAAATTGGCAAATGACAAACGACAAATAATTTCAAGTAAAAATAAAACACTTGAAGTGTAATAAATCAAATTGAAATAATCAGAATAATAACTTAATGAATCATCAGAACTAAAAACCACTTCTAATGCACTTATACTTATTAAGAAAACTAAGATTGAATTCCCCCAAAAACTAACTTTAGAAGACCATAAATCTCCATCAAGGATATCAACAATAATTTTAGTTAATGGTCTGTTTTGAAGTTTTTTCTTTACGTCCTTGTTATCAATTTTTACAAAAGGTAACAAATTTAATTTATTTCTTAAGGTATTATTCATTGTTGTATTATTCTAAATAATTTAGATTTTATATTAATATAAATTAATATTATTGTTCAAATTATTTAATGATTATAAAATTTCGGATACGTAATTTTTAAATGATTTTTTAAACTTAATTTGATTTTCAGGGTTATCAAACCATTTTCTATGCAATCCATTTTCCACCTCCAATACAACAGACCATGTTTTCATCAGATCATTATCTTTTTTATCGAAAATAGTTTCACAGAAATTCCAACTTATAAAAGCATAAATTTCATACTTTATTTTTTCATCACCAGAAAAAGCAATCAAATAATTGTTAGTTAGTTCAGGATTTCTAAACGAGGGATTTTCCATTCCTGTTTTCAAAATATCCAAATAAGTAGCGTCAAATATTTCGTATGAATTATTTGATTTGTCTTTATACCAAATAATTATATAAAGCAAAATTGCTATTGCAGCTAAAATGGTTGCTGTAGAACTTACTACTAAGTTCCAAAATTCAATTGTTGTCATAATAGTTTATTATTAAGTTTTATTTTATTTGGGGTTCTATTTATAATTGTATTTAATAATTTATCACTTGTATTCTTTTCATATAAATCAACATATAGCCGAATAACAAGCTCTTTAATTTGCTCTCCTTTTAATATATCTTCTTTGTATTTTGGCGATACCATCAGAATCATTTCAGTTGGATATGTTCCATCTAATGAAGGAAGTAAATAATTAAAATCTTCTAAAATGTAAGCTCCATTTTTAAAATAGAAATTAATTCTTCTCTTTCGTTCTAATGTGTTTGATCCAAATAAATAATTTTCAACCTCAATGATCATGTATTTATTTAATTTTCTTACCCTATTAGAAAGAAATTGAAATAATTGTGAGCCAAGATTATTGTTTCTATAATTACTTGACACGGCCATATAATCTAACAAAACAAATTCTAAATCATTAAAATTCCAAATTAATGACATACAAACAACTTCACCATCAATAATTCCAACGAATAACTTAGAATGTCCATTTATTATCCTATTTTGTATTAAATCAATTGGATGTTTTTCATTTGAAGGAAATGCTTCATCATAAATTAACATGGCCTGCTTGAAATAATTATTTTTAACACTCAATATTTCTTGAAATTTAACTAGCATAAAATACACAAACTTGTAAAACTAATTTATAGCTGTTTTAAATATAAAAAAATTTGTACAATGATAATAAATTCATTTAAAATAAAAAACTTGTTAAAACACAATTATTATTTGTTGATAATTCTAAATTAAAAATTAAATCATTAATATATTAGCTAGTAAATTTAACAAAAGTCCTCCCATCAATAATCAAACAAATAATAATCAATAATTTTTACTAATTAAGAATAACAGTTAAAACTAATAATTAATTCACTTGCAACTATTAACGATGTCTTTTAGTTTGTAAAATTTAAATTTGAAGAAAAAAGAATAAAAAAATATTATTAATTAATTATTAGTATTTCAAAATTTTTTGCAATAACGAAACAATATTAAGAATTAAAATTAATTTATACTATAAATTATGATAAATTAGCAGAATTATTTTACTTAGCAATAACTAAAATCAAATAAAGCAAGAAAGCTTAGATTTTAATTGGTAGATAGAATTTTCAAATTTTTTATATTTTTAATTACAAAAACTAATTTTGTTAATAAAAATATAATTTTTGATTAATTTTAATACATTTTTAATGATATTTTTATTTAAATAATTTTAATAAATTTATGCAAGCAAAATTTCAATATAATAACTCCACTAGCTATGAATATTTAATTCATGGTCAGGATCTAAAAATTGAATTCAAAATTTCTGATGCCTTATTTACAATTGTAAACTATAAAAAACTACATACTAGAGTATGGTTTCATAAAGCATTTTCAAGTATTTACTACATAGCGCCATTTTATAGGTTTTATAATTTTTTAATCAATAAGAATTTCCCAGGATTTAAGAACAGCAAATTAGTAGCTACAAATTTTGATTATCCTGGTTCTTCCTATAAATATCAAGCCAATTTTATTCCTGATTGTATTTTGGATAATAGATTCAAAATTATGGGGAATGAAGGAACTGTAAACACTATCGCAAATTTTCACTATCCAACAATTGTTTTTATAGGAATAGGATTTGGATTTAAAGTATTCCGAAAACAACTTGTAGTAAGAAAAATTGATTTAAAAGAGGAAGAAACAACCATACAAAACACTATTCAATATCCTGTTATTTCTAAAGAATTGACTAAAATAAATCCTGGAAACCCAATAATTAAAATATCGCCAAATCCAATTTCATTAAAAAATTTAAATTTAGATTTAAAAACAAAACAGCCAATTATCAACATCAATGAGTCTTTAACTAAATTAATAATTACGAAAAACTAATCAACATTAATATAATAATTATGGATACAAACAACAACATAATGGATACTAATACCTACATGAACGAACATCAAAACCCAAAATGGATCACCCGAAAGTTATGGTGGTGTGCAGGAGCAGATGAGTACTTTTTAATAAAATCACCTAAGCAAGATCGAGTAAAATATGCCGGAATTGGCGCTATTGTCTTTTTTACTGGCTTCTTGGCTGCATGTGCGGGTTATGTAGCTTTTGATACCATGTTCGCTCCAAAAACTTTAGGCGGGATGCCAAATGAAAAATTAAGTGCTTTTGA
Organism: Bacteroidota bacterium; assembly: GCA_947488545.1. Taxonomy (GTDB): domain Bacteria; phylum Bacteroidota; class Bacteroidia; order Flavobacteriales; family Flavobacteriaceae; genus Flavobacterium. The sequence goes on from CANKZE010000002.1 coordinate 66,461, forward strand.
AGAAAATTTTTGGATATTAAGTTTAATTTTTGGTATTATTTGGGGAATCTTAATTTTTAATTTAGATCGATTTATTGTTTCAAGTACTGGGAAAGGAGACGGAACAGACTCTATTACATGGAAAGAAATCATACAAGCTATACCAAGAATAATTATTGCATTGATATTAGGATTTTCAATTTCAAAACCCTTAGAAATTAAAATGTTAAAATCAGAAATAGACGTTGAATTAGGAATAAAACAACAAGAAAAATTACGGGAGTATGATAAATTAACTGTTGCAAAATATAAGGAAGAAATTGCATTATTAGATAATGACATCAATAAAATTGAAGCTGATAGAAATATTTTAGTTGACAGACAAAAAAATGCAGAGAAAGAATATATCGATCAAATGCAAGGCCGTTCTGGACAACAAGGTTTTGGACCAAGAGCAAAACAATTATTAGAATTATCTAAGGATTCAGAAAATAAAATTGTTGAATTTGACAAAAAAAATGCATTTGAGTTAAAGACTTTAAAATCAAATAGAACAAAAAAACTACAAGATCAAGATTTTGAAAGAAATGTAACTAATATAGAAAAGGCTAAAAAATTAGATGGAATTTTGGCAAGACTGGATATTAGTCATGAAATTGGATTTTGGATTGGGTGGTGCATCACTTTAATCTTATTATCAATCGAAATGGGACCTATTTTCTTCAAAATGATGATGACCAAAGGGCCTTACGATTATATGGTTGAGAATTTCAATCATAAAATTCAAACAGAAAACGGAGTGTTTAAAGAAGATAAATTATACGAAGGTAGAAATGGACTGATTCATATGGAAACCTATCGTTATGCCGATGCTGAAATAGCCAAACACCAAGTTGAAGACAAAATAAAGAGTCAAATTGAAGTGAACTCTCTTGCCGTTGAAAAGGCAAAAGATAAAATGTTGAAAGATATTAAAGAAAATCCTGACAAATTTATTGGTTAAGAATAAATAATAATAATAATAATAATTATCCTTTTTAATGATAAATAGTATATTAACTTATATAACTCATGCTTTTTTTGGCATTGAGGAATCCATTTGGAATTCTATAGATAGCAATGAAAAACAGAAATTCAATTCTCTGTCTTTTACAATTGCCTTGCTTTCTATTGTTACATTTATTGGGTTATATGAGTTTTTTATATTATTATTAAACGATGTGCTAATTGCAATAGTTTTAGGATTAATATTCGCTTTAATTGTAATTAATATCTTCCGTTTTTCAGTGTTTACGATTCAAAAACCAATTTATCACCAACCTGAAATTCAAAAACCAGTAGTAGAAACAACGGCTACATTACCAGAAAACCCTACTGTGCAGGCAAATAATCCATTAGTTGCAAAACAAATTACAACTTCATTTAAGGATAAATTATTGAAATTGGTTTCCTTTTTTTCAATTGGAATGATAGTTAGAAGTGTTATTAATGTAATCTTATTGTTATTTATTGCCTTTCCATTTGCATGTAAATTATCCAATAATTTAATTACAAAAGTTAATGAAAATAGAAGAGTTGAATTGATTGAAGAGTTCAAAGTTTCGGAACAAATTAAGTTCAAATCTAATTGTGAAAAAGAAGATTCAAAAATTCAATTATTAGAAGAAAAAGTTCGTTTGCATCCAAATGCAATGTACATTTCAGAACTAAAAAACGAAATAATATCGAGACAAGAACGAGTAAATACATGGGAAGCTGAAAGAGATCAGAACATTGCTGATTATGAAAGTAAAATAGCTAATCGAAATTTCATAATACTTTCCTATGCCAAAATAGCAAATGAAATGATATTAAAAATCACACTGCTATTTTTAGGATTGCTTCTTTTTCTATGTCATTTTCAAAAATATCAATTGGTTAATAATAGCATCTATAAATACTACACTTTAGCAAATAAACAGTATAGTGATCTTGCTTTGGAAAATTATAAAGAGGTCGAAAAATTAATAAAAGTTGAATTGGCTAAAAAATATTCTAAAACCGCTGAATACAATTTGTTATTAGAAAACTATGAAAACATCAAGGCAATTTCAAAATTTACCAATCCGCCATTCAATTCTATAGAAAAGGATTTCAAAATACCAGTCAAAAAAATGACAACAATAGAATTTATAAATCATTATGTCTGAAAAATTAATTAGAAAAGAAATAACCATCTATAAAGGAATCTTAGAATGTCAGTTTTCTGATATAAAAAAGAGTCCCCTTGGCTATTCGAAAAAAAATTCTAGAATAAAATTAGAGCCGCGATTTAAACTGCACAATGCAGAAATTGTCGAGGCAATTCCTACTGTAGATGAAAACGTAGCCAGTATTCATCAAAGAGATGATTTATTTGCTGTTGAGTGTTTTTTCAAATCTAAAAAAATTAAACCAGGTCGATATGTTGCTGAAGAAATTATATTATTATTAAAAAGTGACAGTTTCGATGCTTCAGAAAATAATATAGGAGATTTTAATAAGGTTCTTTTAGAAAACAAAAACAAAATAGCTAACGAACCCTTTTTGTCTACCAATTTTGATAAACAACATGGAAAAATTTCCGGAGAGGCCTATGTAAAAGTTATCAGAGAATTTAATGAGCAAAATGTAGAAACCAAGTACACAATATCACCAACCGGATTGGTTGAACTTATTGTTGTTCCAGGAATAGAAAATCAACAAGGAACTGAAACAGAGCCAACCGGATGTTTGCCTTTTGCGACCTTTTTTGGTGGTATTTTTAAACGTATTTTTAATTTCAATAACTGGCTGAAAAACTATATAAATTCATTAAGTTCTAGGCTTTTTAATAAGAAATTAATTAATGATGGCACTACTAATGCAGGATGTTTAAATCCGATGTTGCCTTCAGGATGTACCAGCAGCGGTTGTTCTCAATTTGGTTGCGGATGCCTTTCATTGCTACTAGCTTTAGCGTTTTTATTTTGGTTTATATGGTGTTTAATTTTAGGAAAATGCAACCATGATTCTCAAAACTCAAATTCTACTAAAGTAATTCACGACACTGTTTATGTAGAAGTAAATAAGGCAAAAATTGACACAATAGTTAAAAACGACACTATAGTATACGAGGATAAAACAACTCGAACCAAAACTAGTGTGGTGAGTTTACCTAATGTTCAATTTGAAAAGAATAAAGCAAAACTACTTGATTCATCAAAAGAAGATTTAGATAAATTAGCGAAACATTTAAATGAAAACAAGCAAGTAAAAGCTGAAATTATTGGTCACACCGATGGCTCAGGAGATAACAAAGCAAATCAAATTTTATCTCAAAATAGAGCAGAAAGTGTTCGACAATACCTAATTAAAAAAGGAATTGAACCAAATAGAATCAAGGCGGTAGGTAAAGGTGAATCAGAACCAAAGACTACTAATGAAACTCTAGAAGGACGCGCTATGAATAGACGTGTGGAAGTGAAATTATCAGAAACAGAGAAAGTAGAGCAAACGAAAAAACGAGTAAAAAAAGGAACCAATTAATTTAGTATGAACTATAAATATTATAAAGGAGATTTTACAGGGCTTTCTGCTAAAAAAAATTCCGTTCTGAGTATAGGAAAACATAATTTCTACGATTTTAAATGGTCCTATATTCAAATTAAGAACATTCAAGAAATTGAAGCTTATGATGTTGAGAAAGAAAAAATAGGTGATTACTATTATTCCAATGTAATTAGGCCAAAAAAATATATTTTATGGCCATTTTATTTGCAATCGATTCACTCCAGACTATTTGAAATAAAGACTAAAAAAGATTTCTTTTGGATTGAATATGCAAGTGTTTTTCTTCCTAAATTAAGAAGAAGACCAGATGTTTTTATACCGGTTAATGAGGATAATTATTTCAATGAAAATTTACACGATGTAGTATTAAGGGATATCAAACTTAAAGAAAACTCAAATGCCTATATAAATAAAGATTTCGTTGAATTAAACGGGACAATTTATTTTAAAATAAAAATTCCAGAAGTAAAGAAACCTACCACAACTGAGATTGAAAACAACAACGGGATGAATCGTTCTGAAAATGTTGTTTTAAAAGATGAAATTAATACTACTACAGTAATTGAAAATGCCAAAGGTGAAACTGGTACTGGCGAAACTATTAATGGACCGATAACAGAACCAATCGAAAACCCAGGTCCAACATTACCAAGTTTTTCAGGCAAATGGTTAGGGATTCTTTTTGGTACTTTTTTATGGATACTATTATTGGGCTTTTTTTGGTTGTTTTTCCCTAACTATTTCATTTTTGCTTTAATTGCTTTTATTGGATGGTTTATCAGTAGGTTTATTGCAAATACCAACTTAAAATTCATATTTAATTTACTTTTTATTGGAGCATTTTTAATTTTTATTGGTACAATATTTATAAATAGGGATTCTTTTATTGATCCAACGGTAGATAAAAAAGACGGTTCCGTAAAAATCAATCCACCAAAACCAGTTAAGAAAGAAGGTGCTTCAGAAGAAGATATAGATTATGAAATTTCAAAAGACATCAGTTGGTTTGACTTTATTACCAATAAATACGAACTACAATACAACACTTCGGTACAATCATTTTTTGAATCTCAAAAAGAGCATGTTGCTGCAGATATTACGTTTCTAAAAACAGCAAAAGATCCGATATCGTATTACAGAAAATTATTTAATAAATTAGAATTATTAGATGAAACAAAAATAGATTCAATTGTAAGATTATTAGCCAATAAAGCAGAATCAAAAAAATTAAATCAGCTTCAAACGGCGGAAATGGTAACCACCTTTATTCAAGAAATACCTTATGTTTTGGTGCATCAAAATTCTTGTCAACAAATAATGGAATCGGAACCAGGAGATTCTTTCGTGGTTACTTATCATAACGAACAGAAACCTTGTTTAGCCAATATTCCGGGCGGAATTCAATCTCCCTATGAGTTTCTACATAATTTAAAAGGGGATTGCGATACCAGAAGTTTATTAGCCTATTCCATTCTAAAAAAATTAAATATTGCAGCCTCTGTTTGGATAAGTGAAACCTATGGACACAGCGTTTTGGGCATTGGTTTACCAATAGGAAATGGCGTCTACAAAAGTATTAACGGAGTAAAACATTACCCTGTTGAACTTACCAGCAAAGGATTTAGACTAGGAATGATAGCTCCTCAACACAAAGATATGTCCAATTGGGATATCGCATTATATTCAAACAATTATTAAACAAATTCAAATTATGAAAACAATTAGCATTATTCAATTTTTATTAGCGTTTACAATAGGTATAAGTTCTTTATTTGTATTATTTAAGATCATTTCATTTTCAATGAAAAAAATATACAAAATCGAGGTAGAAAATACCGCATTTGCAATTTTTCAAACTGGTATTGTAATTTCAGGATCTTTTATATTGTCGTCAATTATAAGTCCTGCTATAAATGCAATTCGGTTGTTAAACCCAGATAATCAATTTACATCGGAATCTTTATTAAGTTCATTTGGATACATTTCTATTTTTGTACTTATTGGACTTTTCTGTACGATATTAGTAATTGCATCAGGATTAATTGTATTATTTCAGTTAACCAAAGTAAATGAAGGGGTAGAAATTAGAAATAATAATATTCCAATTGCTTTAATAACTGTAGCAATGATTCTAGGACTTTCAATTATTGTAGATGAATATGTAGGAGTATTGTGTGAAGCGATTATTCCCTACCCTGCAATACCAAAATTTTATTAATTTTAAGGTAGATATAAATCTTTATGACCATATAAGCAGGAATAGAAGCAAAATAATAAATTTATTTAGCGTTTTTATACCCCGCCTCCGACTTTTTATTGGTGTAATACACAATTAAATCGGCTTCTTCTTTACGTTTCACTTCATACAAAGTCATTGCGTTTTTAAAAAGTACCGGATTGTCTACAATATACCATAGACCAGCCCCAATAGCTTCTTCATATTTCTTTGTTTTATATACAAAAAGGGTCGCCTGAGAAGGTTGATTAGTTATAAATACTCTGTATTTTGCGGTTAGTGGATTTTTAATAAACTTAACTATTTGAGCGTTAACATTAAAAATCGTAACGATAAATAAGAAAAACGGTAATAATTTTTTATTTAGTGACATGTAAATTAGATTTAAACTAAAGAATTAGAGTGAATTATAATTGTAATAAAAACAAATATAACAATTTCATTGAATTAATTTTATAACTTTTTATTCCAAAATTATCGTCAATATTGACAAAATACGTCTATTGTTTCCTAATTTTGATAAAAAAAATGGCATTTTCAGAAGGTATTTCGCGATTACAGCGAATAATTAGTTTTATAAATATCGATTACAGGAATAAAAAAGAAATAATGGCTTTTTTAAGAAACTATAATATGATTATTTCCTACCGAACTTTGGAACGTGATTTAAAACAAATTAAAGAAGTTCTCGATATTGAAGTAGAATATAAAAAAGGCTACGGCTATAAATGTGAATCTTCAGAAACAGATTCCAATATTATTTTCTCTAAACCTGTTTTTAAATACAATTCAAACGAACTAGTTGTTGGATTTGAAAACGATTCTATCAAAGTAATAAACGTATTTGAATTTGAAGGAATAAAATACTGTAACTGCCTAGATAAAATCAATAATGAAATACTATTAATGAAATTAATAAGCAACAACAAATAAAATTTATTACAATAAATTTAATCCCTAACCATAAAAACTTCTATTCCACTTGTGAATGTTAAATATACATCGTCCCCTTTTGCAGTTAGAAAATTTTTACTAGCTGTAACTGGGCAAGTACTTACAATTCTCCACCCGTTATTTAAATAGGATTTAATTTCTTTATCTGCCGCAGTTGTATCTTCATTGTCAGACGGGATAGCAACTAGCACTAATCATTCCGCTAGAGTATTCAGTATTTGCCTCTGTGCTATATTTCAACCATATTCTTTTATATTCCATAATTATTGTGTTTTATTTCAATAAAATTAATAAATTATAATGAACAATTAAAATAAAATTAGTTAACGTAAATAACAATTCCCCTTCCTCATTTCCATATTTGACAAGTGGATTATTTTTTTATATTATTGTAAAAAAAATAATGAAATTATCTTATTTAGGCGTTTCAAGCGAACGTTTTATTATTTATTTATCGCCTTTAGAAATCAATCTTTTTGAACTTATTGAATATTTTAAAGTGGTAAAATGCATTGAATTGTATTTTGACGGAAAAGAAGGGAAATCAATCACAAATGAAACCATAAGAGTTGATGATTTGAAAAGTTTATTAATTAATAACAATCAAGTTGTAGAATTTAATTTGAATTTAGATGGAACCTTTTCAATAAAAAATATTTGGTGGAATGATCTTTTTATAGAGGGTCCAATATTTAATCTACAAGAAATTATAAACTATATGTATAAAATTAATTTATTGAATAAAACCCAAATAAAACAATTACTTAAAAAACCAAATAAATTTGAATCAAGGAATTTGTGTCCAAAAAATTTCAACTCTTATATTCAAGATTCTGATAGGTATGAAAAAATGTTAAACCTTTAAATGTTAATTATGCAAAAATTCAAATTTAAAAAATCTCCTTTACTTCTAGAAAAAGACATTTTCAAGGAATGTGAAAATAAATTTGGAGTCTATATCTGGGGAATTCAAGAGGTAAATTCAATCTTTATTTCAATTTATGTTGGTCAAGCAGGTGGTAAAATAAAAAATGATTTTAAAAATTCAACAACAAGTATTGCTTCACGATTAAATAAACACATCCATTTTATTGACAATTATAATATTCTAAAAGAAGAAGAAATAAAAAATAAAAACACAATTTTAGAAACAGACTATGAAGTTAAAAAAATGAATAAAATTATGTTTGAAAATTACTCATCAAAATTTGCATACATTAATTTTCAATGGAATATTGAAAAAAATAAAGTAAATGGCGGTAAAAATTCTATTATATTATCAAAATCAAATAGCCCTGATTTGATGAAAACTATTAAATATATTACAAGTAATTTCAGATTTCAATATATAGATATTGAATGTGATAAATTAATTCAAGAAGGAAAATCCATACAAGAAATTAAGCAAATTATTCTTGACTTAGAAAAATATGTTACTAATGAATATATTAGTAACGGTGAAAAGTTAATTGGAATGACTTTAGGAAAAATAAAATATGAATATGAATTAATTATTTAAACAAAAATCATGACACTATCTGAAAGTTACACCAAATTATCATCCATCCTCCTTGTAGATGCACCTGTGAATATTAGTTCCGAATTAATTGCAGAAGAAAACAACGAAATAATATTTAGTTTAGGGCTGTTTTCAAGTGTTTCGGGATTTGTAAGTATGAAATTTCAAATTATTTTTAATCCAACGATCCTTAGGGAAAAAATCGAGAATTTCAAAGAAGGATATAATCCCCATACCGAAAATATTGACTTTGAAGAATACATAATCAGAAAGAATATTCAGCTACTTCCCTATTTAAAAGAATATAATGGCAAAGAAACTGATTATGATAAACTAGCAGAATTGTATTATATAGCTAGAGGGAGCGTATCGGGAAAGCGATTTGGTTTTTAATATATTTAAAGTAATAAGCCACTTACAATAACCCAACCTCATCAATAATTGATTGTAATTCTAAATCACGAGTGTCTCCCCTAAATTCTGTGGGAACCAGGAATTTAATAAAATCTGGACAATTTACCCATACATTTGGACTGTCATCTATCACGATAATTTCATCATAACTAAGAATCCATTCAGGCTTTATGTTTTTTTTGAAAATGTCATTTTTCTTAGTGCAATCTTTTCTGCTAAGTATTGTAATCGGGTTAATTTGTAGTGACCTACTGATTTTTTTAGCATAGGATTTTAATGCCGTAGTGTAAATAATAATATCACCTTTTTCCTGACAAAGAAGAACTAATTCTCTTGCTAACGGGCGTTCGAAAACCGATAAATAACTATTGAATTTAAACAACTTATTTGCTGTTTCCGTTTCGGCATAGGAACCGTAAATTAAAGTATGGTCAAGATCCAATAAAATGAGTTTTTTTGACATAAAAGCTGTTTTTAATTTTCAAAAACTACTTTAAGCTCTTTATTAATGATCACTTTATTTTCACCAAAACTAATCTCTATATATATTGTTGCTGACTTACCAATAAAATCGGTAAAAAACACCATACTTTGTTGTGGTCGGTAGGTATATCTAGAATAAGTGGCAAAATACGTTGGATAGGCAGGATGATTTACGTTCACATTAGGATTGCGCTGAATTTCATATCCCGCTAAATTCATAATACTTGTTTGCGTTACCAATTGCGGGAAAGTATACGTTTGAGTACCAATTGGAATTGGAGTATTCATTTGATTGCTCGTCCAAAGTCCCAAAAATGAATAAACGGGATAGGTCCAAATCACATTTCCTGGTAAATAGAAAAAATTAGAATCATAGGCAGTAACAACCAATGGAACTCCATTAATGATATAATGAGGATCCAAAGCTGATAAATTACCTTTTACAGTAAAATAATTTAAGCCTGCATGTTTGATGTGCCACACACCTTGTGCATCTTGATAGGTTCCAGGATGTCCTAAGGTATCAATATAAAAATCTCCATAACAATCTCCATTTAAGCAAACTGGTTGTTCCAATTGATCACTGGTGCATCCAAAAAAGGAAATTAATGCAATTGCAATTATTATTTTTTTCATAAATCTACTTTTATTGAATACTATTTTCATCATCTTATTAATATCATTTTTTTGCCCTTAAATTTAACCGTATTATCGGGCATTAATTTAAATCTGTACCTGAAAGTCCCAACAAAACAGGCGTGAACAGCATAGAAAATATTACTTTTTGTCAATTCATTAATTAAAAAAGTATCGGAACGTTTGCTTTTGGGATTATCTATTTCAGAAAACCTAAAAGTCCTTTCGTATCTTGAATGTGAGGTCTTGCCTCTTTTTTTTAGAGGTGTTATTTTCTGTCTATGAGAAGTTCCGTTTTCTACTTTTTCATTGCGCTTAATTATTCTCTCGTTTAACTCCTCAACTGAAAAATACCTCCATTTAAAAAACCCTTTGGTATTAATATAATTAGGGTTAACATTTGAAGCTTCAATAGCTTTTTCAAGCAAATCTTTATAAAATATTTCGTCCATAATTTCTAAATTTGATAAATAATTAATTTGAAAATATTACTCTTTTCATTACATCTTATCCATTTCATTTCGACAAATATATTATTGAAAATCGACAAATAATGTCTAATTTAAAAAATAATTTATCATTATAATACTTCAAAACTATTTTGATAATTAATCATTGTCTCTTTATTTTTAGCTTTAAATGGCAAACCTTGATAGGAAACATTATGAAGAAGGTATTTGTTTTTAAGTTCTAAAAGTTTAAATTGAATGTCTTCAGGATTAAAATTGGGAATATTAATTTCATAGCTTTTGATGAATCCAATGTCTTTTTGTTCCACATAAATTCCAGGATTTAATTCGTCTTGAATGGCAATTCGTTCCACATCGTAAAGTGGGAAAAGTAGAATTAAATCGTTAAAATGAAATTTTGATATTCGCTTTCCGTCCAAAATAATTTCAATTTGATTTTTAGGCGTATTCAATAAACCGGTAATTTTTTTTCCAGGCAAATTCCCTAGAGAAGGAATTGTTGGAATTTTTAAATTATAATAAAAAAAGGGATTCAAAAGAGCAGCTTTCAGTGTCAAATTCATTTTGGCGGCCACTTCAATGCATTTCTCATATTCGTCAGCAGTGCATTCGAACTTTTTTAAAGTCCAACTTTCGCCATGAAAATTAATTTTGAGATTGTGCATTGGGTTGAATTAATATTTAAAATTATAAATATATATATTTTTATTAGTTTTATATATATTTGTTTAAGTAGTAATTCAATCACTTTTAATAATACAATATCAATTATATTAATTTAACATGAAGAATATTTTACATAACGAAAAACTTATATTTTTTCTTATACTATTTAACTTATTAGTGATTTACTTTCACTCGTTTGAGTTTTTTGAACCTTATTATTTCTATTTTGACTTAATAGATATCTTTTTAACGCTATTTTTTGCGATTGAAATAACGCATACTATATTATTTAAAGACAAAAGTTTTTCAGTCTATTTTAAAAGTAATTGGAATAAACTAGATTTTGTTTCTGTACTTTTGTCATTACCAAGTATCCTTATTCTTTTTGATAGTGAATTTGAGATATTAACTGGATTTATTGCGTTGCGATCGCTTAGAATATTTAAAACCTTACGTATTATAGAATATATTCCTGGTGGAAAAAAGATAACCAACAAAATACTGAGCGCTTTTAAAGGGGTAACATTCATCTTATTTGCGTTTGTAATTTTTACAACTGTGATTTCGGTGATTTCCGTTAGTTTATTTAAAAATATTGCGCCGCTCTATTTTAATAATGCATTTGAGAGTTTTTATACCATTTTCAAGATATTCTCAGGCGATGGTTTCTCAGATGTTGTAGGCGAAATTCAAGCCCATTCATCAGAAGCCGCAACTGCATTTGCTAAACTTTATTTTGTATTAATTGTATTTTTAGGAACCATATTGGGCTTATCTTTAGTGAATAGTATTTTCATAAATGAAATGAGTACCATAGTGGATGAAGTGGATGAAAATAATGACAAAACTGTAGATTATTTGAAAACGCAAATTGAAATGCTTAATGCCAAACAAGATGTTATAATGGAAAAACTTAAAGAAGTTATGGAAGCACAAGAGAAAAAAAAGATATAAAAAATAGTATAAAAAAAATCTATGTTTAGAAAAATAGCCTATATATCTTTATTCTTATTGAGTAGTGTAATTTTCGCACAATCCTCAATCCCAGTTATTCCAAAACCAAAATTTGTTTTATTAGAAAAAGCCCCATCCTTTTTAATAACAAAACAAACCGTTTTAATTGCCCCAAAAGGAAATCCAGAAGTTCAATATCTAAAGGAAATAATTAAAAAACAACTCGGATTTGAGTTAACAACAAATACTATTTCCCAAAAAACAAATAATTGCATTGAGTTGTCGTTGAATCCATTACAAAAAATGGAAATCGATGAATATAAAATCAATATTAATGCAACTAATATTAAAATTGAAGCCAGCAATTCAGAAGGGCTTTTTTATGGAATTCAAACATTAAATCAGTTGATTGATCATTATTCTAGTATCAATTCACCAATTCCAGCTTTAACAATTCAAGACCAACCCAAATTCAAATGGAGAGGAATGCATCTCGATGTTGCAAGACATTTTTTTCCTAAATCAGACATCAAGAAATATATCGATTACCTAGCATTGTATAAAATGAATGTTTTTCATTGGCATTTAACCGATGATCAAGGGTGGCGAATTGAAATTAAGAAATACCCAAAACTCACCTCTATTGGTGCTTTCAGAAAAGAATCGATGGTTGGACATTACAACGAGCAACGCTTTGACGGAAAGCCCTACGGAGGATTTTACACCCAGGATGATATTAAAGAAATTGTAGCTTACGCCAAAGAAAAACACATCACAGTAGTTCCCGAAATTGAAATGCCAGGACATGCAACGGCAGCTTTAGCCGCTTATCCAGAGTTTTCTTGTACTAGCGGCCCATTTGAAGTTGGAACAAAATGGGGAGTTCTTGACGATGTTTTTTGTCCAAACGAAAGTACATTGAACTTTTTAAAAGCAGTTCTAGATGAAGTAATACCCCTTTTTCCTTCTCAATACATTCATATTGGCGGAGACGAATGTCCAAAAACAAGGTGGCATCAATGTGTAAAATGTCAAACTTTAATTAAAGAAAAAGAATTAAAAGACGAACACGAATTACAGAGCTATTTTATTACTCAAATTGAAAAATACATCAATAAAAAAGGTAAGAAAATTATTGGATGGGATGAAATCCTTGAAGGTGGTCTCGCTCCAAATGCCGCGGTTATGAGTTGGCGTGGTACCGAAGGGGGTATTGCTGCTGCAAAAGCAAAGCACTTCGTAGTTATGAGTCCGGGTTCACATTGTTATTTTGATCATTATCAAGGCGAACAAAAAACGGAACCTTTGGCAATTGGTGGATATACTCCTTTAGAAACGGTTTATGATTTTAATCCAATTCCCACTGAATTATCTACAGAGGAAAGCAACTATATTTTGGGCGCTCAAGGAAATGTTTGGACAGAATACATGGAAGATTTTGCGAAAGTAGAATACATGGCAATGCCAAGAATGGCAGCATTAGCAGAAGTACTTTGGGGAAAAGATGCCTCATCAAATTACATAGATTTTAAAAACCGTTTGCTACTGCATTTTTCCCTTTTAGACAAAATGAAAGTGAATTACAGCAAAGCTTTATTTGAAGTAAAAGCAAAAATTTCAGCATCCGATAACCATTTACTTAAAGTAGAATTAGCAGCCGCAAATACTTCCTCTTCCATATTTTACACCCTAGACAATTCCAATCCAACCAATACTTCTTTGTTGTATCGCCAACCCATTATAATAGAAAAAAACACCACATTAAAAGCGGCAAGTTTTGATTCAAATGTTCAAAAAAGTGCTGTTTTAGAACAAAAATTTGAAATTCATTTGGCTACAGCCGCAACGGTAACTTTAAAAAACGAACCAAGCAATTCTTATAAAGCAAATGGTGCGCTTAGTTTAGTAGACGGAATGTATGGCGATAGAGGAAAATTTGGTAGAGATTGGCTAGGATTTTCAGGTAAAGATATATTGGCAACAATTGATTTAGGTTCAGTAAAAAAAGTACAATCAATAACAATTGATGTATTATCAAGTCCCGCAAGTTGGATTTATTATCCTAAACAAATTGCCATTTCTTATTCAGAAAACGGAATCGATTATTCTGTTGAAAGTACTATTTCAGTTAAAGAAATCGAAAGTTCAAAAGGGGTTGTAAAAGTTGAAATTCCAACAACTTCCATTCGATACATTAAGGTAAATGCATACAATCAAGGTAAAATATTGGAGGGAAATCCTGGAGCTGGAGAACCGGCTTGGTTATTTATTGACGAAATAAAAGTAGAATAATGAAAACAAGAAGAGACTTTATTAAAACAGCTGCTGTTGCAGGAGTAGGATTGGCATTTACAGGAGTAAAAGCAGAGAGTAATTTGCGTTTTCCAAACAAAATAAACAAGCCAATTGTGGTTTCTACATGGCGATTCGGAATAGAAGCCAACGCTGCAGCTTGGGAAGTTTTGAAACAAAACGGACGAGCTTTGGATGCCGTTGAAGCTGGAGTAAAAATCCCTGAAGGCGATCCAACAGAACGAAGCGTGGGCTATGGCGGACGACCAGATCGAGACGGGCGGGTTACTTTAGATGCTTGCATTATGGATGAACAATCAAACATAGGTTCTGTTGCTTGTTTGGAACACATCAAACACCCCATTTCAGTAGCAAGAGCGGTGATGGAAAAAACGCCTCACGTAATGCTAGTGGGTGATGGAGCCTTGGATTTTGCTTTATCTCAAGGATTCAAAAAAGAAAATTTATTGGTGGCCGATTCAGAAAAAGAATGGAAAGATTGGCTTAAAAAATCGGAATATGTACCTAAGGCAAATATTGAAAATCACGACACTATTGGGATGATTGCTTTGGATGCCAATGGAAATTTATCTGGCGCTTGTACCACAAGTGGAATGGCTTTTAAAATGCACGGACGCGTTGGCGATTCTCCAATTATTGGAGCTGGATTGTATGTAGATAACGAAATAGGTGCTGCAACTGCAACTGGCCACGGTGAAGAAGTAATTCGAATTGCGGGTTCTCATTTGGTAGTTGAATTAATGCGCCAAGGCAAATCTCCGCAACAAGCGTGCGAAGAAGCGGTTCATAGAATAATTAAATTAACGAAGGCACGAAATAAGAATTTAACTGATATACAAGTTGGTTTTATTGCCTTAAATAAATCAGGTGAATTTGGTTCGTATTGCATTCAAGGCGGGTTCAATTACGCGGTTTATGATGCTACAGGAAATAGATTAATTGACGCACCTTATTATTTAAAATAGAACTATGAAATTGGAAGTAGCTTGTTTTAACCTTGACTCGGTAGCTGTTGTTGCTCAAAGCAAAGCCGATCGCGTTGAATTTTGCGATAATTTTGAAGCAGGCGGAACTACACCAAGTTTTGAAGATACGCAAAAAGCAAGATTTTTATTTTCCAAAGAATTACTTGTAATGATTCGACCAAGAGGTGGTGATTTTAACTATTCTGAAGAGGAATTCAACCAAATGAAGCAATCCATTTTAGAATTGAAAAATACGGATATCGATGGTTTTGTTTTCGGAATTCTAAATCAAAATAACCACATAGATTTCGAAAGAAATTCAGAATTGGTTGCCCTCGCAAAGCCATTTCCTTGTAGTTTTCATAGAGCCATTGACTATACAAATGACTATTTTGAAGCGATCAATACTTGCATTACAATCGGATTTAAAACAATATTGACTTCTGGACATGAATCCAAAATTGAGTTGGGAATGGAAACAGCTAAAAAGGCGATAATTCAATTTGGAAATCAAATAGAAATTATGCCAGGTGGAAGTTTACGAACTGCAAATGCAACCTTAATAAAATCGATTACTAAGGCAAACTATTATCATACTTCAGCAATTACTGATGCGTCACAAATTGCCAATCTAACTGAAATTAATGCTCTTAAAGATTGTCTTACAAATGAATAAAAAACTGTATTTAATAGTACTATTTTATTCAGTTTTTGGGTGGTCCCAAAATTGGGAGCGTTCCCTTTCAAAAGAGAATTGGAGGGTCCAGAAATTTTCGGATAATGTTTGGAGTAAAGCCCATGTTCCAGGAACTATTCACACCGATTTGTTTTTGAATCACCAAATTGAAGATCCTTTTTATAGCAATAATGAAAAACAATTGCAATGGATTGAAGAACAGTATTGGGTTTATGAAACCAAATTTAGTATTTCAAAAAAAGAGTTAACTGCTCAAAATAAAGAACTTGTTTTTTACGGTTTGGATACCGATGCTAAGGTTTATCTAAACGATTCCCTAGTTTTGGAAGCCAATAATATGTTTCGAACTTGGCGCATACCTATAAATAAATTCATTCATCTAGGAAAAAACACACTACGGGTTGAATTTGAATCGTCTTCACAAAAAGCTAAAAAAACAGCTGCCCTCTCCCCTTTTGTTTTACCAGGTGATGAAAAAGTATATGTTCGAAAAGCGCCTTATCAATTTGGTTGGGATTGGGGACCTCGTTTTGTAACAGCAGGGATTTGGAAGAATGTTGCTATTCGGTTTTGGAAATCGGCCCAATTGGAATCGGTTTCTTATTCTCAAGAGAAATTAAACGATACTATTGCACAATTGAAAATTAAAACAACCGTAAATTGTCAGAAACCAGGGATTTATTCGATAGAAATTAATAATAAAACGAAAAATGTTTCTCTAAAAAAAGGGATTCAATTAGTCGAAATACCCTACAAAATTAATAATCCAAAAAAATGGTGGCCCAACGGATTAGGGAAACAAAATTTATACAATTTCTCTATTCGAATTAGAAAAAAAGGAGAATTATTAGATAATAAAAAATTACAAATTGGACTTCGAACAATCGAGTTAGTTCAAGAAAAAGATTCCATTGGTAAGAGTTTTTATTTTAAAGTCAATGGCAGAAAGGTATTCACGAAAGGGGCAAATTACATCCCACCAGAATCTTTTATGCCAAAAATGACCTACAAAAATTATGAAAACATAATTGAAACCGCTGTGAAATCCAACATGAATATGATTCGTGTTTGGGGTGGTGGGGTTTATGAAAATGATTCATTTTATGCATTATGCGATCAAAAAGGAATTTTAGTTTGGCAAGATTTTATGTTTGCTTGCGCATTATTTCCAGGAGATGAAGCCTTTGTTTCCAATGTAAAACAGGAAGTTCGTGACCAAGTAGTTCGTTTGCAAAATCATCCTTGTATTGCTCTTTGGTGTGGAAATAATGAAGTTGATGAAGGTTGGAAAAACTGGGGTTGGCAAAAACAATATCGTTATTCAAAAAGCGATTCAACGACCATTTGGAACAATTACCAACGGTTGTTTGAAAAAGAAATTCCCTCGGTTTTAGATTCTATTGTATCCAAAGAAAACAACCGCTATTGGCCGTCCTCCCCTTCTATTGGCTGGGGGAAAAAAGAAAGTTTGACTCAAGGCGATTCTCATTATTGGGGCGTTTGGTGGGGAATGGAACCGTTGGATACCTATTCCAAAAAGGTAGGGCGATTTATG
>CANKZE010000003.1 GCA_947488545.1 Bacteroidota bacterium
CAAACTACTGGGCTATTTACAGTTACTCCTAAAACAGGATTAACAATAATAGATTTAGTTGCGGTAAGCGCACACTGCCCCGGAGCCGGTGTAAATGTATACGTTGTTGTTGCAAGATTATTTAATGATGGTGACCAAGTTCCAGTAACTCCATTTTGAGAAGTTGTAGGTAAAGCCGCTAGCGTTGCTCCATTACAAATTGGTGCTATATCTAAAAATGCTGGAATAACACTCAATGGATTTATTGTAATAGTCATCGTTGCAATACTTGCACAAAACCCTGCAGTCGGTGTAAAAGTATAGGTAGTTGTTGCAGTATTATTTAATGCTGGCGACCATGTTCCAACCACACCGTTAGTAGAAGTTGTAGGTAAAGCTGCTAAAGTTGCGCCAGTACAAATTGGTGCCACTTGCGTGAATACTGGTGCTACCGTTCCAACTTGAATTGTCATAGTTGTAGTAGTTGCACATTGACCTGGATTAGGTGTAAATGTATAAGTAGTTGTAACTGCATTATTGATAGCTGGCGACCAGGTACCGGTTATTCCTTCTAAAGAAGTTGTAGGAAGTGGTGCTGAAGTTCCTCCTGCACAAATTGGAGGTGCTGGGTTAAAAGTAGGAACTGGTAAAACTATATTAACAGTCGTAGTACTTACAGCTCCTGGACATCCTAATGCTTGAGGCAAGTTATAACTTACTACATAAGTACCTACAGTACTTGTACTAGGTGTAAAAGTTCCGGTTGTTGTATTTAATGATAATCCTACTGCTGGTGCTACGGTATAAACTCCACCAGGTGTTCCTGTTTGAGTAACATTTTGAACTGTAGTATCCGTTTTACAATATGAAGGCGCACTATAATTAATTGCAACATTGGAAGGAGGAACAGTAATAGTAATTGCCCAAGAATCAACATCCCCAGGACAAGTTCCAGCGGAAGCAATCGTATTATATACAATATATGAACCCGGTGTACTTGCAGCAAGATTAATTAACCCTGTAACAGGATTTATCGAAAGACCAGTCGCAGGTACAGCTGAAAAGGTTCCGGCTGTAGCAAGACTTACAAAACTTGGACTTGGATTTCCTTCGTTTTGACAATAGTAATTTTTAGAATAAGTGAAATTACCAAATGGACAACAAATAGTTGGAACAGGTCCTGCGGTTTGAGTAATTCTAACAAATCCTTTTCTTCCATTAAAGTTGGTAATCATGATCACATATATCTCCCCTGCTATTGCATTATTAATTCCAAAATTTTCAGTAAATGCCGCCGAAAAGCTACAACCAATCCCAGTACCTGGAGCATTTGCGGTAGAAATCCCTGCGCAAGCGGCTGCATTTGAAGCATAAGGCCCCCAAGCTACGAAATCCACGTCAATACCAGTTCCATTAAAGGCGCTGCTTGTATTTTGCTCTAGAAAGAAGTTGTAGTTTCCATTTGTAGGAATTTGTAAATAATAAAATGTTGGAGATGGAGCTGATCCTAAACATCCCACAGTTGTACTAGTTGTTGAAAACGGGCTGATAGGATTTGGTAAGGTAGGAACCCCAACATTATTAGGTATAATAATTGGATTTATCGCACAAAGTGGTAAAGCCGTTGCACAAGTTCCAACATTTGTTCCAACACAAAGTTCAAAAGTTGTTGTTGATGCAGTACTTCCCGTTGAATAAGCTCTAATATAATAGGTTTGACCTATTGTTAAACCAGTTGCGGTATTATTAGCCACTGTAAAACAGGTTCCAAATTGAGTAAGGTTACCACAAGTCCCGGTATAAAGTAAAAAGTTAATATTAAAAGGTGCGGCAGCATAATTTACTCCTAATATTGTAATATAATGAGAGGTAGCAGTAGCGGTAAATTTAAACCAAACATCATCGTCATCAATTGTTCCTCCACAGGTATTTGCTTCTGGAGATCCAGTTGCAAATAATACACTTCCAAAAACAGTTTGTAAACAATTAGTATTTTGATTTACTGCAATATCTATAGCCCCTGTACATTCATCATTTACAATTAATGTGTTAAAACTAATTGGCCCAGCTATTGAACTTGAATCTGTTGGAGAACAAATTGCTCTTACGTAATAATCATAACAAGTAGCAGAAGCTAAACCTGTTACATAATATGGATTTGAATTGGCGCTTCTCCAAAGAGGGGAACCAATTGCTGGCATCCCTGATCCACAAGGAACTACGGCTACTTGCCAAGCAGTTGCAAAACTTCCGTCAGGATTTGCAGGCTGTGTCCATCCTAATAATGCTGTAGATTGCGTAATTGAAGTTGCTGTTAATGTTTTTGGTTTAGAACAAGTTGGCGGAGGACCACAAGTTACCCTTGCGTCCCATCCTGCTGCATTTGTAGTAGCGTTTGATGTAAATACAAAAGTTAAACATCCTGAAGTTGCTGTGGAAGTGAAAGGCCCCGGAACAGCAGTCCCAGAGAAAGTTCCTAACAATGTTCCGGTAGCAACATCTCCGTCATATACTCTTAAAAGGTCTGAACCTGCTTGAGTAGCAAATGAGTTAAAAGTAACCGTTACGACTTGTCCAGGTATTGTAGGACAAATTGTAGTGGTTCCTGTAGCTGCAGTAATATTGTTTGGATAAAGCCCATTTGGTCCACCTAAATCATAGAATGAACCTCCACAACCAGGTAAAGTAGTTACTGAAACTGGTATTGTTGCCCATGCACTTACATCCGTTGCTGAACATGCTGCACGAACGTATATGTCGTAACATAACCCAGGGGTTAAATTTGGAACAACAAATGGATTTGAAGTTGCAGGAAACCAAGCTGTCGCAGTTGCATTTGGAGCTGGCGATCCACATGGAAGTGCAATATATTGCCAAGCAGTTGCAAAAGTACCGTCTGGGTTTGCAGGTTGTGTCCAACCAATTGAAGCCGAAGTTGTAGTAATTGCAGAACTTGTTAAAGTATTTGGTTTCGTACACGTTGGAATTGGCGCACAAGTAATATTAGCTAACCATCCAGCGCCATTAAGTGTAGCGTCTGAAGTAAATACAAAAGTTAAACATCCGTTAGCTGCAGATGAGGTAAAAGGTCCTGGTAAATTAACTCCTGTCAATGTTCCTGAGTAAGTTCCTAAAAGAGTTCCTGTGGTTCCGTTACCATTATAAACTTTTAAATTATCTGTTGCTTCTGCTGTAGAAAAAGAGGTAAAAGTTACAGTTACGGCATCACCTGCGGTTACTGGACAAATTACAGTTGTACCTGCAGCAGCAGTTGTACCATTAGCATAACTTCCTGTTGTTCCACCAACGTCTACATAATTACCTCCACAAATTGCGGGTCCAGGTGCTGTAGTAAAAGGAAAAGGTCCTGACCAAATACTTCCTGAAAACGCACATTTTGAACGTACATAGTATTTATATTGTGTTAATGGTGCCAAAGGAGCAAAAGGAGCAACTGTTAATGTTGTTGCAGTATATGGGTTTGTATTTACAATTATTCCAGATCCTGTAGGATTCAATTGTGTAGCAGGAATAATTTCAATTTCCCATTGATTACAAGTGTTTAAACCAGCACCTATTGTAGGATTTGGATTGGTCCAGTTCAAAACTGCGCTTGAAGAAGTAAAAGTTCCTGCACCTAGAGTCGTTGGTTCTAAACATCTTGAAACTACTAAAACATCATCTAAAAATAAATCATCTCCTTGGAAAGGTGATGTTTGTGTTATTTCTGATACAAATGCAATATATACTTGAGTTCCTGCCGGAAAAGCTGCTGGAGGAAAATCCACTACTTGTTCTTCATAAACAATCGGGGCAGGCGCAACATTCGTACTTAATTGTGATTCTGAATACGTTTGAAGAGTAGTTGTGTAAGCAGCCTCTGTGGTTTGATTTGCAGGTAACGCTGCTGAAGCAACTTTAACTTTAAATACACCACCTTGATCTCCTTGTTGACCCGTTTTTACCCAAAAACGCAACTGACCATTTAATGGAATTGTAACAATAGGTGATGCTAAATAATATTTTGCTGAATTCCCTACTCCAAGATTTTCTCCAAGTAGCATTGCATGTTTAGTTCCTGTTCGAGGAGCGGTACCATCGGTGTACCATATTTCTCCTGCAGCTCCACTTTGAAACCTAGCCCAGTTTGCAGGGATTCCAAATGCAGTTGTTGGAGTCTCAAATCCTTCTAATAAGGCTTGTGAAAAGGCAGAAAATGAGAATAAAAGTGTAATTAATAATAGAGTAATTTTTTTCATAAAATGAAAATTTAAGATTATAATAGGTAATTTAATATACAATTTAGCTTCCAAATTTAACAAAAATTTTTAAAAAATAACTTTTAATTGGATTTTTAACTAATGAATTTTAAAATTTATTAATTATAAGTCAGTAAATCGGGATTTTTCATGCAAATAAATTAGCTTTGCATTATATATTTTGATATGCTAGAGAAAGAAACTAAAAAGATTGAAAAAACAGTAATTGTCGGTATTATTACTCAAAAACAGGACGAAGAAAAATTAAATGAGTACCTTGATGAGTTGGCTTTTTTAACCTATACAGCTGGAGGGGAAGTTGTTAAAAGATTTTCACAAAAAATGGAGCGCCCCAACCCAAAAACTTTTGTTGGAACAGGAAAAATTGATGAAATAAACCATTTTGTAATTGAAAATGACATTTCAACCGTGATTTTTGACGACGAACTTTCACCATCCCAACAAAAAAATATTTCTAGAATAATAGCATGCAAAATTCTTGATCGAACTCACCTTATTTTAGACATATTTGCCCAAAGAGCAGAAACTTCATATGCAAGAACTCAAGTTGAATTAGCACAATGTCAATATTTACTTCCAAGATTATCAGGAATGTGGACCCACTTAGAACGTCAAAAAGGAGGAATTGGAATGCGTGGACCAGGGGAAACTGAAATTGAAACCGACCGCCGAATTGTTCGAGATAGAATTGCTTTATTGAAAGAAAAAATAAAAACTATCGACAAGCAAATGGGTGTTCAACGAAGTAATCGTGGCGCCATGGTTCGTGTAGCTTTAGTTGGTTATACCAATGTTGGAAAGTCAACTTTAATGAACGTGGTAGGAAAAAGTGATGTATTTGTAGAAAATAAATTGTTTGCAACTTTAGATACTACAGTAAGAAAAGTAGTGATAAAAAACTTGCCGTTTCTACTTTCAGATACTGTTGGATTTATCCGAAAATTGCCTACCCAATTAGTTGATTCGTTTAAAAGTACACTTGATGAAGTTCGTGAAGCCGACTTACTTTTACATGTAGTAGATATTTCTCATCCTGATTTTGAAGACCATATTGAATCGGTAAACCAAACATTGGCAGACATTAAAAGCAATAACAAAACAACCATAATGGTGTTTAATAAAATTGATGCTTTCAAACATTTAACTATTAATGAAGACGATTTAATAACTGAAAAAACTAGAAAACATTACACTTTAGAAGAATGGAAAACCACCTGGATGAACAATGTAGGTAAGGAAAAAGCGATTTTCATTTCGGCAACCAATAAAGAAAATTTTGAAGAATTTAGAGAGCGTGTTTATGAAGCGGTTCGAGAAATTCACATTTCAAGATTCCCCTACAATAAATTTCTATATCCCGATTTTAAAGATGCAATTGAAAAAGAAGAAGAATAATTAGTTCTTTTTCTTGTATAGCGGAACTGCTGAACATGCTTCGCCATACATAATGCTTTTTGCAAAAGGTTGTAAATATTGAGCTGCGGCTACATAGGCGCTGTTTGGAACTGGCTTTTTTGAACATCCTTTTATGATAACCGACTTGTTTTCATATTTGGAATAATCAATATTTGGAAGGATTTCTTGGTATAATATAGTGTCTAAATCTTCTAAATTACCATCAACAATTTTTTTTGCAAAAGGCGCCAAATGAATGGTAACCAAAACTGTAGCCCAAGCTGGAAGAATTGCATCGGTACTACAAAAAATAGCTGCAAAATGATCTTGATATTTTGTCCAATCGTGTTGTTTTAAATGCTCACGAAAATCTTTTTCTTTTAAAATAAAACCATCTGAAAGCCACTGGGAAATATCGATTTGTGTACGAGTCCCTATTGGATAATAATCCTCCAAATCAAAAACTTCTAGTGAACTATTGGCAACTTTATTTATGATTTCGTCCATTTTAAAAGGTTTAAAAAATTTAAGGTTTAAAGTTACTCGACCTTAAACTTTGAACAAATTTTACAACATCCCTAATTCTAATTTTGCTTCCTCGCTCATTAAATCTTTACTCCAAGGTGGATCAAATGTGATTTCAACTTCGCAGGATTTTACCTCATCAATTGTCTGTACTTTCTCCTCCACTTCACGAGGCAATGACTCAGCTACGGGGCAGTTTGGCGAAGTTAATGTCATTAATATTTTAACTTCATTGTCTTCATTAATCATCACGTCGTAGATAAGCCCCAATTCGTATATATCAACTGGAATTTCAGGGTCGTAAATGCCCTTTAGTTTTTTTACTACGTTGTCTCCTAAGTTTATTGTATCATTAAATTCTTCCATGTTTTTTATTTTTTATTTATATTTTTTACCATATAAGTCATATAAGTTTTCATTCTTTATAATTTACAGGCGCTTATATGGCTTTTATGGTAAAATAAATTTAATTTTTTGACTCAAATGCCAAAGCATACATTTTAATATTTTTTATCATTGAAACCAACCCATTAGCTCTAGTTGGCGACAAATGTTCTTTCAATCCTATTTCATCAATAAACCCCATATCGGCCGCTAAAATATCAGCCGCTTTTTGATTCGAAAAAGCACGAATAAGAATCGCAATTATTCCTTTGGTTAGAATTGCATCACTATCGGCAGTAAAAACAATTATATCGTCATTTTGTTCTCCTTTTAACCAAACTTTAGATTGACAACCCTTGATAATATTATCATCAGTTTTAAATTCCTCATTTATTATAGGCAACTTTTTTCCTAACTCAATAATGTATTCATAGCGCTCCATCCAATCGTCAAACATAGAAAATTCATCTACAATTTGGTCTTGTATTTCTGTAATTGTCATTCTTCTGGTTTAAATAATAAATTTACAATTTCAACTACTCTTTTTATTTGCATTGGAGGAAACCCATGATCAAAATCGGAAGTTTGATAGGTATTCCCTTTATAAATTATCTTTAAATTGGCTATTGCCGCTCCGTCATAAAATCGCTTTTCTGTTGGGGATTTTAAATTTGGTAAATTCTCTAAATCTACTTTATTAATTTCATCATTTAATACGCTCCAATCGGCATCAGTAACTTTTTGAACAATAGGATTTTCTTTGCCGTCTCTATCATTCGTTGAAGAAATTGTTGCGTTTTTTAATACCAATTTGTTATAAAAACCTCTTGTATTTGCTTCATATTGAATTTCAATATCTTTCATTTCAATACTTGTCCCAATAGCCTTTTTCTGGCTATTGCAACTTCCTAAAACAAATACTAATACCGATAATAAAGATACTATTCTCATATAAAGTTTATTTACGATAGCATTAATTTAGCTCTTTTTAGGGCTTCAACAAAGATATCAATTTCTTCTTTAGTATTGTAAAATGCAAACGATGCACGAATTGTTCCTGGTATATTGAAGAAATTCATAATCGGTTGCGCGCAATGGTGGCCTGTTCGAACTGCGATTCCTAATTTGTCAATTATGGTTCCAATATCGTACGGATGTATTCCCTCAATATTAAACGAAATTACCGATGTTTTATCTTTAGAAGTACCATAAATTTTTAAGCCTTCAATTTCTAATAATCGTTTTGTGCCGTATTCTAACAATTCTTTTTCTTGAATTTGAATGTTTTCAAAACCTACATGATTCATATAATCAACCGCGGTTCCAAGTACAATTCCTCCAGCAATATTTGGGGTTCCAGCTTCAAATTTATGAGGCAATTCAGCATAAGTAGTTTTCTCAAAAGTCACTTCTTTTATCATTTCCCCTCCCCCTTGATAAGGTGGTAATTTGTTCAGCCAATCTTCTTTTCCATATAAAATCCCAGTTCCTGTTGGACCACAAATTTTATGCCCTGAAAACACATAAAAATCACAATCTAATTCTTGAACATCTGGTTTCAAATGGGGAACAGCTTGTGCTCCGTCAATCAAAATTGCAGCTCCAAATTCGTGTGCTTTATCAATCATGTATTTTATAGGATTGACTGTTCCTAAAGCATTTGAAATATGGTTTACAGTAACTAATTTAGTTTTATTGGAAAGTAATTTATCAAATTCTGAAAGGATCAATTCGCCATTTTCATCCATTGGAATCACTCGCAAAATAGCGCCTGTTTTTTCGCATAACATTTGCCAAGGCACAATATTAGAATGGTGTTCCAATGCTGATACCAAAACCTCATCACCCGATTTTAATATGGACGCAAACCCATTGGCAACCAAATTAATTCCGTGCGTTGTCCCAGAAGTAAATAGTACTTCGTGAGAAAATTTTGCATTAATATGGTTTTGGATTTTCCCTCTAGAAGCTTCATAAGCATCTGTTGCCAATTGACTTAAAGTGTGAACGCCACGGTGAATATTGGCATTAATTTCTTGATAATATTTTGAAATTGCATCAATCACAACCTGAGGTTTTTGCGAAGTTGCGCCATTGTCAAAATAGACTAATGGTTTCCCGTTTACCTTTTGAGAAAGAATAGGAAAATCGGCACGAATAGCATCAATATTAAAACTCATTTTTTTTATTTATTTAAGTCAAATGACATTAAAAAACTACAAATCGAATCCCAATTTTACCCCCAATTTGGTTGCGATAATTTTAGTAATTCTTTGTTTCAATTCTGGAATTTTGATGCTTTCAATCACAGCATTTGAAAAGGCATACATCAATAATGCTTTTGCTTCTTTCTTAGGGATTCCGCGTTGCTGCATGTAAAACATTGCTGTTTCGTCCAATTGTCCAATCGTACATCCATGAGAACATTTCACATCATCGGCAAAAATTTCCAATTGTGGTTTGGCGTTAATGGTGGCTTTATCGCTTAATAATATATTGTTGCTTTTTTGAAAGGCATTTGTTTTTTGAGCTTCTTTTTCAACATAAATTTTACCGTTGAAAACCCCTGTGGAACGATCAGAAAAGATTCCTTTATAATCTTGGTGGCTTTCACAATTTGGTGTTGAATGCTGAACTAATGTATAATGATCAACGTGTTGCTTGTCGCCTATGATGGTAATCCCATTCAAATTACTAACAATTCGCTCTCCAAAATGATAGAAATTCAAGTTGTTTCTGGTTAAATTTCCTCCAAACGAAAAGGTGTTTACAGAAACATTGGTTTCTTGTTTTTGAGAAACATAAGTATTGTCAATTAAATTGGCCTCCAAGTTGTCATTTTGGATTTTATAATAATCTACAATGGCTCTTTTTTGTGCGAAAATCTCGGTCACCGAATTCGTTAAAACAGGTCCCGACTCAATTCGGGATTCATTCAAACTTTGATGTCTTTCAATAATTTGAACGTGAGAATTTTCTCCAACTACAACCAAATTTCTTGGTTGAACCAAAAGTGCTGCTTCGCTTCCAGTAGAAAAATACATAATTTCAATTGGCTTATCAACGACTTTGCTTTTTGGAATATTGATGTATGCTCCTTCATTGGCGAAAGCCGTATTTAACGACGTCAAACTTTCGTCTAAATTGGCAATTTTATTGAAATAATTGTCAATTACCATTTTGTATTTCGGCTTGTTTAAAGCAGAAGACATCAAGCAAACATCAATTCCATCATGAGTTGTAGAGGATAAAAACGAACTGAAAACGCCATCAATAAACACTACTTTATAGGTGTCGATTTCGTGAAGGAAATATTTTTTTACATCGGCAAACTCGATATTATTTTCGCTTTTTGGGAAAACCGAAAAGTCATTTTTCAACACCGAATTTAAAGACGTGTATTTCCAAGCTTCCTCTTTTTTAGTTGGGAAACCTTTATTTTCAAAGTTTTTTATTGCCGAAGTACGCACCTCATGTAAATCAGAATTTACATCAATTTGCTCTTCAAAAGCCATAAAAGACGATACTAATTTTTCTTTTAATTCCATATGTGGTTAATGGTTAATGGTTAATGGTTGTTGGATTTCAAAAACTGACAAACAACGACCGACAACCGACAACTCTTATACTTCTTGTTCGTTTTTAATCCAATCGTACCCTTTTTCTTCTAATTCTAATGCCAATGAGGCATCGCCAGATTTCACGATTTTTCCATTGTATAAAACGTGGACAAAATCAGGGACAATATAGTCTAAAAGTCTTTGATAGTGTGTGATTACAATGACTGCATTTTGATCACTTTTCAACTTGTTTACGCCATTGGCAACAATTCGAAGCGCATCAATATCAAGCCCTGAATCGGTTTCATCAAGAATTGCCAATTTAGGATTTAACATTGCCATTTGGAAAATCTCATTTCTTTTTTTCTCTCCTCCAGAAAATCCTTCGTTTAAGGAACGCGATAAAAATTTACGGTCAATTTCCAACAATTCAGATTTCTCACGAATCACTTTTAGCATTTCATTAGCGGGCATTTCCTCTAAATTATTTGCTTTTCGAGTTTCATTAATTGACGTTCTGATGAAATTGGTTACAGAAACTCCAGGTATTTCAACAGGATATTGAAACGATAAGAAAACGCCTTTATGTGCTCTTTCTTCAGGAGCTAAATCCGCAATATCTTCTCCTTCTAATAGTATTTCACCTTCGGTTACTTCGTAATTTTCGTTTCCTGCAATAATTGCCGAAAGTGTACTTTTACCGGCTCCGTTTGGACCCATAATAGCGTGGATTTCACCTGCTTTCACTTCAAGGTTAATTCCTTTTAATATTTCTTTATCGCCTATTGATGCGTGTAAATTTTTAATGCTTAACATCTTGTTTTATTTGTTTAAAATTTAAAGTTCTCTTATTTCTTAATTAAGTGTCTTTAAAATCTTTCTTGTTTAAATATGATATATTAAAATTTCCAAATTATCCTTACCCAACACTTCCTTCTAAACTAATCTCTAACAACTTCTGCGCCTCAACGGCAAATTCCATTGGCAACTTATTCAAAACGTCTTTACTGAAACCATTTACTATTAATGCAATCGCTTTTTCGGATGGAATACCACGTTGGTTGCAATAAAAAACTTGGTCTTCTCCAATTTTACTTGTAGTTGCTTCGTGTTCTATTTTGGCTGTTGTGTTTTTACTTTCTATGTATGGAAAAGTGTGCGCGCCGCAATTGTTTCCCATTAATAACGAATCGCATTGTGAAAAATTTCTAGCATTTTCGGCTCCAGGGCCAATTTTTACTAGACCTCTATAACTATTTTGTGATTTTCCTGCTGAAATCCCTTTTGAAATTATAGTCGATTTGGTGTTTTTACCAATATGAATCATTTTTGTTCCCGTATCGGCTTGTTGGAAATTATTGGTTACCGCTATAGAGTAAAATTCCCCTACAGAATTATCGCCTTTTAATACCACTGAAGGATATTTCCAAGTTACTGCAGATCCTGTTTCAACTTGTGTCCATGATATTTTTGCGTTTTTCTCACAAATTCCTCTTTTGGTTACAAAATTGAAAACCCCACCTTTACCTTCTTTATTTCCTGGATACCAGTTTTGAACAGTTGAATATTTAATTTCGGCATCTTCCATTGCGATTAATTCTACAACTGCAGCGTGCAATTGGTTTTCATCACGACTTGGCGCCGTACAACCTTCAAGATAAGACACATAACTGCCTTCATCGGCAATTAAAAGTGTTCTTTCAAATTGTCCCGTTCCCGCTTGATTAATTCTGAAATAAGTTGACAATTCCATTGGACATTTTACCCCCTTTGGAATATAACAAAACGATCCGTCAGAGAAAACAGCTGAATTTAATGCAGCATAAAAGTTGTCTTTTTGAGGCACAACGGTCCCTAAATATTTTTGAACTAATTCTGGATATTCTCGAATTGCCTCAGAAATACTCATGAAAATAATTCCTTTTTCGGCCAATGTTTTTTTGAATGTGGTTGCAACAGAAACGGAATCGACAACGATATCCATCGCCACATTGTTCATCATTTTTTGTTCATCGATGGATATCCCCAACTTTTTGTACATTTCTAAAAGTTCGGGGTCTACATCGTCTAATGTTTTATTAGGATCGACTGCTTTTGGAGCAGAATAATAAGAAATCGCTTGAAAATCGGGTTTTGGATAATTCACATTTGCCCATTCTGGTTCGATCATTTCTTGCCAAGCACGAAAAGCCTCGATTCTCCAGTTGGTCATCCATTCAGGCTCTTCTTTTTTAAGGGAAATGGCGCGAACAATGTCTTCATTTAAACCAATTGGGAAAGTTTCCGATTTTAAATCGGTATAAAATCCGTATTCGTATTCTTTAGTTTCAAGCTCGATTTTTAAATCGTCTTCGGTATATTTACTCATTTAATTTTAAAATTTAAAGATTTAAAAATTCAAAAATTGAACGTTAATCTTTAGTATTATTGTTAAGATATTTAATGAAATTTGATAGGTTTTGCGATATTTCTATGCAAATGTCATAACTAATTTGAATGCTTTCTTGAGAACAAAATTTTAATTCTCTTGATAATGTCAACATGTTTCTAACTTCTGCGCAACTTCCCTTAGAATATTTTAAATATCTGATAAATTGTCTATTATTATTGTATTCTGATCCTTCCGCAATATTATTTGTAATTGAAATAACAGCTCTTTTTAACTGATCTTTAAAGCCAAATTCCTTGTCAAAAGATTTATTGTTTAATAATTCAAATATTGATTTAGTCAAGACAACTCCTTTTTTGTGAACCTCAAATTCTTCAAATGACTTTGTCATGTTTTTAAATCTTTAAATTATTAAATTTTATAATCATTAAATCTAAAGAGAAAAAGATTCCCCACAACCACAAGTTCGACTTGCGTTTGGATTATTAAATACAAATCCTTTTCCGTTTAAACCACCTGAAAATTCTAAAATGGTCCCTGCTAAATACAAAAACGATTTTTTTTCAACTGCAATTCGAACGTTATTTACTTCAAAAACTTTGTCGGTTTCTCCAATTTCTTTATCAAATTTTAATTCATATGATAAACCTGAACAACCACCACTTTTAACGCCAACACGAACATAATCAACGGCTGCGTCAAAACCGTCGTCTTTCATCATGTCGACAATTTTTTTACTCGCTGTATCTGAAACTTGTATCATTTATTGATTTATTTTGAAAATTAAACACTAGGAAAATTCCTTATTTTGATTTTGTCTAAATAAAGGGCAAAGATATTACAATAAAATGTTTTTCTCCAATTACTTCAATACTTTTTAACGAATTATTAAATATAAAAATCGATTTTCATCGGAATAAAGCCATTGATATTTCATAAATTGCAACACAAAATAAATTAAAGATCATAAATCATGAAATTATATCCCATTGAAGCAGGAAATTTTAAGTTGGATGGCGGCGCTATGTTTGGCGTTGTCCCAAAAACCATTTGGAATAAAACCAATCCTGCCGATGAAAACAACCTAATTGATATTGCCGCAAGGTGTTTATTAATTGAAGAGGGCAATCGCTTAATTTTGATTGATACTGGAATGGGAAACAAACAATCGGAGAAATTTTTCAGCTATTATTCTCTTTGGGGAACGCATTCTATCGATAAATCATTAGCAAAATATGGATTTCACCGAGATGATATTACCGATGTTTTTATGACGCACTTGCATTTTGATCATTGTGGTGGAAGTGTTAATTGGAATTCAGACAAAACGGGGTATGAAATTGCATTTAAAAACGCAAAATATTGGACTAATGAAAATCATTGGGAATGGGCTACAAAGCCAAATTCTAGGGAAAAAGCGTCGTTCTTACATGAAAATATTATTCCTATTCAAGAAAGCGGTCATTTGAGTTTTATTCAAAAAGCAAACAGTGATTTTATTGAAAATTCTGAACTTGGGTTTGGCATTTTCTTTGCCGATGGTCATACTGAAAAACAGATGATTCCACATATTAAATTCCAAGATAAAACGATTGTTTTTTGCGCTGACTTATTGGCAACAGCCGGACACATTCCGATTCCTTATGTAATGGGATACGACACAAGACCGCTATTAACATTGGACGAAAAGTCGAAATTTATGAATGCAGCAGCAGAAAATAATTACTATTTATTTTTAGAACACGATGCGCACAATGAAATAATAACTGTCGAAAAAACCGAAAAAGGGGTTCGATTAAAAGAGGTGTTTTCTTGTAATGACATCTTAAAATAGTGTTAATCAATATCGTAAAATTGAATATCTTAAAGTATTTTTGAATCATAATTTTAACAAAACCAACATGAAATTAATTAAATTAACTTATTTATCGCTAATTGCCGCATTAACCTTGTCGCTTTCAGCAAATGCACAAACGACAGAAAAAGTTGCAGTAGCAAAAAAAGGAGCTTTAACTGAAAACGAACTAAAAAGATGGAGTCATCTTGATTTAGTGAAAGACAGTATTCCTGGAATGAGCGTTGACAAAGTATATTCTGAATTATTAAAGGGAAAAACTTCAACTCCAGTAATTGTTGGAATTGTGGATTCTGGAGTAGATATCGAACACGAAGATTTAAAATCGGTGATTTGGACTAACAAAAAAGAAATCCCAGGAAATAAAATTGATGACGATAAAAATGGTTATGTAGATGATATTAATGGTTGGAATTTTTTAGGAAATATTACCAAAGAAAATTACGAATACGAGAGAATTATTAATAACAAAAAATTAGTTGATGAAGCTACTTATTTGAAAGCAAAAGCGATTAATGACGGAAAAATTGAAGAAGCCAATCAAACGAAATTTCAAATTGAACTTGCTTTAAATGGAACTAAAAAAGCAGATGAAACATTAACAAAATTATTAGGAAAACCAACTTACACAGCTGAAGAATTAGATAAAATTGAGTCTACAGATCAAGAAGTAGTTCAAAGTGTAGCTATAATGAAACAAATGCTCGCTTATGGATTAAGTGTTGCCGATTTGAAAAAAGAAATCGAAAAAGAATTGGAATCCTACATTAAAGTTCAAAGTGGTGAAAATTTAAAAACCAATTACAGAAAAATTTTAGGTGACAATCCTGATAATATTAAAGACACAAAATACGGTGACAATAATGTTATGGGACCAGACAAAGAAGAAATTCTTCATGGAACTCACGTTGCCGGAATTGTAGCTCAAGTGAGAAACAACAAATTTGGTGGTGACGGAATTGCAAATAATGTTCAAATTCTAACTGTTCGTGCAGTTCCTGATGGAGACGAGTACGATAAAGATATTGCACTAGGAATTCGTTATGCAGTTGATAATGGTGCTAAAGTAATTAACGGAAGTTTCGGGAAAGCATTTTCTCCTCACAAACAATGGGTTTACGATGCAATTAAATATGCTGAATCTAAAGATGTATTGATAGTTCACGCTGCAGGAAACGACGCAAAAGATATCGATAAAGAAGATAATTTTCCTAACGATTCTGACGATAAAGTAACAGAGTTTGCAGACAACATGATTACTGTTGGTGCGCTAAACTATGAGTATGGAACTAATGTAGTTGCCGATTTCTCGAATTATGGAAAATTAAATGTGGATGTTTTTGCACCAGGTGTTAAAATTTATGCTTCTACACCAAATAATACTTACCAGTTTTTACAAGGAACTTCAATGGCAGCTCCAAATGTTGCCGGAGTAGCAGCTTTAATTCGTTCGTATTATCCAACGTTAACTGCTAAAGAAGTAAAACGTATCTTGATGGAATCTGGAACAGCAATCACAACAAGTGTAGCCGTTGGAGGGGATCCTGAGAAAAGCCGTCTATTTTCTGAATTATCACAATCAGGAAGAATGGTAAACGCATATAATGCAATGGTAATGGCTGAAAAATTAGCTAAAAAACCAGCTCCAGTAAAAATAAAAGGATAAAAAATAATTCAACTTACCAATAAGCTTGCAGGAATTTTATATATTTCGGCAAGCTTATTTTTTAATAGTAATACCATTCGTCCCTTATGAAAAAATTGTTTGTGCTTTCCCTAATTATTATGAATATTGGGAATATTGTTTCTCAAAATACTAACTATTGGCAACAAAAAGTAGATTACAAAATGGAAGTTTCCATGGATGTAAAAACCTATTTATATAAAGGGAAGCAAGAATTAGTTTACACCAATAATTCAAATGATACGCTAAAAAAAGTATATTATCATTTGTTCAATAACGCTTTTCAGCCGGGCAGCGAAATGGATATGAGATTGCAAAACATCAAAGATCCTGATGCTAGAATGGTAACCAAAGTTAAAGTAGGTGACAAAGAAGTAAAAGAAAGCAGAATAAAAAGCTTGAAGCCAAATGAAATTGGGTTTTTACATGTTACTAATTTTAAACAAGATGGTGTTGCTGCTGGTGCAAAAGAAGTCGAAACAATTCTAGAAGTAACATTGGCGAAAGCCCTATTGCCTGGAGAAAAAACAACATTTTCATTAGATTTTGAAGGACAAGTTCCTGTTCAAATACGTCGTTCAGGACGAAATAATAAAGAAGGCGTAGCGCTTTCGATGGCACAGTGGTATCCTAAAATTGCCGAGTTTGATTTTGAAGGATGGCATGCAGATCCCTACATTGCTAGAGAATTTCACGGAGTTTGGGGAAATTTTGATGTAAAAATCACAATTGATAAAGAGTATGTTTTGGGTGGTTCTGGGTATTTGCAAAACAAAAACGAAATTGGTCACGGCTATCAAGATGCCGGAATAAATGTGGTTTACCCAAAGAAAACGAAAGCACTAACTTGGCATTTTATTGCGCCAAACGTACACGATTTTACTTGGGCCGCCGATAAAAATTATCTTCACGATATAGCGCAAGTTCCTGGAGGAGCGACTTTACATTTCTTATATAAAAACAATCCTAAAATTATTGAAAACTGGAAAAAAGTGCAATCTAAAACTGTTGAATTGATGCAGTTTTATAATGCTACCGTTGGGAAATATCCTTACGAACAATATTCTGTAATTCAAGGTGGCGATGGCGGAATGGAATATGCAATGTGTACTTTAATTTTAGGTGAGGGCACGTATGACGGACTTCTTGGCGTTATTGCGCATGAAATGGGACACTCGTGGTTCCAACACATATTGGCTTCAAATGAAAGCAAACACGGATGGATGGACGAAGGATTTACTTCATTTATAGAAGATTTAGGAATGAATGAATTAGCTGAAAAGAAATCGGAAAACCCATTTGAAGGAAGCTATAAAAGCTATATAAATATGGCCAATTCTGGCAAAGAACAACCGCAAGGAACTCACGCGGATCGATTTGATGAAAATAGAGTTTACAGCATTACTTCCTACAGTAAAGGCGAAGTTTTCTTGGCACAACTTCAATACCTCATCGGAAAGGAAAATTTATATAAAACATTGAAGCGTTATTATTCCGAATTCAAGTTCAAACATCCTACGCCAAATGATATAAAAAGAACTGCCGAACGAGTTTCGGGAGCAGAATTAGATTGGTATTTAACCGATTGGACGCTTACAACAAATACGATTGATTATGGGATAAAATCAGTTAATGAAGAAGGCGATGCTACTGTAATTAACTTGGAAAGAATAGGTAGAATGCCAATGCCAATAGACTTAGAAGTAGAATATGTAGATGGCTCTAAAGAAACGTTTTATGTACCTTTACGAATGATGAGTTTTGTAAAAAACAATCCATCCCGAAGCGACGGGACTGCAATGAAAAGAACGGTTTTGAACGATTGGGCATGGGGAAATCCTAACTATCAATTTAATATTCCAACTAGTAAAGCCAACATAAAAAAAATCACAATTGACGTAAGTGGCTTTATGGCGGACGTGAAAAAAGACAACAATGTTTATGAATTGAAATAAAAATATCCCTATTTGTTTAGCATTTTATATCTTTGATTTCAAATAACCAACATGCAACTATCTTCAAATAAAAAAATCTACTTTGCATCCGACCAACATTTTGGTGCGCCAACTGCAGAATTGAGTTTTCCTAGAGAACAAAAATTTGTGACCTGGCTTGACGAAATTAAAGTGGATGCGGAAGCTTTATTTTTATTAGGAGATTTATTCGATTTTTGGTTTGAATACAAAACCGTTGTTCCTAAAGGGTTTGTTCGAGTTTTGGGTAAACTTGCCGAAATTCGCGACAGCGGAATCCCAATCTATTTCTTTGTTGGAAACCATGATTTATGGATGAGTGATTACTTTGAAAAAGAGCTTAACATCCCTGTTTATCGCGATAATAAAGAATTTACTTTTAACAATATAACTTTCCTAATTGGCCATGGCGACGGAAAAGGACCTGGCGATAAAGGCTATAAAAGAATGAAACGTGTTTTTACCAATTCCTTCTCAAAAGCCCTATTCCGATGGCTTCATCCTGATATTGGTGTGAAATTAGGTCAGTATTTATCTGTAAAAAACAAGCTGATTTCTGGCGATGAAGATGTGAAATTTTTGGGAGAAGAAAACGAATGGTTGGTGCTTTATTCCAAAAGAAAATTAGAAACAAAACACTACAATTATTTGGTTTTTGGCCATCGTCATTTACCTATGAAAATTACGGTTGGTGAAAACTCTGAATATATAAATTTAGGGGATTGGATTGGTTATTTTACCTACGGCGTTTTCGATGGAGAAAATTTTGAGATTAAGAAATTTGAAACCAAATAAACTAAAGTAAAAAAAGGAACTGCCGTTAGCAACCATCCTCCAAAACCACAAAGCAGTTCAAAGGAAAGACGGGAAAGTGTGTCAAAAAAACTCTCCTGAAAAGAAGCAATAATTTCTTGAGCCGAATGATTGGATTGAGGAATTGAAAAAATAAATTCTCCAATATTTATAAAAGGAATAATCATTAACAATTGAATGGGCCACAAAATGTAGCTTATGGCAATCATAATTGGTAAATTCAAATTTCTTTTTATTGAAAGAACCGTTAACAAAAAAGTACTTACTCCAAGAATTGGAATAATTGAGATTAATGCCGAAACGAGAATGCTTTGCGTTAATTGAATTGGTGTTAAACCTTGTTTAAAAAGCGCAACTGTTTTTAATTTTATAGCGCGAAAATTCCAATTACTGTTCATTTTCATCGATGTCTTTTTGCAAGTCTAATTTTCTAAATGTTGGGGAAGCAAATCCTGTAAAAACAACAATAATTAACGTCATTGTACCGCCAAAAACTACCGAAGTTACTGTTCCCATTAGCTTTGCTGTCAATCCGCTTTCAAAGGCACCGAGTTCATTTGAAGAACCCACAAAAATTGAATTCACGGCCGAAACTCGTCCTCGCATGTGATCGGGAGTTTTCAGTTGTAAGATAGTTTGTCTAATTACAACAGAAATTCCATCCACGACACCGCTTAAAAACAATGCTATCACTGATAACCAAAATAACGTTGAAATTCCAAAAACGATAATACATATTCCAAAGGCAAAAATGGAAAATAACAGCTTCATTCCAGCGTTTTTATTCAAAGGTACATAAGCAGAAATAAACATCGTAATAAAGGCTCCTAATGCTGGGGCGGCTCGTAAAACGCCAAATCCTTCGGGACCGACTTTCAAAATATCTTGAGCATAAATAGGTAATAATGCAACTGCGCCACCAAATAATACGGCAACCATATCTAATGAAATTGCGCCTAAAATGGTTTTGTTATTATAAACAAATTTCACTCCTTCTTTCAGACTTTGCATTATGGGTTCGCCAATTTTTGGATTTAAAATGGGCTTTGTACTTATTTGACTTAATGTAATTAATGCTAAAAAGGAACACGCTAAAACGGTTAACATCGATCCGGAAACACCAATTATAGTTATAGAAAATCCCGCAACAGCTGGTCCCAAAACGGAACTTATTTGCCATACCGAGCTGCTCCAAGTTGCAGCATTTGGATAAAGATTTTTTGGAACTATTAAGGAAAGTAACGAGAAAATAGTAGGTCCTAAAAATGCTCGAACTATTCCGCCAAGAAACACTAAAAAGTAAATTGAATATAAAATTGTTTTGCCCGATAAATTACCTCTAAATGGTTCCCAAGTCAATAAAAACAAACCTAAACTAATAATTAAAAATCCAATTATGCATTTCAATAGCAAGCCCTTTTTTTCATTCTGATCGACAAAATGACCAGCAAATAAAGCCATCAAAATAGCGGGAACAACTTCCATTAAACCTACAATTCCAAGTGAAAGAGCGCTTTTCGTCAAACTATAAACTTCCCACTCAATTACAATAAATTGCATGGACCAGGAAAAAACCATAATAAAACGAAGCAACAAGAAAATATTGAATTCTCTTATTCTCAACGCTGCATAAGGATCATTTTTTGCCATTTATGATTCGTTATTTTTAATATCTCTCAATCGTAATTGAATTGAAACGGTGCCGTTCCACTCGTTTTCATCAATGCAATAAGCTGCATCGAAAGGCTTTTTATTGGTAACTAAATTTAATTTATTTCCCATTCCGAAACCAATTGCCGCAATTCCCTGAGAATTATTTTGCTTTACAAATAGTTTTAAGTGCGATTGATCGGCGCCCATTAATTTTGGAAAACCAGTGTCATAAATGTTTTTTGACATAAAAATAGGTGTCATATTCAAAGGTCCAAAAGGTTCAAATTGATTGATAATCCGAAGAAATTTTGGAGTAATTTGTGGAAAATCAATTTCTAAATCGATCGAAATTTCAGGTAATAAAAGTTCTGGATCAATGGTTTCTGAAACCACTTTTTCAAATGCTTGTTTGAAAGCCGCGTAATTTTCTGCTTTTAATGTCAATCCCGCCGCATACATGTGTCCTCCAAATTGTTCCAAATGTTCCGCACACGCTTCCAAGGCATTGTAAACATCAAATCCTTTTACTGAACGTGCGGATGCGGCTAATTTATCTCCGCTTTTGGTGAAAACCAATGTTGGTCGATAATAGGTTTCCATCAATCTAGACGCCACAATTCCTATAACTCCTTTATGCCAATTTTCTTGATAAACGACAGTGGTAAAACCCTCGATTTCGTTATTTTGTTTTATTTGCGAAAGCGCTTCAATAGTAATTTGTTTGTCTAATTCCTTTCGGTCAGTGTTATTTTTTTCTATTTCTAAAGCAAATTGTTGGGCTTGCTCAAAATCAAATTCTGATAATAATTCTACTGCATGATTTCCGTGTTTGATTCTCCCAGCGGCATTAATTCTAGGCGCGATGATGAACACAACATCAGTAATATCAAGCACTTGTTTTTTTATTTGATAGGTAAGCGCTTTAATTCCTGGTCTTGGATTGGAGTTTATTACTTGCAGTCCAAAATAAGCCAGCACCCGATTTTCTCCTGTCATTGGAACTATATCGGCAGCAATTGCGGTGGCAACCAAATCAAGGTATTCCGTTAAATCTTCAATGGTTTGATTTCTGTTTTTCCCTATCGCTTGAATCAATTTGAAGCCAATTCCACAGCCACACAATTCATCGTAAGGATA
Source organism: Bacteroidota bacterium (assembly GCA_947488545.1). Lineage (GTDB taxonomy): Bacteria > Bacteroidota > Bacteroidia > Flavobacteriales > Flavobacteriaceae > Flavobacterium. The sequence goes on from CANKZE010000003.1 coordinate 21,628, forward strand.
ATTACAATCGTCTCTTTTTGGATCTAAAACGGCTACTGCATCTGGCAGGAATTCTCCTGGTCGGTGGTGATCGCAAATGATAAAATCGATGTTTCGCTCTTTGGCATAAGCCACATGATCTATCGATTTTATTCCGCAATCTAGGGCAATTATTAATGAAAAATCATTGTCGTCGGCGTAGTCAATTCCTTTAAAAGAAATTCCGTAACCTTCATCGTAACGATCTGGAATATAAGTAGCTACGTCGGAATAATAGGACTTTAAATAGGAGGATACCAATGAAACTGCGGTAGTTCCGTCAACGTCATAATCACCAAAAACGAGAATTTTTTCTTGTTTGACAATAGCCAATTCAATTCTTGAAACCGCTTTATCCATGTCTTTCATCAGATACGGATCGTGCAAATGGTCTAAGCTAGGTCGGAAAAAATCTTTAGCCGCATCAAAAGTTTCGATACCGCGTTGAACCAAAAGAGTGGCCACATAATCTTCAACATTAAGGGCATTGGCGAGTTCGGTAACTTTTTGAGGATCGGGTTTTGATTTTACTTTCCAGCGCATAGTGTGATTTTGAATGGGTTTACTATCTAATTTACCTCGTTGATTTTCCTCCTACAATTACTACAATTTCTCCTTTTGGAGGTTTGTTTTCAAAGTGAGTGAGGACTTCTCGAACGGTTCCGCGAACATTTTCTTCGTGTAATTTTGACAATTCTCGAGAAACGCAAATTGGTCGGTCTTCGCCAAAATACGAAATAAATTCGGTTAATGTTTTGACTAATTTATGTGGAGAAACGTATAAAATCATCGTGCGAGTTTCTTCAGCTAAAGCCAAATATCGTGTTTGTTTTCCTTTTTTGTCAGGTAAAAATCCTTCAAAAACGAATTTGTCATTGGGTAATCCGCTGTTGACTAATGCGGGTACAAATGCAGTTGCGCCAGGCAAACATTCTACAGCGATTCCGTTTTCAACACAAGCACGCGTTAATAAAAATCCGGGGTCTGAAATTGCTGGTGTTCCTGCGTCTGAAATCAATGCCATGGTATCGCCCGCTTTCAATCTTGAAATTAAATTCTCAATTGTTTTGTGCTCGTTGTGCATGTGGTGGCTGTGCATGTGGGTACCAATTTCGAAATGCTTCAACAATTTTCCACTGGTTCGTGTGTCTTCAGCCAAAATTAAATCGACTTCTTTCAGGACTCGAATGGCTCGAAAAGTCATGTCTTCCAAATTTCCAATAGGCGTGGGAACGATATATAATTTTGACATAAAAATAAATTAAATTCAAACGGTATTGGTAAATTTAAATTGGAATTAAGCGAATTTCTTCTCTACAATTTCCATAAATCGAGTTACATATTCTTCTTTTCCTTCCCAATTATCGTAATCGGGTTTAACCATGTCTTCAATGAAGTTTTGGGCTTCTTCAAAAGTATCAAAAGTGCTCAACTGAGAAACTACGCGGTTTAAATCTTCACTGCTTCCAGCAAATAATTGTTTTTCAAATGCAATTCTGTCGTTCAATCCGAAGGTTATTGTTTTTGCAAAAGCTTCGTTGATGCTTATTTCTTTATCAAATTCAAAGTTGGGAATTTCTTTTTCTACCTCTTCAATTTCTTCTGAAGCTTCCATTTCAAAAACTGGAGAAAATACAGTTTCTTCAGCTTCTGTTTCTTCTTCTTCAGCCGATTCTTCCTCAACTTCTTCTTGAATTGGATCAAAAACACGTTCAAAAACAGGCTCAGAACTAGAACCTAATAAATCTTCAAATGAAATTTGTTTTGCCTCGGTTTTTGGTTTTTTATCTTCAACTTCTTCCACATTGAAAAGCTCAAAGTGAGGCTCGAATTCTCCTTCTTCCTCTTCAGATTCTTCTTCGTCAAATTCTTCATCTTCAGTTTCCTCTTCTTCCTCGGAATCCTCTTCAGATTCTTCTTCTTCGTCTTCTAATTCTTCCGTTTCTTCTTCAGTTTCCTCTTCAGATTCTTCTTCGTCAAATTCTTCATCTTCTTCCCCCTCCATTTCATCTTCCGTTTCTTCCTCTTCTTCATCAGAAAAATCATCTTCTTCAACTTCTTCCTCGATTTCTTCAACTAATTCTGGTTGGATTTCGATTTCTTCAAGAGCAATGGCAACTTCTACTTCAACTTCTGGTTCGTTTTCTAATGCGTCGTTGACTAATTCTTGAATATTAGAATTTCCAATAGTTGGTTTTACATCCGAAAAGTTCTCTTCAACAAATTTCAAAACCGACAATTTTTCATATAGTTTTTGAGTTTCTAAATGCAATTGCGCAAGATCTTCTTTGTTTTTTAGCTTTAAAATTCGGTGTGCTATACTGATTAAATCAGCTTCCAACTTTTTTTTCATAACAATAGTATTATTTTGTGTGAGGTTGTTTCAGTTTAAAATGTCTTCTTTAATCTATTATTTACGCAAAGGAAGAAGTAACCTTTGATAAAAATTTTCTACATTTGAATCGACGTAAAAGTATAAAAAATTCATATCGATTCCTTAGCGTTACAAAGTAATAAAAACTATTCATTTTAAGAGCAAGAAAAGTAAAAAAATGTTTCTCGAAAATACAGTAAATCAGAAAGAACAATTTGGATGGATCGAAGTCATCTGCGGATCAATGTTTTCCGGTAAAACAGAAGAGCTAATTCGTAGATTGAAAAGAGCGCAATTTGCAAAGCAAAAAGTAGAAATTTTCAAGCCTTCAGTAGATACTCGCTATCACAATGAAATGGTCGTTTCTCACGATGCCAATGAAATTCGTTCTACTCCGGTTCCTGCTGCAGCAAATATTGCAATATTGGCTCAAGGATGTGATGTGATTGGAATTGACGAGGCGCAATTTTTTGACGATGAAATTGTAAAAATCTGTAATGATTTGGCAAACCAAGGAATTCGAGTAATTGTTGCTGGACTGGATATGGATTTTAAAGGAAACCCTTTTGGCCCAATGCCGGCGCTTATGGCAACCGCAGAATATGTCACCAAAGTGCACGCCGTATGCACAAGAACCGGGAATTTGGCCAATTATAGTTTTAGAAAAGCCGATGGTGACAATTTAGTTTTGCTAGGGGAAACCGAAGAATACGAACCGCTAAGTCGTGCTGCCTATTTTTATGCGATGAAAGAAAATCAAGAAAGCGCAAAAGCGGCTAAAAAACCAAAAAATAAATAATTTAGACTTGAGTTTAAACTCTGAAAATATAGCCCAAATTTTGAATGCCAATTGGTTTGGATCTTCAAACGCTATCGAAATTTCTCATATTTCAATAGACAGCAGATCGATGCAAAATGGCGTTGGGACTTTATTTTTTGCATTGGTTGGGCCCAATAATAACGGTCATAATTACATTGCAGGATTAATTCAAAAAGGAGTTCAAAATTTTGTAGTTAACTCAATTCCAGATAATTTAAACGAAAAAGCGAATTTTCTTGTGGTGGAAAACACCCTTGACGCACTTCAAAAATTTGCTGGTTATTATCGAAATTTATACCATTTCCCAATAATTGGAATCACAGGAAGTAACGGAAAAACGATTGTAAAAGAATGGCTGAATTTTCTTTTGAGCCCCGATTTTTCAATTATTAGAAGTCCGAAAAGTTATAATTCTCAAGTGGGTGTTCCATTGTCAATTATTTCAATAAATGAAAATCACAACCTTGGGATTTTTGAAGCTGGAATTTCTACTACCAATGAAATGAGTAAGCTGGAGCAAATTATCAAACCAACAATTGGTATTTTAACTAATTTAGGTTCGGCTCATGACGAAGGATTTGCCAATTTTGAACAAAAAATTAAAGAGAAAGTTGGGCTTTTTGCAAATGCTGAAATCTTAATTTATAAAAAAGACAAAGTGGTTGACGCGTTTTTAAATTCCAATTTGAAAACCTTCTCTTGGTCTTTCAACGATTCAACTGCTGATGTATTTATTTCGCAAAAATCACTTTCCGATAAAACGATTCTTGAAGTCAATTATTCAGGGAAAAAATTCGAAATTACCATTCCATTTAAAGACAATGCCTCAATAGAAAATGCCATTCACTGCCTGATGGTTTTATTGTATTTAAAATACGATACTTCGGTAATTCAAAGCCGTTTGGAATTGCTTTATCCGGTGGAAATGAGATTGAAAGTAAAAACTGGAATTCATAATTGTACGCTTATTGACGATAGTTATAGTTCTGATTTTCAATCATTAAAAATCGCTTTGGATTTTCTTGAAAGTCAAAAACAACATGTCAATAAAACGATAATTCTATCCGATATTTTTCAAAGCGGTTTGTCCAATGATGATTTGTATTCTAAAGTTTCAGAGTTAATAGTTTCCAATAAAATCAATCGTGTGATTGGTATTGGAGAAACTATATCCGAGTATAAAAACAAGTTTGTAAACTGCATTACTTATAAAAATACCGAAGCTTTTATTGCCGATTTTAATTCGCTTAATTTTGGCAGTGAAACCATCTTAATTAAAGGTGCAAGAGTATTTGAATTTGAAAAAATCGTGCATTTATTGGAAGAAAAAACACACGAAACAGTACTTGAAATCAATCTAAACGCTATTAGTCACAACTTAAATTATTACAAATCTAAGTTGGAACCTGCTACCAAAATTATGGTGATGGTTAAGGCTTTAGGCTATGGAAATGGAGGCTTTGAAATTGCAAAATTATTAGAACACCACCATGTAGATTATTTAGGAGTGGCTTTCGCCGATGAAGGAATTACTTTGAAAAATGCTGGAATTAAGTTGCCAATAATGGTCTTAAATCCTGAAAGCACTAGTTTTTCGGCAATTATTCAACACCATTTAGAACCTGAAATTTATAGTTTGAAAGGATTGAATTCCTTTTTACAAATAGCAAAAAAAAATCAGTTGGGAAATTATCCAATTCATATAAAACTGGATACTGGAATGCACCGATTGGGATTTGAAGAAGATAATATTGAGGCACTAATTTCAATTTTGAAAGATAATAAATCGGTAAAAGTGAAAAGTATTTTGTCGCACATGGCAACCAGCGATTCTATGGATAATAGAGATTTTGCTCTTTACCAAATTCAATTATTTGAAAAATTATCTTCAAAAATTATATCTGAATTAAATATAAATCCGATTCGTCATTTATTAAATACTTCGGGAATTAGTAATTTCCCAGAAGCACAATTGGATATGGTTCGCCTTGGAATTGGGTTGTATGGCGTTTCAAATGACCCTCAGGAACAACGGTTCTTAGAAAACGTGGGGACATTAAAATCCATAATTTCTCAGATAAGAATTATAAAAGAGGGGGAAAGCGTGGGCTACGGCAGACGATTTATAGCTCAGAAAGAAACTACTATTGCTACAATTCCTATTGGTTATGCCGACGGAATTTCTAGACATTGGGGAAATGGAGTGGGATTTGTAACTATTAACGGTCAAAAAGCTACAATTGTAGGAAGTATTTGTATGGATATGTTGATGGCCGATGTTTCAGAAATTGATTGTCATGAAGGCGATGAAGTTGTTTTATTTGGTGAAAACCCAACGGTGAGTTTCATTGCTGAAAAATTAGGAACGATTTCATATGAAATTCTAACCAGCATTTCCCAAAGGGTGAAACGTGTTTTTTATAGAGAATAATTAAAAACCATTTTTATGAAAATGATATCTGAATTTAAGGCCTTTGCGATGAAAGGCAACGTGATTGAATTGGCAATCGGGGTTGTAATTGGAGCGGCATTTGGAAAAATCATCAGTTCTTTAATTGACGACGTGATTACGCCACTTATTTTAAAACCTGCATTAGAAGCAGCAAAAATTACGGAAATTGATCAACTGGTGGCTTTTGGAGGAGTGAAATATGGCGTTTTTATTTCGTCGTTAATTAATTTTATAATCGTTTCATTCGTATTGTTTTTGGTGGTAAAAGCTGTGAATGTTTATAAAAAGAAAAACGGAATTGATGATGATCAAGAAAAGAAAGGCCCGACTCAAGAAGAATTACTGACAGAAATTCGAGATTTATTAAAAAAATAATACCGCTACATTATATATTCTAATTTAAACCACGCCATGAGCGTAGTTCTTTTTTGGTATATCCATAACAATTGTTGGATTTTTGTTAAGCTTGTTATTTTGAAATGAAGATTATGTACTTTTGCAAAGCAAATTAATTAAAATTAAAAAAATATGAGAATTGCAGTTGTTGGCGCTACAGGAATGGTAGGAGAAATTATGCTAAAAGTTTTAGCCGAAAGAAATTTTCCTGTGACTGAATTAATTCCGGTTGCTTCTGAAAAATCTATTGGAAAAGAAGTGGAATTCAAAGGAAAATTCTACAAGGTTGTTGGCATGCAAACAGCGGTTGATATGAAGGCAGATATCGCCTTATTTTCTGCGGGTGGCGATACTTCTTTAGAGTGGGCTCCAAAATTTGCTGCAGCAGGAACAACGGTAATCGACAATTCTTCGGCTTGGAGAATGGATCCTACAAAAAAATTAATTGTGCCTGAAATTAATGCTTCAGAGTTAACAAAAGACGATAAAATTATTGCAAATCCAAATTGCTCAACAATCCAAATGGTGCTTGTTTTGGCCCCATTACATAAAAAATACAACGTGAAACGCGTTATCGTTTCAACTTATCAATCGATTACTGGAACTGGCGTTAAAGCGGTTCAGCAATTGGAAAATGAATATTCTGGAGTTCAAGGCGAAATGGCTTACAAGTACCCAATTCACCGAAATGCAATTCCACAATGTGACAGTTTTGAAGACAACGGGTACACCAAAGAAGAAATGAAATTGGTTCGTGAAACTAAAAAAATATTAAGCGATAACTCAATAAACGTAACCGCAACAGCAGTTCGTGTGCCTATTGTTGGCGGACATAGTGAGGCGGTAAATGTGGAGTTTTCTAAGGATTTCGACGTTAAGGAAGTGCGTTCTATTTTAGAAAATACTTCAGGAGTTGTGGTTCAAGACAGTACTGACAATTTTAGTTACCCAATGCCTATTTATGCGGAAGGTAAAGACGAAGTTTTTGTAGGTAGAATTCGTCGTGACGAAAGCCAAGAAAACACCCTAAACATGTGGATCGTAGCTGATAATTTAAGAAAAGGAGCTGCTACAAATACGGTTCAAATTGCAGAATATTTAGTTGCAAATCATTTGGTGTAATAACCCGTTTTGCACTCATTGAATAAATAAAATACGAAGGTTGAAAAAGAATAAAATACTTATTAATTTTTCTTTAGTGATTGCGATATTGTTTTCAATATTGTTTCAATCACACGATTCGTATGCCCACTTTATTAAAGAAAAAGCTGAGGCTGAATGTCACCATAAAAGTTCGTCGAAACACCAAATCACGCACCAACACCATTCATTGGAACACTGTTTTGTGTGTGAATTTGCTTTCAGTTCGGCAGTCCCATTTTCTGCTTTTGAGTTTAAACCACAAAAAATATCGTTTAAAACGCAGCGGAGTTTTTACTATTCTGACGTTGTTATAACCTTTGATAAAAAATCCAATCTACTTCGAGGCCCGCCTGTTTTTAATGTATAATCTGAACTAAATCAGTAATAAAATGCTGGTTAAAAAATGAAATTATAATATTAAAAAACACACAGATGAAGAAGATACTAATTGCCCTTTTCATAGGGTTTTCAGCATTTATAAATGCGCAAAATAAAATATCAGGAAAAATTACAGATAAGGACAATAACCCAATAAAAGGGGTGAATATATTCGTTTCAGAACTACATAAAAGTTCAGAGACAGATGAAAACGGGGCCTACTCAATTAACAATGTTCCCAATGGAACTATAAAAATTACCTTTACATTAATCGGTTTTACATCCCAAAATAAAACGCTTTTGGCACAAAACGGGGAGAATAAATTGGACATCGTTTTAGAACCTACTTTGTTTCAAATGGACGAAGTAATTGTGGCCACTTCGTTTCATAAATTACAATCACAAAATGTAATGAAAGTAGATCATGAAAGCATTAAATCGTTACAACAAAAAGGAGCGGTTACCTTAATTGAAGGGATTGAAACACTTCCTGGAATTTCTCAAATTTCAACAGGCGCTTCCATTGGTAAGCCAGTTATTCGAGGGTTAAGCGGCAACCGCGTTTTAGTTTATTCTCAAGGCGTTCGTCTTGAAAATCAGCAATTTGGAGACGAACACGGATTAGGATTAAACGATGCCGGCGTGGAAAGCGTTGAAATTATTAAAGGGCCAGCGTCTCTACTTTATGGCTCTGATGCTTTGGGCGGGGTGCTGTATTTTAACCCAGAAAAGTTTGCAAAATCAAACACATTTGAAGGAGATTTTAGTCAAAAATTATTCTCAAATACACTAGGAAGCAACACTACTTTAGGAGCAAAAGCTTCATCCGAAAATTGGAAATATTTAGTTCGTGGAAGCAATAGTTTTCATTCTGATTATAAAATTGCAGACGGAAATAGGGTGACAAATACAAGATTTAATGAAAGTGATTTAAAAACAGGAATCGGTTATAGCAACTCCATATTTTCATCCGTTTTACGATATAATTTTAACAAGTTGGATCTAGGAATTCCTGAAAATGGAATTGCAGAACAAAGTTCAAGTTCAACTCCCGAATATCCAAAACAAGCGGTTACCAATCATCTTTTAAGTTTAAATTCAACCTTGTTTTTCAATACCTCTAAACTGGATATTGACTTGGGATTTATCTCCAATAACCGAAGTGAATTTGAGGATAGCGAAGTCGCAAATTTGAAAATGAAATTGAATACTTTAAATTATAATTTGAAATACCATTTGCCAAAAGCGGGAAAATTAGAGTCTATTTTTGGAATTCAAGGGATGGCTCAAACCAATGTAAATTCAGGTTCAGAATACCTAATTCCTAATGCCAATACAAAAGATTTTGGAGTGTTTGGAACGGCAAATTATGAATGGAATTCGAGCGTTTTACAAGCAGGAATTCGTTTCGATAATAGAAATATTAATACTGAAAGCTATGGAGTTTTAGGAGATGAGGGCTCATTTGAAGCAGTTGCTAAAAATTACAACAGTTTTAATGTTTCGCTAGGATACAAAACTGATTTAACTAAAGAATTTACGTTGAGAATTAATGTGGCTTCTGGTTTCCGAGCTCCAAATTTAGCTGAATTAACTTCAAATGGTGTTCATGAAGGCGCTAATCGCTATGAAATAGGAAATAGCAATTTATCTACTGAGCAAAACATGCAAACGGATTTAAATTTAGAATATCAAAACAGCCATTTTGAGTTTTTTGCCAACGGTTTCTACAATAAAATCAATAATTATATTTACTTAAATCCTTCGGCTATTACAATTGCTGGTTATGATGTATTCAACTATTTTCAAACCAATGCCAAATTATACGGTGGTGAATTTGGAGTTCATTTTCATCCGCACCCGCTAGATTGGCTGCACTTTGAAAGTAGTTTTGAAACGGTAACCGGTGAAAAACAATCCCGAAGTCTCGGGAGTGAATTTTTACCATTTATTCCTGCGAACAATTGGAATAACAGTTTGCGAGCAGAATTCAATATCAAAAATTGGTTGAAAGACGGGTTTGCAACATTGAACGTTTCCAATACATTCGATCAAAAGAAAGTTAGTGGTTTTGAAACTTATACCGACGGCTATACTTTGGTTAATTTGGGAATTGGGGGGCAAGTAACTATTTGGAAAACCCATTTTAACTTTAATATCAATGGAAACAATCTGTTTAACAATAGCTATGTTGCTCATTTGTCAAGATTAAAAAATGATGGTATTCCAAATATTGGAAGGAATATCATTTTGGGAATCAATTTTAGTTTATAAAATTTACTTTGAAATAAAATATATTTTATTAATTATAAACTCCCTATTTTTGTGTAAAACTAATTTCATATGAAAAAAATAATTTTAGTAATGGCGGTAACTACTTCCATTGCCTCATTTTGTCAAAATCAAAAAATGGAAACTCTAACCTATCCGGAAACTAAGAAAACAGCAACCGTTGATACTTATTTTGGTACTGAAGTTAATGATCCATATCGATGGTTAGAAGACGACAAATCTGCAGAAACAGCCGCTTGGGTTAAAGAAGAAAACAAAGTAACTTTTGATTATTTATCTAAAATTCCTTTTAGAAATAAAATCAAAGAACGAATGGAAAAACTATGGAATTACGAAAAAATTTCTGCGCCATTCAAAGAAGGTGGTTACACTTATTTCTACAAAAACAATGGGCTTCAAAACCAATCGGTATTGTACAGAACCGATAAATCTGGAAAAGAAGAAGTGTTTTTAGATCCTAATACTTTTTCAAAAGACGCTACAACATCTCTTGATGGATTGAGTTTTTCTAAAGACGGGTCTAAGGTTGCCTATTCCGTTTCTAAAGCAGGAAGTGATTGGAGAACGGTGATTTTCATTGATGCTAAAACAAAAAAAGAAATTGATACTCCGCTTGTTGATGTTAAATTTAGCGGACTTTCTTGGAAAGGAAACGAAGGGATTTTTTATTCTAGCTATGAAAAACCAAAAGGAAGTGAGCTTTCGGCTAAAACCGATGAACACAAATTGTATTTTCACCAATTAGGAACGGCTCAAAAAACCGACTTAGTTATCTTTGGAGATAAGGAAAAACGTCGTTATGTGGGTGGAAGTGTTTCTGAAGATGATCGGTACTTGTTTATTTCGGCAGCAAATTCTACCTCTGGTAACGAATTGTATTTAAAAGATTTAAACACTCCAAATTCTAAAATTATTCCTATTGTAAGTACTTTTGATTTTGATGTTGACGTGATTGATAATTTAGGTTCAAAATTATTTATCCTTACTAATATCAACGCGCCTAACAAAAGAATTGTAAGTGTAGATGCAAGTAATCCAGGTACTGAAAACTGGGTTGATTTTATACCTGAAACCGACAATGTGTTATCGCCTAGTACTGGAGGTGGATACATTTTTGCAACTTACATGAAAGACGCCATTTCGTTAGTAAAGCAATATGATTTTAAAGGAACTTTAATTCGTGAGGTAACCCTTCCTGGTATTGGAACTGCATCTGGTTTTGGCGGAAAAGCAAAAGATACCGAACTGTATTTTTCATTTACAAATTATACAACTCCGGCAACTATTTACAGTTTCAATCCTAAAGAAGGTAAGGCTACGGTTTATAAAAAACCCGTGGTAGATTTCAAAAGTGAAAATTATATTTCAACACAAGTCTTTTATACTTCAAAAGATGGGACCAAAATTCCAATGATTATTACCCACAAAAAAGGGTTAAAATTAGAGGGAAAAAACCCTACCATTCTTTATGGATATGGTGGTTTCAATATTAGCTTAACTCCTAGTTTTAGTATTGCTAATGCGGTATGGCTTGAAATGGGAGGAATTTATGCAGTCGCTAACCTTCGCGGAGGTGGAGAATACGGTAAAAAATGGCATGATGCAGGAACTAAACTTCAAAAGCAAAATGTATTTGATGATTTTATAGCTGCGGCACAATATTTAATTGCCGAAAAATACACGTCTTCTGATTTCTTAGCCATTAAAGGAGGTTCTAACGGCGGATTATTGGTTGGCGCAGTAATGACACAAAAACCGGAATTGATTAAGGTGGCGCTTCCGGCTGTGGGTGTAATGGATATGTTGCGTTATCACACGTTTACCGCAGGAGCTGGATGGGCTTATGATTATGGAACTGCTGAAGATTCAAAAGAAATGTTTGAGTACATAAAAGGTTATTCTCCTGTTCAAAATGTAAAAATGGGTACAAAATATCCTGCCACTTTGGTAACAACTGGAGATCATGATGATCGTGTGGTGCCGGCTCATAGTTTCAAATTTGCTGCTGAATTACAAGCAAAACATGTAGGAAATAATCCTGTTTTAATTCGAATAGAAACCAATGCTGGTCACGGGGCTGGTAAACCAGTTTCAAAAACAATTGAAGAAGCTTCCGATATTCAGGCGTTTACATTGTATAATATGGGGTTTAATAGCCTGCCATAATTAAATTTCAGATTCATAAAAAAAAGCAGACTAGTTTAAATTAGTCTGCTTTTTTTTAATACTCAATTTTTCCCACATACCGCATTGCCTTAACAATTCTTCCTTTACGTTTGTTGATATATACCGTGGAATTGGTGGCTTTGTATTTTCTTGGGTTGGGCAAAATCGCGGCAATTCCGGCAGCTTCTCTTGGAGTAAGACTAGATGCGCCTTTGCGGTACCAATATTCCGTTGCAGCTTGTGCTCCATAAATTCCGTCGCCCATTTCAATTGAATTTAAATAAACCTCCATAATCCTTTCTTTGCCCCAAATTAATTCAATTAAAACGGTGAAATAGGCCTCAAACCCTTTACGGATATAACTTCTGCCTTGCCAAAGAAAAACGTTTTTAGCAGTTTGTTGTGAAATGGTGCTTCCTCCTTTTATCTTTTTCCCTTTTTGGTTGTTTTTGAGTGCCAATTTCATTGCAATAAAATCAAAACCATGGTGTGTTAAAAAGGTACCGTCTTCACTTGCAATTACTGCTTTTTGTAGGTTTTTTGAAATGTCTTCAATAGGAACCCAGTCGTGGTTGCAAACCATTTCTTTTCCGTCAAATTTCATTTCAATAGCTCTTGTAACCATTAAAGGTGTGAATGGAACAGGAACAAATTTGAATAGCACCACTAATCCAATTGATATTCCTAAAAACCAAAGAAATACTCTAAATGCAATTCGAACAAATTTTTTCCACATATAAATTATATTAAATCGGCCAATTCTGTGCCTATTAAACTGCCAATTGCAACTCCCATTCCGCCCAATCGAACGCCACAAAATACATTGTTGGAAATGGCTTCAACTATTGGGTTTTTTGAAGCGCCAAGCCCCATAATTCCACTCCAGCGATGATCAATTTCAACTTCTTGATTTGGTAAAATTACTTCTTTTAATAACCTTTCCAAATGGTTTTGAATTAATTGCGTTTCACCAAATTCATCGGTTGCTTCGCCTTGAAAATCCAAGTTTCGGCCTCCGCCAAATAGAATTCTATCGCCAATATTTCTAAAATAATAATAGCCTTTGTCAAAATGAAAGGTTCCTTTTAGGTGTAAATTTGGTATTGGCTGAGTGATTAAAACCTGAGCTCGCGCTGGTTTAACTTCGCCTTTAGTTAATTCTGAAGCAAATCCATTGGTAGCAAATAATAGCTTTTTGGTTTTGAATGAAAAATCTCCAAGTGCCACCTCAACATTGGTCCCATTGTCATTAAATGAAGTCACTTTTTGTTGGTTCAAAATCAAGATGTCATTTGCCGCAGCTTGTTTTAATAATTCTTGCATCATATTTCCGGTGTCAATTTGGCCCTCAAAAGGGTTGAAAATTACACTTTCAAATATTCCTTTAAACCCAAAGCGATCTATTTCTTTAGAATAAACATCGGCTTTAAATAGGGGTTGCAAAATTTCATTGATGAAAGGAAGTTTATTGATACATTCCAAATAATCCGATTCGTGTTCCTTTAAAAACAACTCGTATCCGCCAAATGGCTTGAAATCTAATTTTTCATCACCTACGCGTTTTCGTAATAATTTTAAGCCTTCCCAGCGTTTTTGAATCAAATTGATTACTTCTTCTTCTGAATGGGATTTTAGGTCGTCAATAATTTCAGACAAGCTTCCAAAACAGGCAAAACCAGCGTTTTTTGTACTTGCGCCTTGAGGTAAAACGCCTTTCTCAAGCACAATTATTTTACTGTTTGGGAATCGTTCTCGAAGTCGTAATGCGGCGTGAAGCCCAACAATACCGCTTCCTACAACGGTATAATCAACATTGGTAAACCAATTTTTTATTTCCCAATAACTGAGCTGCATCTTTTTTTATTTCAAATGTAATTAATCTTGGAATACAAATTAAAGAAAAAGCCCCAAAAGGATAAACTTTTGAGGCTTTTCTTAAAAAAATGAATTTTTATTTTTTAATGATTTTTGCTGTCGCTTTATTGCCTTTTTCATTAATAAAATTCAATAGGTAAATTCCCGAAACTAAATTGTTGACTTCAATTGAGTTAGCGCCAGAGATTAAATGGGTGTTTTTAACTTTCTTTCCAGTTATGTTATAAAAAAATAATTGAATCGGTTCTTTTGAAATAATATCTAATTTGTTTTCAACAAGAGTTGAACTTAATTGAACTCCTAATTTATCTAAAGAATTAAATCCAACTGTCGCTAAAAGCGGGTCGTAACGATAGGTACAAGTTATTGAATTTCCAATTTCATTCCCAGAATTATCTACTTGATAAAATTTCAAAACATATTCTACAGTGCTGGTTCCAATTCCGGGATCATCATTTCTAAAATGGTCAAAATTTCCATTGTTCCCCATTGTAGGGATGATTGGCGTATAACTATTTACAGTTGGATAAGCTATTCCCTCGGTAACTCCAGTTAAACAAGAGCCTGCAAAACAAAATTGCAATAACGTTCCGTTTGTATTAATAATACGCATTATTCTAATTTTAACTTTAATATCAGAAGTCGTTGTGTTATTAATATTAAATTTAAATTCTGCAGCATTGCCTCCAATGGAATTATAGGTAAGCACATCATTATTATTAACTTGGGTATTAGTACCTACTTTTGTAATTGTAAATTGTGCTTGTAAATTCAAAGCAATTAAAAATAGAAATATTACTATTATTTTCCTCATTTTAGAATTATTTTAATATTATCTTTTCTGTTTGTATTTTATTGCCGTTAGAAATTTTTGCTAAATAAATCCCTTTTTGGAATGATGATAAATTTATTGAGGTTTCATTTGTAACATTGTTTATTGAATGTACTATTTTTCCTGTAATATCGGAAATAATTACGTTTACAGGTGTTTGAGTATTAATTTTTATTATCCCTGTTGATGGATTTGGGGATAATTTATAATCGATTTTATCAAAATTTTCTACTGCTAAAGCTGAATTAGTTGAAAAGTTTGAAGACATTCCTGCTCCGTAATTCCCATCTGTATAAAATAATTGTAATTGATTAGAATCCGTTATTCTCATATATTCAGTCCTATCATTACTAATTATTCCGTCTCCGGCGGCATCTACAACATTAAACGCA
This sequence comes from Bacteroidota bacterium, assembly GCA_947488545.1. Classification (GTDB taxonomy): domain Bacteria; phylum Bacteroidota; class Bacteroidia; order Flavobacteriales; family Flavobacteriaceae; genus Flavobacterium. The sequence continues at coordinate 36,766 of CANKZE010000003.1, forward strand.
TAACAATCAAATGAAGGTAATGTAATTGGTATTGTTTTTAGTGCGTTATCGTTGTCTTGGTAAGGCCCTCCAGAAGTTATAGTCGTTCCTGATGAGTTTTTGATATTCCAAGTAATTTCAGAACCATACATATCAGGCTTAATAGTTAATGTTATATTATTTGTTGTCCCTAAAACCGCTTTTGCAAATGTTACCGAACCAAGATTATTTGTATTATTTCCATCGTTTGGAAAGGTAATGTTTAAAGTATTTGATGGTTGTATAGAATATGGTAAATTCGGTAAAGTAATAGTAGTTCTTGCTAGCGGGGCTAAACTTCCTGTCCAATTATAAACTTGATTTGTCCCTCCATTAATATTGTAAGAAATTGGCAGCGAGGTTAAAGTTGGTTGACCTAAATTTTGCAAAACTAGTGTTGGAGCTAGTGACGGGTTACATTGAGGCGTAATGGAATTAACATTATAAACTTTTGCATCAGTAGTAGATGATAAAACGGTATAAGTTGGCATAGCTCCATTTCCTGTAATAATATTTTGATTTCCTTCTGCAACAAATGCTACAAGTTCAAAATCTCCTAATACTGCAGGAACAGAATTATAATCACTTGGAATTGTATAGGTATAAGTTCTATCAACAAAAGTTCCAGAGGTTGTGGAATTAATTGGGTCGCCCCATTGTCCTGTTAATAAATGTACTAAACGGTGTTGGTGATTATAATTGTTTCCTAAATTACCCCCTGTTTGAGCTCCTAAAGTATTATTTTGCAACAATGCAACATTTAAATTATTAGTAGTTATTCCGCTTGCCGAAGTATAAAAGGCCTCAACGTGCACTGTTAATATTCTTGTATTTACATCTATTGAACCTGTTAATGCAACATTTACATATGATGGCATTGTTTTAATTGTGTTAGAAGCCTCTGTCCAAAAATTTCTATACATTGCTGTTCCTCCTGCTGTATTTTCAAGTCCTGAGAAAACACTTCTATTTATAGTGCCGCTTGGAAACCCTGTTAATAGTGTTTGAGAAGCTATTGGAATTCCAAATGACGTCCTAAAATCTGGTTCTCCTGATCCTGGAGTAGCGTATCCTCCAACATGTACATTAATAATAAAAGCGTTGTTTGGATCTGCTGTTTTGATTCCATTTGCAATAGCATGGCCTTGTGGGCAATAAACACAATGAATTCCTGTAAATTCTTCTAAAACAACTTTTTTGTTTTGGGGGGTTGTGCTTACTATGGTTTGAGCACTTGAAGATAATCCTGCAATCAATAAGACTGCTAAAGTAATTTTTTTCATAAATTAAATTGTATGGTTAATAATTATCAGCAATGGTCCAACTAATTTTTATATAAAAAAAATATTTTCTGTTAATTTTTTTGTTTTTAAAAAATGTTGAGCAAATTGGTTAAAAAAAATGTACTTTTAAACCTTGAAAAATAATTATAACTATGAAAAAATTACTGATTTTAACTTTAATTACTATGAGTGTTAATGGGGTTGTAGCTCAAAATTTTATGTCGCCTGAATTACTTTGGAAATTGGGTAGAATTTCTCCATTAGGAATTTCTAAAGACGAGAAAAATATTATTTATAAAGTTTCATCTCCTTCAGTTGAAGAAAATAAATCAAATTCTAAGTATTATTCTGTTCCTGTAAATGGCGGAAATGCTGTTGAAATTTCCGATTACAAATCTTTATTGTCTGAAAAAAATGTATCTCCAGATGGAAAATTTACGGTTTATAATGAAGAAGTGAAAATTGACAGGGTACACGGAAAAGATTTCTATCCTAATTTGGATAAATCTAACGCTCAAATTTATAACGGATTGGATTATCGCCATTGGGATACGTGGAACGAAGGAAAATTCAACCACGTTTTTTACAAAGCAAACCTTGAAAATGCTGTTGGAATTGACATCATGAAAGGGGAAAATTTCGATGCACCTCAAAAACCATTTGGTGGCGATGAAGATTATATTTGGGCTCCAGACAGCAAAAGTATTGTGTATGTTTCTAAGAAAAAAGCAGGAACAGCGTATGCTATTTCTACCAATACAGACCTTTACGAATACAATCTTGAAACCGGAAAAACAGAAAATAGAACTGAAAGTAATTTAGGATATGACACCAATCCATTGTTTTCTCCAACAGGAAATTTGACTTGGTTGCAAATGAAACGCGACGGTTATGAAGCGGATAAAAACGACATTGTTGTTAGTTTCAAAGGGGCAAATGTGAACCTTACGGCAAATTGGGACGGAAGTGTAGAAAGTTTTATTTGGAGTAAAGACGGTAAAAATGTCTATTTTCAAGCGCCAATTGACGGAACGCTTCAATTATTTGCAGTTGATTTTCCAGGATTGACAAAAAAAATGCCGCAAGTGGTCCAAGTAACGAATGGTGATTTTGATGTTTCAGGATTGGTTGGAATTGTAGGCGATAAAATCATTTTAACGCGTTCGGATATGAACCACGCAGCAGAATTGTATTCGTATGATTTGAAGAAAAAAGTGTGGAATCAATTGTCCAATGTGAATACAGCAACCTACTCAACATTGGCGTTAAGCAAAACCGAGCGAAGATATGTAACCACAACCGACGGTAAAAAAATGTTGGTTTGGGTAATTTTACCTCCCAATTTTGATGCTTCAAAAAAATATCCAACGCTATTGTACTGCCAAGGCGGACCACAATCTCCATTGACGCAATTTTATTCTTTTAGATGGAATTTTCAATTGATGGCGGCTAAGGGTTACATTGTTGTGGCACCAAACCGAAGAGGAATGCAAGGGCACGGCGTAGAATGGAACGAGCAAATCAGTAAGGATTGGGGCGGACAAGTGATGAACGATTACCTTTCGGCGATTGACGATGTGGCCAAAGAAAACTATGTTGACAAAGCGAGATTGGGTTGTGTTGGCGCAAGTTACGGCGGTTATTCTGCGTTTTATTTGGCTGGTATTCACAACAACCGATTCAAGACTTTTATAGCTCACGATGGGGTTTTTAACACGCAAAGTATGTTTGGAACAACCGAAGAGGTATTCTTTAACAATTGGGATTTTGGTGGTGCCTACTGGGAAAAAGACAATAAAGTAGCGCAAAAAACCTATACTGATTTCAACCCTGCAAGCCATGTGGAAAAATGGAATGCACCGATATTAATCATTCAAGGTGGAATAGACTTTAGAGTGCCAATTGGACAATCGCAAGAGGCGTTTCAAGCGGCACAATTGCGCGGAATAAAAAGTAGATTTTTGTATTTCCCAGAGGAAAATCACTGGGTTTTGAAACCGCAAAATGCACAAGTTTGGCAAAAAGAATTTTACAAATGGTTGAAAGAAACACTTTAATTATTTGCTATTTTAATACAAAAACCACGGGATTCGTTCCGTGGTTTTTTATTTCAAATGCATTCGTACCTTTGTAAATCAGAATTAGAAATTAAAAATGAACTTCACTTATTCAAAAGCTGAAAAACTAAAAAGCAAAACGACTATTGATTTACTTTTTTCAAAAGGAAAATCGGTGTCGAAATATCCGTTGCGATTGGTTTATATTGAGGGTGATTTTGGTGAAGGAATTCCAATAAAAATGGGTGTTTCGGTTTCTAAAAAACATTTTAAAAAAGCAGTTGACAGAAACTATTTTAAAAGAGTACTTCGCGAAACGTATCGCCTGAATAAGCATTTACTTTTAGATAATTTATCGGTGCCTTTTTCGTTTATGTTTTTATATCAAAGCAAGGACAGATTGCCATTTGAGGAAATCAATAAAAAGACAATTCAGTTGTTTGAAAAGTTTTTGGAAGCACAAAAAACAGAAATAAAATAAATAAATTCTATGTATAAACACCTTAAAAAACGATATATAATTCCGGTTTTTGCAAGCGGAATGCTGTTTATTGGCGTAAGCTTTAAAGACGATTTTTTTGAAGTTGCCAAGCAAATAGAAATTTTCACGACCTTATTCAAGGCGGTAAATAGTAATTATGTCGATAATGTAAATCCTGGTGATTTAATGGATAAAGCCATCAAAAGTATGTTGGCTGAATTAGACCCCTACACGAATTATTTCAATGAACAAGATGTTGTTAAATACAAGATTAATAATACTGGAGAATACACCGGAATAGGCGCAGTAATTACTCGAAAAGAAGCAAAATTAATCGTTAAAGAAATCTATAAAAATTATCCTGCAGACAAGGCTGGCATTAAATGCGGTGATGAAATTATTGAAATTGGCGACATCAGTTTAGCTGATTATAAAGAAGATGCTAGCCAATTGTTGAGAGGTGGAAAAAACGCTAAAGTAGACATCAAATTCATTCGCCAAGGGAAAACCCTAAAAGCAAATTTAACTTTAGAAGAAGTAGATGTAAAAGCGGTTCCCTACTTTAGTAAAATAGAGGAAAAAACAGGATATATTGTTTTGAATCAATTTACCAATAAGGCAGCGGCACAAGTTAAAGAGGCGTTGGAGCAATTAAAGAGAGAAGGTGCGGAAAAAATTGTTTTGGACTTAAGAGGAAATCCAGGAGGTTTGTTAAACGAAGCGGTTAGCATTTGTAATTTATTTGTTCCAAAAGATGAAATTATAGTTACTACAAAATCCAAAACCGAGAAACACAATATTACATTTAAAACCAACAGAGAGCCTATTGATACTGAAATTCCATTGGTGGTTATTGTGGACGGAAAAAGCGCCTCGGCATCAGAAATTGTCGCGGGAGCGTTGCAGGATTTAGATCGCGCGGTGATTATTGGCAGTAGAAGTTTTGGAAAAGGATTGGTTCAACGACCAATTGATTTATGCTACGGAACGCAAATTAAAATTACCATTTCTCGCTATTACACTCCGTCGGGAAGATGTATTCAGGCATTGAATTATTCCAATAAAGACAAAGACGGGAAAGCAATTCGAACTGCTGCAACCGATTATAATGCCTTCAAAACGAGGAAAGGACGAACCGTTTATGATGGCGGTGGAATTCTTCCTGATGTAATTTTAGACGAAACAAAACTCAGTAATATTTCAGAGGCTTTGATTAAAAACGACGGTATTTTCAATTTTGTAACCGAGTATTATTATAAAAATCCGAATTTAGGAACGACTATTCCAGTAATTTCCGATTTGGACTTTACTAATTTTAAGGCGTTTTTAAAGCGTGAAAAATTCTCATTTGATACAGAAACTGAGTTGGCACTAAAAAAGACTTTAGCGGCCGCAAAAAAGGAAAAATTAGACGCGTCAATTGCAAATGAATACCAACAATTGCTTTCGGCCTTGCAAAAAAGTGAAGAAAATATGCTGAATCAAAATCAGAAGGAGATCAAAAATCTAATTCTTGATGAGATAATCAAGCGTTATCAATACAAAGAAGGGCTTTATTTGTATTACACCAAAAACAATTCTGAAATTAAAAAAGCGGTTGGAATTTTGAATAATGAAATCGAATACAAAAAGATTCTAAACTAGAATTTACTTTCTGATTTTCATTTCAATGTGCGGAATATCGTCTTCTAAATACGTTTCTGAAGTGGCGACAAATCCATGTGATTCATAGAATTTCTTCAAATACAATTGCGCAGAAATCGTGATGTTTTGAACATTGAATCGGCGATTGATTTCTAAAATTGATTGGTCAATTAATTCGTGTCCAAAATTTTTATCTCGGTGTTTTTCAGCAACCACAACTCTTCCAATGGAAGAAAATTCAAAATAATCGCCCGGTTTAAACAATCGGGAATACGCAATTATTTCTCCTTCAACTATTCCAAATAAATGCAATGCCTTTTGGTCTTTGTTGTCGATATCTTGGTAAACGCAATTTTGTTCAACCACAAATACTTCCGATCTTAATCTCAATATTTGATATAATTCTTGCGTTGAAAGTTCGTCGAAAGTTTTGGTTTTCCAGCTAATTGACATCTTAAACAATTTATTTTTTAATGAATTTTACCGATTTTATTATCGCTTCCAATTCAAACATTAAGTCTCTTTTTTTCATGGAAGGCGCATAGCAAAATCCTTCTAAAACCACAATTCTACGGTTTCTATAATCTTTGATACAGTAATTGATAAATGGCCCCGACATAAAATCGTTTTTCATTTCCCAGGTTCCTTTGGTTTCAAAAGCAGTTCTTTTTGCCAATTTCGTTTTCATGAAATACGGCGCATAAGCTTGCTCGGTTATCATTTTGGAATACCTTTCTGTGCCATGAATATAGAGCGCCCCAATAGAATCTCTAGTTCTAATAATGTTCTTTATTAAACTGGATTTATAACTGGATTCGATGTTTTGAATTGGTATTTGATAAATCAAAATGCTGGTGCTTCCGCCGGTAATTTCCTTTTTATACCACATGAATTTCTTTCTAGATAAAACGCTGTTGTACCCTTTTGGAATATTGATATCAATTTTAAATTTCTTTTTTATTCGGTCGGATTTTATAATCGAAGTATCGATTACTCTTTGGTTTTCAACAATTTCAGTTTCCCGCATCAGCTTGATAATTTCAGCGGCGTGTTTGTCTATAACATCTAAAATTTCGTAGGTGTTTCTGCCGGAGATATAGAAAATGTTTTGGGGTGTGGCAAATTCATTTTTCTTAATTTCAAATTCGCTTGCGGCCGCTTTTTTTATAACAATACTGTTTCGGCTATTAACCACATACCCTTCTAAAAACTTAATAGGATATTGATTGATGGTAAACTGCGGTTCTTCTTGCGGGAGTCCAATTACTGAGGAGGCAAATTTATTTCTAATGGTATCTCCGATTTCGCCTTTCCATAGTTGGTCGTCAATTAAAACAGAAATCGTATTGATGTCGCCAGTAGTTTTTTCATTGGCGTCGTCACCTTTGTTTTTGCAGGAAATGAAAAACAAAGCTGTAAGCAGCAAAAAAAAATGGACTTTATTCATATTGTTATAAATGAATTAAAGTCCAAATTTAAGTAAAGATATTGTATTAACCGCTAATTTTTAATTTCATTCCCGGTTTAAGATTTTCATTGCTAATGCCGTTCCATTTTTTAATATCAGAAACGGTTATTCCTGGATATTTTTTGGCGATTTTATAAAGTGAATCTCCTTTTTGAACGTAATAATGTTCTTCTTTTACTTTCGTTTTAGAAGCCGATTTGTCCTTTTTGGATGTTTTCTCAGCTACCACAACTTCCGTTTTAGCGACAATTAAAGTGCTTCCCAATTGTATATTATTATCGGTAAGGTTATTCCACAATTTAAGATCGTCAGTAGAAACCTTGTGCTTTTTTGCAATGTTTCCAAGGTTATCGCCTTTTACAACCAAATATTCCTGAGTTTTATATTCTGTTTTTGAGGCTACTTCAGTATCGGAATTTAAAGTGTCATTTTCTTTTTCAAATGCTAATTTCAGCTTCAATCCCAAAGCTATATTCCCATTTGATAAATTATTCCACTTTTTAAGATCGTCTATCGAAACAGCATATTTCTTAGCGATGTTACTCAAATTATCTCCTTTTTGAACTACATAATATTCCGGTGTTTTTGATTCGGCAACTGGAGTTTCCTTTTCGGTTTTAGTCGCTTTTTCATTTGCGGCAAGCGTTTCATTTTTCGTTTCTATCGCTTTATTATCAGTTCTAACTTCTCTCTTAACTTTAGAAGCTACCTTCTCATTAATTTTGATTTTCAAGACTTTCCCTGATGCAACACTATTCTTTTTCAGATTGTTCCAGTCTTTAATTTCTTCAACCGTAACGCCGTATTTATTGGCAATAGAACTTAAATTGTCCCCTCTTTTTACCTTGTGTTTTTTAGTGGTTGTAACCAATGTTATGACTGTCTCTTCCTTGAATTTAGTTTCTGCAACTACTGGTTTTTCGGCATCGTCTGCTGGCTCTTTTTTAACCTCAGCAACTTCTTTTGATTCCACGTCTTTTGGATTTACAGCCACATTATCGTAACTGTATATTTTCAACATTTTTCCACGTGGAGCGTAAGTTCCCTTAATGCGATTCCATTTTTTAATCTCGGATACAGAAACTCCATATTTATTGGCAATTTCACTCAAGCTATCTCCCCGTTTTATTTTATAGAATCTAGTTTTAGTAACTACATGACCGTCTTCTGCTTCGTTATCTTTCGAGGCATAACGGCTTTCATAAGGACGTTCTCTTTTGCTAGTTTCGTGATTTACATAAGCATAGATTTTATCTTCGTTGGAAGTATAAATCGCCACTTTGTCATTTGGCATGCGCAAATAGTGATTTTCCCCCTCAATGAAAGGAACTACATCTCTTTTATAAGCAGGATTTAGCAATTGCAATTGCGATACTGGAATGTCAATTAAATCGGAAATTTGCTTGAACGTAATTTCCCTTTTTACCATTATGGTGTCGGTTGCAAAGTGCTTAATTACCGCTCTATTAGGAACAATTCCGTGCTCTTTATGGTATTCGTAAATGTACATTGTAGCTAAAAATGCAGGCACATATCCTTGTGTTTCTTTTGGCAAATATTTTCTAATATTCCAAAAGTTTTGCTGACCTCCCGATCTACGAATGGCTTTCGCTACATTCCCTGGACCTGAATTATAAGACGCCAAAACCAAGTCCCAATCTCCGAAAATTTTATACATATTCGACATGTACAACGCCGCCGCATCACTTGCTTTTAAAGGATCGCTTCGGTCGTCAACATAGGTGTTTATGTTCAATCCGTATTGTTTTCCCGTTTGAAACATAAATTGCCACAAACCTGTAGCACCCACTCTTGAAACCGCTTTAGGGTTCAATGCCGATTCTACTACAGCTAAATATTTTATCTCCAAAGGCACGTTTTGTCTCGCCATCGCTTCTTCAAACATGGGGAAATAAAACTCAGAAATAGCCATTAATCTTTCAAATGATTTCTTTCTATTTTTCAAAAATGATTTGATGATATTTTCAAGCCCTTGATTGTATTCGATATTAAATGGTGATTTCGCGTCCATTAGGGCCAACCTAGATTTTAATAATTCGGTAGGCAATTCAAAATCTACTTTTTTATCGATATTGATGTTTTTAATATCAACGGATAGGTCGTTGTACAAGTCCAAATTTGACAATTCTTTCATCCACAAACTGTCAACGCAGGAAGCAATATTATCTTGAACAAAAGTGGATTTTATAGAATCTAGGAAGGCGTTTTTCGTTTCCTTTTTCAATGCTCCAGTAGGATCTTGAGCGAAGGTATTTAGAGATAAAAGTAGAAAAAAGCCGAGGATTATTTTTTGTATATTCATAAATATTAATGTCAAAATGCTACATATCAATTCATTAGATATTGTGCAAATTTAATAGTAATAAACGTAATTAATCTGAAATTAGTGTTAAAACTACTATTTATTCTAAAATTGCAGCAACTCCTGGCAAGGTTCTTCCTTCCAACATTTCAAGCATAGCGCCACCTCCCGTAGAAACGTAGCTCATTTTATCTTCCAAACCAAATTGCTTCACTGCCGAAACAGAATCGCCGCCACCAACTAATGAAAAGGCACCATTTGCTGTTGATTCTGCAATATAATTTCCTAAAGTAATCGTTCCATTGGCGAAAGCCGGTAATTCAAAAACCCCCAAAGGACCGTTCCAAAGGATCGTTTTCGACTCCATAATTACTTTTCCAAACGCTTCTAACGATTTTGGACCCGCGTCAAGCCCTTGCCATCCGTCAGGAATTTCTCTCACATCCACGATTTGGGTATTTGCATCGTTTGAAAAAGCGTCTGCGGCAACCACATCCACAGGAATATGAATTTGCACGCCTTTCTCTTTAGCGATTTTCAAAATGGCTAGAGCCAATTCCATTTTATCGTCTTCGCAAATAGAATTTCCGATCTTTCCGCCCAACGCTTTCACGAAAGTGAAGGTCATTCCGCCACCAATAATCATATGGTCTATTTTATCTAAAATATTCTCGATAACCGTAATTTTTGAAGATACTTTTGAACCTCCAAGAACTGCGGTTACTGGTTTTTCACTGTTTTTCAAAACTCTATTCAAACTTTCAATTTCTTTGGTTAGTAACGCGCCAAAGCATTTTTTACCTTCAAAAAATTGAGCTATAATTGTAGTTGAGGCGTGGGCTCTGTGGGCCGTTCCAAAAGCGTCGTTCACATAAATATCACCTAAAGAGGCCAATTGTTTTGCAAACGCTAAGTCGCCAGCTTCTTCTTCAGCATAAAAGCGAAGGTTTTCAAGTAATAAAACTTGGCCTGGTTGTAAATTTTTCGCTGCCGATTCAGCAATATCCCCCACGCAATCTGAAGCGAAAAGCACTTCAGTCCCTAGAATTTTCGAGGCCGTTTTCACGATGTGTTTCAATGAATATTTAGCTTCAACTCCCTTTGGTCTTCCAAGGTGAGACATTAAAATTACGCTTCCGCCATCGGCAAGAATTTTGTCTATGGTTGGTTTTGCGGCTTCAATTCTAGTGGTATCAGTAACGTTGAAATTCTCGTCTAGAGGAACATTAAAATCTACTCTAATTATTGCTTTTTGGTTTTTAAAATTGAAGTCTTGAAGCGTTTTCATTGAAATGGGTTTTATTAGAAATTAAATTCGGGCCAAAGATAGTAATTTTAGATTTCCGATTTTAGATTTCTGATTTTAGAATTTAGATTTCTGATTTTAGGAATTGTGTTTAAATTCATAATTAAATAGCTATTGGACGATTTATGATTTTATATTTCTATATTTGAAATGAATAATGCGAAACAAACCTTCGCCCATATACCCAGAATTGGGGTGATAAGCGAGTGTTTGTTTCGCCTATAAACTAGTTGGCAGTAATGATAAAAAATGAGAGAAATCAGAATGAAAATAAAAAAATTTATATCACTACTTTTAGCAATATCTTTTTTGGTTTCTTGTGAGGCACCTACTGGTGGAAGCGGAACTATTTTGAGTTTGGACAATAACTTCACTCCTATCCATAATGCTGAAGTAATTTTAATATTAGATAATCAAAATGTTGACACAGTTTACACCAATAATAAAGGTAATTTTGAAACCTTCTTTATCGCAAGTTGTGCAACGGGTTGCCCTGATTCAAAATTACTAATTCGGAAAAATGGATTTGAAAACAAAGAGTATAACTTAAGTCAAGAAGAAGATAATAATCCGAAATTCGACCACGATAATATTACAATTTTTTTATCGCCAAACAAATAATATAAACAATCACATCCGCTAACAGCAGTTTCTCGCAATAGCTTAATTTACAAAAAACAAAACATCCTTTTCCTATGAAGAACCTACTTTTAACTCTTATTTTTCTAATTACTTTAAATTGTTTTTCCCAAGAAAAATTGATTTTCAATTCAAAATTTACTCAAAGTGAAGATAAATGGGTCGCCTTTGAAGCAGATTCTATTGGTTCTCATAATTTTGGCTTTATATATATTGATTCACAAGCGGGGCTAACTTTTGATTATGCAGGATCTTTTAAAATTGATAATAATGGAGCGTTTATTTTTAAAAAGAAAGAAACGGAAGGCGCTATGAAAGTTAGATTGGAACCTAACAATGTATTAGTAGCTACAATTCCTGAATCCCATTTTTCTGAATTGGGAATTTCAAAGTTTCCCGAATGGCTCAAATTTTATAAAAAAGACGAGAACGCTATCGAACGATTGTATAAATGGGGTTACATGTACAATGGCTGGAATGAATGCGCTAAAGCTTTGGAGTTTTTGGAAAAAGCAAACAAAATTAATCCTGATTATAAAGGCCTTCGAGTTGAATTAGGGTTTTCTTACAACTGCTTAAATCAATCTGAAAAAGCCATAGTTATATTAAAACAAGCGGTTGAGCACGAACCAAACGACGCTTACATTTACAAAGAACTTTTATATTCACAAATACATAATAATCAACTTGAAGAAGCAATTAAAACATATGAAAAAATTATAAAAGACGTTAAAAATAAAACGTACAATACTGAAAATGCTTATAATATTTTGGGGGCATATTACCGCCAAAAAAATCTTGAGAAATTCAATGAATGGATTGCAAAAACAGAAATTGATAAGGACAAACGTTTTGGTCCATATGTTGAAAAATTAAAAAAAGAATTAGACAAATAAAAAGGAAAACGATTAATAACATTTTGAAACGTTAACTCTACTTTTACCCATCTCAATTAATGAAACTATTTCTAACCCTTTTTCTAACTTCTTTCACCGCTTTATTTGGTCAAAAACTGAACTTTGATATAATGGTTGAATATACAACCACTTATGAAAATTCAAATTATGACAGAAGTGCCTATGCAATGTCTTCAAACGAGAATTATATTTTAAAAATTGTAAGTTCCGCTGACGGTCTAAAGGTAGCTTATGTTTCTGATTTAAAGGGATTAAAGGTGCACGAGTTTTCAATCACAGAATCGGTTATTGAAAATGATTTGAAAAATATTAAATTCACCTATTTAAAAACAGTTAAAGATAAATTTGCAAGAACTACAGCGAGAGGTATTTATTTTGACTTTGTGAGCATATCAAATAATGATGGTGTGGAAACGGTGAATTTAAATTCCTATAAAAACAAAGCAAAAACAAAGCTTACCAATAGTTTGGAGTTAAAAATTGTAAAGTCTGAGGTCAACTTATTTCCTTTGTTCCGATTTCTCTGTTTACATCCGTTCGAATATATTACAGAGCTAAATTATAATGGCGCTGGATTGGTAACAAATTGCGTTAATAAGAATGGCTCAAAAACACATGTGCTTAAAGCTATTGAAGAAGCTAATTTAGAATTAACTATTCCAAACTAAAGTGCCGAATTTTTTTAAATTTGCAACTTTCAAAAACTTCAGAATGCTTTGTTAATTAAAATATTATAAAAAAATGAGATTTTAACAGCTGAAGGGACAATTGATAAAAGTAAAATTGAATTGTTTATAAAAAATTATGATGAGAATATTTCAAACCGAACAATTATAAATAGATAACAATTAATTGATACATGAAACTAATATTTATAATTATATCGTTTGTTTTTTTATCGAATTTGAACGCGCAAAATAAATTCAAAGTTGAACAAAAAGAAACGGAAACTTGGAGAAGTCTTTATTCAATCAATGATGAGAAAGATAATCTAATAAAACAGTTAGATAGCTCAAAGTATCTTGTTTCATTTAATGATAATAATTTGAGATATTTTGCGATATTTCTTATAAAAGGTCGTCGAGGTTGGTCGGCAATAGATTCAAATGAAAAAATTTTATTTGAAGTTTACAATCAAGGGAATGAAATTAATCCAGATTATTTAGTAGAAAATAAAATCCGAATTGTAGATGAAAGTCAAAAAATTGGGTTCGCAAATGAAAAAGGTCAAATAATTATAAAACCTCAATTTGAAATTGTGACTTCTTTTCATAATGGAAAAGCAATAATTGGTCAAAGTTGTGATAAAATCCCTTGGGACGCACATGAAAAAGAAGATGATTGTCACCACTACTCAATCGTTTGTAAAAAATATGGGTATATTAATGAATTGGGGGAAATTGTTGAATCCGGTTACTCCACATTTGAAGAAATTCAAAATAAAATAAATTGGAAAGCTCCTGAAGAATAATTTCTATTTATGAAAAAAAATATCTTAATTCTAGTATTGTTTATTGGGCTTTCTGGGTTTTCTCAAAATACTTCGGAAGAGGTAAACGATTCGATAAAATCATTTACATTTCAAGGTTATGGCGAAATATATTATAGCGTCGATTCCTCCAATCCTGCAAATAACGAAAAGTCAAATTTTCTATACAATCATAAACGAAACAACGAAATCAATATAAATTTAGCTTATGCAAAAGCATCGTTCAACCAAAATAATGTTCGTGCAAATGCCGCTTTAATGATTGGAAATTACAGTCAATACAATCTCTCGGCAGAGCCAAATTGGGCAGAATTTATATTTGAAGCCAATGTGGGTTTCAAGGTTTCCAAAAAACAAAACATATGGTTGGACGCAGGAATTATGCCTTCTCATATTGGTTTTGAAAGCGCTATTAGTGAGGATTGTTGGACTTTATCAAGAAGTATTCTTGCTGAAAATTCTCCTTATTATGAAACTGGAATCAAACTTTCTTATACAAATAAATCCGAGAAATTTAATGCTTCCTTTCTCGTTTTAAACGGTTGGCAAAAAATTAAAACCCCCGATTACTTCAAACAACCTTCATTTGGTTTGCAGCTCAATTACAAACCAAATGCCAAATTAATATTGAATTACAGTAATTTTATAGGTAACGATAGGCCCGACGGTATTGACTCGTGGCGATTATTTCATAATGTTTATGCAATCTACGAACCCTCAAATACATTTGGGGTTATTGCGGGATTTGACATTGGAATGGATAAATTGGACCCAACAATCGATGGAACTTGGTACTCCCCTGTTTTAATTGTCAAACAAAGCTTAAACGATAATACTAAAATTGCTGTGAGAGGCGAATATTATAGCGACCCAAAACAAATAATTATTTCAACTGGAACCGCCAATGGTTTTCAAACTTATGGGCTGTCTTCCAATATTGATTATGATCTCAATAGTAAAATTAAATTCAGAATTGAAGGGAAAATGTATCATTCGAAGGCCAAAATATTTGCCAATGAGAACCAAAATTATACGCTTACAACAAATATGACGATCAAATTTTAAATTTAAATAAAGTGGCAACAAAAAATAAAACTACCGAAACCGAGGCCGGAGTAATCGACTTTATCAATTCATTTGTGGACAACGAACAAAAGAAACATGACAGCTTTGCATTAATTGAATTAATGAAAAAATGGTCGGGTTTTGAACCTAAAATGTGGGGTCCAACGATAGTTGGTTTTGGAAGTTACCACTATAAATATGCCAGTGGTCACGAAGGCGACTCGATGATAATTGGGTTTTCTCCACGAAAAAACGAATTCTCGCTTTATGTGGTGGCGCCAGATAAAGACTATAGCTCACTTCTTGACAAACTGGGAAAATACAAAATGGGGAAAGCGTGTATTTACTTTAAAAAATTATCCGATCTTGACGTTAGTGTTTTAGAGGCGATTTGTAAAGAGACCATTCAACATCTAAGTAAATAGCCGCAGATTCAATGATTAATACAGTTGCGGTTACTTTTTTTCACCACAAAAGAAACAAAAGTCACGAAAATATATAAAAGCACAATTGAAAACCCTTTGCGGACTTTGCGAAACCCTTGCGCTCTTTGCGGTTAAACAAATAAAAGATTAACCTTTATTTCACCTCAAAAAATAATAGCCCTTCCGCGGTTAAACAAATTATCGAATAACCGAATCGCCAAATTACCTTTTCTAAGAACTTTCTATTATCTTTGCTTTATGCTGTTTTCCCAAATATTAGGACAAGAATACATTAAAAATCATTTGACAAAAAGCGCGTCTTCGGGCAGGATACCTCATGCACAATTGTTTGTAGGGCCGGAAGGATGCGGTACTTTAGCGATGGCAATTGCGTATGCTCAATATATTTTGTGCCAAAATACTGACGGCGAAAACACCAACGGAAACGAATCTTGCAACCTAAAATTCAATTCGATTTCTCACCCCGATTTGCACTTTATTTTTCCAACCGTAACCACCGAAGACGTAAAAACTAAACCAAAAAGTGTTGATTTCATGGTGGATTGGCGTCAATTTGTTGCTGAAAATCCATACGGCGGACTGTTTGATTGGTACAAAATTCTAGGGGTTCAAAACAAGCAAGGGGAAATTCGAGTAGACGATGCTCAGGAAATATTGAAATTACTTTCCTTGAAATCTTATGAAGGCGGACATAAAATTGTGATTGTTTGGATGGCCGAAAAAATGAATGTAACCGCCTCCAACAAGCTTTTAAAATTACTAGAAGAACCCCCAGAAAAAACGGTTTTTATTTTGATTGCCGAAAATGAAGAAGATATAATTCAAACTATTTTATCGCGTTGCCAAGTGTTGCATTTTGGTGGCTTGAGTGAAAAAGTGATTGCCGATAACCTG
This sequence comes from Bacteroidota bacterium, assembly GCA_947488545.1. Taxonomy (GTDB): domain Bacteria; phylum Bacteroidota; class Bacteroidia; order Flavobacteriales; family Flavobacteriaceae; genus Flavobacterium. Next base: position 52,796 of record CANKZE010000003.1, read on the forward strand.
ATTTTAAACGAGAATATTGAGGCGAGTTTGGCCGATAAAATTGCACATCAATCACAAGGAAATTACAACAAAGCGTTGCTTTTACTAGACGAAGAAAGTGAAGAACTCCCTTTTGAAGAATGGTTTGTTTCTTGGGTTCGTGCCGCTTTTAGAGCCAAAGGAAATGCCGAAGCAATTCAAGATTTGATTCTTTGGAGCGAACAAATTGCAGGTTTAGGAAGAGAAACGCAGAAGAAATTTTTAAACTTTTGCATCGATATGTTTCGCCAGGCTTTAATGCTGAATTACGAAACTAAAAAACTGGTTTACATGGAAACGAAAGTGCCTAAATTCCAATTGGAAAATTTTGCGCCATTTGTAAATGGAAACAATATAAATGATATTTTTAAGGAGCTTTCCGACGCGATGTATCACATCGAACGCAATGGAAATGCAAAAATAATTTTAACAGATTTATCAATAAAACTAACTCGTTTAATTCACAAAAAATAACCAATTATGAATAATGTAGCTTCTATTTTAGTTTTGATTTTTTTAGCGTTAACTTTTTTACAATCTGGTTACGATAAATTGTTCCATTGGAAAGATAATGTAGGCTGGTTAACAGGTCATTTTGCAAATACCATTTTGAAAAGAGCGGTCCCTTTTGCTTTGTTCCACGTGCTGGTTTTGGAATTAATTTCTGGCGTTTTAAGTATAGTTGGCGCAATTGAATTGTATGTAAATGAAGGCCGAACTTTTGGTTTTTATGCAGGAATATTCTCGTGCGTTACGCTTTTAATGTTGCTTTTTGGGCAACGATTAGCGAAAGATTATGATGGCGCTCGCACAATTGTAATCTATTTTATTCCTGCGGTAATGGTGGTTTATTGGTTGAATTAATCCTATTTTCCTATTGCCGATTTGAACAATCGCATGTCGTTCCACGTGAATTTATCACCGTGGGCTTCCATTAATTCGTTTAAAGATTCCCCTTTAAATCCTTTGAAAATAAGGGTTAACGCTTCTATTTTGTCTTCTGGCATAACGTCTTGAATTTGGACTTGCCCTGCTTCAATTAATTTTGCAAAATGGCCGTAAATGGTTTGTGGCGTTAATTTTCTGATGGCCGCAATTTCGTTTATAGAATTGCTTTGAAGCCACAATTCATAGGTTTCCTGCGTGGTTGATTTTTTTGGGGCTGCTGTTTTGGAACTTTTCTTTTTTGTGTAACGATTTACATCAACATCGTCTTCTACAATAGTAATATTCAACTCTCTGAACTTCGTTTGAATTTCAGAAATCTTATTATTTCTATAGGATTTAATTTCATTGGAATTTAAATTTTCTTTTGAAATTTCAGCACCTGCGGCAACGGTATTTATTAATAATTTGGCTTTCATTAATTGGAAAACAGCTTTGATTTGCATTTCTTCCAAAAGCAATAATTCATCGAAATAGGCTTTTGCTTTTTTTGCGCGTTTTACCTCTTCCATTTTCCATAAAATATCGTAAACAACCCGATCCATTGTTGCAAAGAAATAATTGTATGCGGCATGAATTCGCTCTGATATTTGATTGATATCAAAATCCTCGGCGGCAAATAGTTTGTCCAATTGCGATAAGAATTTTCTGGATGGATCCAATATTTCTCCGATACATTCTGCTTGTTTTTTGGCCCAAACGGCATGTTTCGACTTCTCAGAAACATCTGATTTTTCGTTATAACTGAACTGGTGATTTCTCCATTCTTGGGTTAAATCGGCCCAATCAAAAGTGGCTTTTAGATAATTATGAAGGTACTTTTTAGTGTCTTGTTGTAACGATTCTGCCAGTGCCTCGTCTGAAGCTTTATTCAAAGAATAGTCCATCACATCTTGATCGTTTGAGATACCATTCATTTGCAAAGGAGAAAGTAAAATAAGCCCGTTTAAAGCCCGAAGTCTTGACAATGCGACATAGGCCTGACCTGGAACAAAAACTTGAGAAACATCAAGCGCTGCTTTGTCAAAAGTAAGTCCTTGGCTTTTGTGAACGGTAATTGCCCAAGCTAATTTTATTGGATAATGAACAAATGTTCCTAATATTTCCTCTTCGATTTCCTTGGTGGTATCATTAATTTTATATCGGATGTTTTGCCATTCAAATTTTTCAACTTCTATTGTTAAATCTTCTTCTGGAAAATGAACGAGGATTTCATTTTTTGATAGTGATTTTATGAATCCCATTTTGCCATTGAAATACTTTTTCTCAAAGGACGGATCGTTTTTAACAAACATAATTTGAGCACCAACTTTCAATTGTAAATTATGTTCTATTGGATAAATTTTATCCGGGAAATCATCGACAATTTCAGGATTGAACGTCATTAATTTTCCATCTAAATCTTCCAGCGCTTTTGCGTTTATAGCGTCGGCTTTAGCATTATGTGTGGTCAGAATGATGTATCCTTTGTTCTTATTTAAATCGAAATTTGGTTTTACATATTGATTTAAAACAGCAATATCTTGGTTGGAGATTTGGTTGTTTCGAAGGTTGTTTAATATTGAAATAAAAGCGTCGTCCGATTGTCTAAAGATCTTAGATAGTTCAATATACAGTGGAGGATTTTGCTGAATTACATGCGAATGAAAAAAGAATTTACCGTTATAATATTTTCTCAATGTACTCCATTCTTCCTCTCGAATTACGGGTGGCAATTGCAATAAATCTCCTATAAATAAAACTTGAACACCTCCAAAAGGCGCTTTCTTTTTACGAACAGATTGCATCATAAAATCGATCGCGTCTAGTAAATCGGCGCGCAACATACTCACTTCATCAATAATCATCAATTCCATATTTCGAATGACCGCTTTTTTTAAACCGCTCATTTTGAAGTGTCTAACTAATGTGCTTTTGGTTTCAAATTTTACGCTATCGGAAAAATGTGGCGCAGAATGATCTGGAATAAATCCTCCGAAAGGGAGTTGGAACATGGAGTGAATGGTAACTCCTCCAGCATTTAAGGCTGCAATTCCTGTTGGCGCAACCACCACGGTGTTTTTGTGTGTGGTTTTAATAATTTCCTTTAAAAGTGTGGTTTTTCCTGTTCCTGCTTTTCCTGTCAAAAATAGGGAACGATTGGTTTGATTGATAAATTTTAAAGTGAATTCTGCGGCTTCGGATATCGTTTGCATTGTTGTAAATTAGATGCTGAAAGTACAATTTATATTTTAAATACAAATTATTATAAATAAAAAATGCCTTCGATTGAAGGCATTTAAATATTGATGAAGAAATATTATTTCTTTTTTTCTGCTGCTGGAGCCTCTTTTTTAGCTTCTGATTTAGAAGATTTATACTTGTCGTTCAAAAGCTTAATAAGTTCATTTGTGATATCGTATTTATCTTCTGCATACAATATAGACGCTGCGTCTCCAGTTCCATAAATATAAGCGTATCCTTTTTCTTTACCGTAAGCTTTGATAAATTTCTTAACTCCACTTACCACAGAATCAATTTCTACTCCACTTTCTTGTTGCAATTGTTGTGCTATAGATTGTTCCGCATATTGAAGTTGTTGCTCTCTTTTTTGTAATTCAGCACCTTTTTGTTGTGCCCAAGCTTGGCCGTTCATTTGTGCATTTTTTTGGAAATTTCCTGCTTCTGCTTTAAATTTTGCGATTTCAGCTTCAAGCTCTCTTCCCATTTCTTGAGATTTGGCTTTGTATTTTGCTTCGATGTCTTTCGCTTCTGTATACTCAATCATTAATTTTGATGTATCTACGTAAGCGGTTTTTGTTGTGGCAACTTCTGCAGTTTTATTACATGAGATAATTGAAAATGCGATTGCGATAATTACTAATGATTTTTTCATCCTTTCTTGATATTGATTTTTTAATTGTTGGTAAAAGTATAAATTTTAATTTAATAACTAAAATGTTTAAAATTTGTCCGATTTACGAACTATAAGTTTTTATAATTGGGTTTTGGTTTACTATAATAATAAGCTATAAAAACCGGATTTATTTAAGCTGATTTCCGACGGTTTAATAAAAACGGCGGTAAAAGTTATGTTGGGGCTAAAAATCGTCTTTTAAATCGCTTTAAATCGCTTTTTCGGTGTTTTTTAACACATAAATATGGGAAGAATACTCCAAACTCCAATTTGCTTTCCAATTTGAAACCAATCCAATCCAAATTGCTTTAACAAAATTCATTTTCCCGTTTTTATATTTTTCGGAAAGCAAACTCACATAAAAGGAATCAAATTTCATTGGAAGCACTTTTTCTAATTTTATATCTTCTTTTTGAAAAAGTAATTTGATGGATGTTTTTGAAAAATGCCAAAAGTGAATTGGCACATCAAATGCAGCCCAGAATTTTCCATAATAGTTAGCGTCGTATGATTTGAAATTTGGAACGGCAATAATTATTGTGCCATTTGGTTTAACCAATCTTTTTAATTCTTTGATTTGAATTTCCAAATTTGGAACGTGTTCTAAAACGTGCCACATAGTAATTACGTCAAAAGAGTTGCTTTCTAATTCTTCTATAGAATCTGAAAATTGGATTCCTTTTCCAATGGCAATTCCTTTTGCTTTTTCACTTGGCTCAACTCCGATTGTGTTCCAACCATTTTGTTTTGCGGTTAACAAAAAGTCTCCTGTTCCAGCTCCAATATCTAATAAATTGCCTTTGATAGAACTGCAATTATTAATCAAATTTAATTTGTTTTTTAATGCAATTCCTTTTACAAAATGATAGGCTTTTTCAAATAAAGATCTCTTCGAATCGGTGTGAGAAATGTAATCATTGCTTTCATAATACCTCCCTAAATTTTCGGGAGAAGGTTGCGGCGAAGTAATTAAAAAGTCCAAATCTTGATCGTAATACAATTCGAAAGTTTCATTAGAAACAGAATAATCGGTTACGGTAAGAAAGTGTTTTTTATTAGAAATATCCATATTTAAATATTGTGATTTTAAACTGAAAATCGGAACAGCTCAATAATAGCGGGATTTAACAAAGTAGTTTCACGTGGAACATTAGTATTCTAAAATTTAAAATCAGAAATCATTAACGCCCCATGTAAATTAGCAATACCGATATATCGCTTGGTGAAACTCCACTAATTCTAGACGCTTGCGAAATAGTAACAGGTCGGATTTTTGAGAGCTTTTGCTTCGCTTCAATCGACATTGATTTGATGTTGTTGTAGTCGAAATCATCTGGGATTTTTAGGTCTTCCAAACGCAATAATTTATTGGCGTTGTTTCTTTCCTTTTCAATATATCCTGAATATTTAACTTGGATTTCAGCTTGTTCCAAAATCTCCAAATCGATATCATTTGCATCTATATAATCATTAACCTTGTCTAATTTCATCATGTCTTCAAGGTCAATTTGAGGGCGCGAAAACATTTTAAACATCTTGTCGGACTGGTCAATTAAGGCAGTTTCTTTTGCTTCTAAAATAGGATTTGCTTCTGCTGGTGTAATGCTAGTTTCTTTAAAGAAAGCCACCATTTTTTCAGATTCATTAAGCTTGTGTTCCATTCTTCGAAGACGTTTTTCTGACGCTAAACCAATTTCATATGATAGGGGCGTCAATCTAAAATCGGCATTGTCTTGACGCAATAACGTTCTGAATTCCGCTCTAGAAGTAAACATTCTATATGGCTCTTCGGTTCCTTTTGTGATTAAATCGTCAATTAAGACTCCAATATAAGCCTCGTCTCTTTTCAATATTAATGGCGCTCTTTCTTGAACTTTTAAAGCAGCATTAATTCCTGCCATTAAACCTTGTGAAGCGGCTTCTTCATAACCTGTTGTACCGTTAATTTGTCCTGCAAAATAAAGCCCTTCAACCAACTTGGTTTCTAAAGTATGTTTTAATTGTGTAGGGGGGAAATAATCGTATTCTATTGCATAGCCCGGTCGGAAAAACTTAACTTTTTCAAACCCTATGACTGAACTTAAAGCTTTAAATTGGATGTCTTCCGGCAAAGAAGTTGAAAACCCATTTACATAAACTTCTACCGTATTCCAGCCTTCTGGTTCAACAAATAGTTGGTGTCTTTCCTTATCGGCAAAGCGATTAATTTTATCTTCTATTGAGGGGCAATAGCGCGGTCCAAGGCTTTTAATTCTTCCATTAAACATTGGAGATCTGTCAAATCCTTCTCTTAAAATATCGTGAACATCTAAAGAAGTATAGGTCATATAACACGATTTCTGATGTGTAAGCGGCTTAGTTATATCTGAATACGAGAATTTATCTGGTTTTACATCGCCTTTTTCTTCGTTCATTTTAGAATAATCTAATGATCTTCCGTCTACTCTTGGTGGCGTACCTGTTTTCATTCTTCCAGATTCAAAACCCGCTTTTACTAAATCTTCGGTAACTCCGTAGGCGGCACTTTCGCCGGCTCTACCTCCGCCAAATTGTTTTTCTCCAATGTGAATTAAACCATTTAGAAAAGTACCGTTTGTAAGAACTACCGTTTTTGCTTTTATTTGAATTCCTAAAGAAGTTTTGATTCCTTTTATTTGTCCGTTTTCGATAATTAATCCCGCAACCATTTCTTGATAAAAGTCAAGATTTGCGGTTTGCTCCAACATTAATCTCCATTCTTCTGCGAAACGCATGCGGTCGCTTTGAACTCTTGGAGACCACATTGCCGGCCCTTTCGACTTATTCAACATTTTGAATTGGATTGCGGTTTTATCAGAAACAATTCCTGAATAACCTCCAAGCGCGTCAATTTCTCTTACAATTTGTCCTTTTGCAATTCCTCCCATGGCAGGATTACAAGACATTTGGGCAATGTTTTGTAAGCTCATGGTAACCAATAAAGTTTTGGCCCCTAAATTCGCGGCAGCAGCAGCGGCTTCTGAACCGGCATGGCCTGCACCAACAACAATAACATCGTAAGTATCTTGAAACAATTTATTTTTATTTAATAATCGTTATAACTATGTTCCACGTGAAACATTTTTTTCTGACAATTCAAATGCAAAAATACAAAAAATAATTAGCCCCGATTGAAGGGAAAATCCTCGAGAATTTTTTCGAGAGATTTGGAATGAAAGCGGGAAAATAAATTCTCGAGAAGCCTAAAAATTCGCTTCTGTAATTATTGTTCCACGTGAAACATTTTCATTTTTTCGTCCTCTTTAGATCTCATAACAAGCTCGTCGGATTCTGTTTTATCTTTGTATCCGCAATAATGCAAAATTCCATGAACCAAAACGCGTTGGATTTCTTCGTGGAAAGTAACATTGAAGTCGGATGCGTTCTCTTTTACCCTTTCAACAGACACAAAAATATCTCCATTTAGCTCATTTCCAACGGAATAGTCGAAACTTATGATGTCTGTGAGCGTGTCGTGATCTAAATGTTGCTGGTTTATTTCCAATAAATAGTCGTCGTCACAAAAAATGTAATTTATTTCGCCTTCTTTTTTGTTTTCAGAGAGAATTACTTCCGAAAGCCACTTGGAAAAACCGGCCTCGTTGTGCAATTCAAAATCGGTTTCGTAATTAAAACTAATCATTGTTTTTAAAATATTCTTGAACCTTTTGGTTAAAATTGGAACGCAAAGGTAAGGTTTGTCGATTTAAAATTTCAATGCTATTGAGATATTCTTGCAAATTAACGGGAAGCGGTTTGCTTTGATTGTTGAATTCTTTTTGGTTGGTTTGGGATTGGCGCTTCTTTTCCTCGCCTTGTTGTTGGGTTGCTTTTTCCAATTTCAATAGCTCATATTGCAAGTTCAATATTTTTTGAAGCGTCTCGTTATTAAATCCTTTATTTAATAATTGCTTTTCAATTTGTTTCATTTGCTCAACTGCGCTTTTTCCGTTTCCGCCCATTCCTTCTTTATTTAAAGCGTTTTCCAACGACTCGCGAAGTTGCTTTTGCTCTTGATAAATTTTCATGATTTCTCCCGCATTTCCTTCACCGTCTTCGCCATTTTCTCCACCTGGCGTGTTTCCGTTTCCTGATTTCCCATCGCCTTTTGACTTGCCTTTTTCTCCTTCTCCGGGCTTGGTTCCTTCTCCAGGCTTATCGCCTTTTTTCATTCCGTCTTTCATCTTTTCGCCAAGTCCCTGTTGCTTTTTGATAATATCTGGGAGTTGCATTCCTGATCCCTGGCCTTTTCCTGGTTTTGGTTTGCCGCCTTTGCCAGAGCCAGACATTTTCATTTCGGACTGCATGTTATTTAAGGCATCACTTAGAAAATCAGCCAGTTTATTTGAAGCAGAAATTGCGTATTGCTGGTGAGAAAGTCCTTTTGGAATTTGAGAATCAACAAAACTTTCTAGTGCTTTGTCTATATTATAATGTACATTCCCAATTTCTTTGGTGACGTTTTCAGCGATTTTTGGGTTTCTTAATGACATTGCAAACAAGCTGTCGTCAACATGCTTGAACTGTTGTTTTAAGTTTTGCTGGATTTTTAAATCCTTATTAAAAGAAGGCGAACCTCGTTTTAATCCTTTAAATTGCTTCATTAAATCCTCTTGAGAAAAAGAATAAGCAAGCAAATTATCTAATATTTGGCGGAGCATTTTTACATCCTCCTCTAGCTGATCCATTTCTGCGGCTGCCATTCCTTCCATCATCTCGCCGCTCATTTCTTTCATTTTCTTTGAAGCGCTTTTCTGTTTTGGCTTGGCCTTTGACTGGTTTTGTTTTTGCAATTCGTCAGTGGCTTTTTTCAAATCCTCGTCAATATTTTTTTCTTTCTCTGCGTCTTTCGGAAGGTCAATAGGCGATTTTAACTCCTTATTTTCTTTCTCCAAATCTTTCAAATCTTGTTGGATTTTATCAAATTCTTTATTGATCGCTTCTTGCTTTTCAACTTGATTTTCTTTTTCGCTTTCGGCTAATTTATCCTGCTTGTCAGCCAATTTATTAAGGTTGTCGGCAATTTGTTCGGCCTTTTTCTCAACATAATATTTCTTGGTTAGCTCAACTAATTGCTCCAAAGTTTTAGTTTGATCTTTGGTGATTTGTTTGAATTTTTCTAATTTTTCAAATAATTCTTCGTTCTTAATTTTGTCGTTTAGCTCTTTAAGCTCGTCTAGAAGTTTCTTGTTTTTTTCTAATTCTTTGTCGGCGTTTTCCAGTCTTTTCTGAAGTTCTTCTTTAAATTCGTCTTTTTTATCGGACTTGAATTTATCTAAGTTTTCTTCCATTTTTTTAGAAAACTCCTTCATGATTTCGTCTTGTTGTTTTTGGCGTTTAATAAAATCGTTGATTTTTTGTTGGTCTTTAAACTCCAAAGTTTCTTTCTCCTTGCCGCTTTTTTGCAACTTTTCAATTTCTGAAATTTGCTTGTCTTGGTTTTTCAACGACTTTTCTAAACTGTTGATGTTGTTGTTTTGCTCCTGCAAAATTTGCTCTTCCTTTTCTTGATCAGTCGCGATTCTATTGTAAAATACTGCCGATTTAGAGCTTTTAAAATTATGAATAGCATCATTATCAAAAACTTCAAAATAATATTCATAAGCAATTCCCTGTTCTACTGGAAGGTTGCTTGGAAACGCAAATACAAATTGGTCGTAAATGTCTTTTTTAACTGAAATAAAACCTCTTTTTTGAGTTTGAGGCTTATCCTTTTCGTAATAAACTATTTGCAGTTTACTGAGCCCATAATCATCGGAAACCTGGCCCAAAACATAGTTTTTAGAAACCTTCAAACTATCTGGCGCATTATTCACATTGATCGTTGGAAATTGATCTTTTATAACCGATATCTGATAACTTAATCGTTCGTAATCTTTAACTTTATTATTCGAAGTTATGATATTGTATTCTGTGTTTTGAGAAATATTTTTAGATATTTTGAACAAGTTCTCTTGTTTGAAAAAAGAAAAACTAGATTTTGCGTCGGTCCAATTTACCCTTTGGGTTGCAACGGTATTCATTTTCCAAGTAACCGTTGTGCCCTCTGGAATAACGGCATTACCAGTTCCTTTTATCGTTTCCGATTTCTTATTTAAATAGGAAGGAAAATTAAGCGTCATTTCTAAATTAGTGATTGCAGGAACCGTAAGTACATTTAACTCATAATCAAAAGACGAAACTTCTCCAGCTTCCATAAAAAAGGAAACATTGGAATTTGGTTTTTCAATTTTATATTGGAATTCTCCGCGGCCATTGCTTTCCATATAGTAACTTTCAGAACCGATATTTATCATAACAGTTTCAGGGATTATCTTCCCTTCCGATTTTACTTTGATGATAAAATCTTTGTTTTGTTCGGTTTGCAATTCCTTATTTAAAACTACCAATTTGAATGGCGCTGGCGGTAAAAATTGCTTTTTAAAATTAACCACTCGTTCGAAACTTTGGGAAATTACATAGCTGTTTCCTGAAACATAGAAAAACAAGAAAAACAAAATCGGGAGAATTGCTAATGGTAAATATTTCTTGTTTACATTGAAATTTATCGCGTTACTAAACGGAATTGGGCTTAGTAATTTTGCTTTTTGTTCGATGGAAGCTAAAAGCAATTCCGATTTATCCTGATTGTTATTTTCTGAAAGCTGAAGAAAATTAATCAATTTATCGCTTACTTCAGTGAAATGCGTTCCTATAATTGAGGATGCTTCTTCAAAATTAATTCCCTTTTGAAGTTTGAATAATTTAAATATTGGAAACGCAACAAATCTAACAAGTAAGAAGCTTTCAACTAAAACGAAAAGGGCAAACAATATCGTTCTGCCCTTTGGTTTCAACCAAAGGAAATATTCTATAAAAAGGGTAAACAGGAAATAAATTAACCCTAAACCGATAAAAAATATCAAGCCGCGAATTAATTCATTCGTATAATACTTTTTTATAAAAATTTCTAATTTTAGAAAAATAGATTTTGACTGCTCCAAAATTTGCTGCTTGTTTAAATACCCGTCAAAAGTACAAATTTATCTTAATTAGAAAACGTTAAAAGTTTCGAAGACCTACATAGTTGGAGATTACATAAGTTTTAGTAATTTTAGAAAAAAATTATTGATTATGAAATATTTATGGGCTTATAGCATTCCTGTTGTTGGTGTTTTAGGTATTTATTTTGGAGGGTATTGGTCTTTTTCGGCATTACTTTTTGCTTTTGTTGTGATTCCGTTTCTAGAATTACTCTTACCGATTGACGAAAAAAATTATGACGAGGAAGTCGTTTCTGAAAGATTAACAAATAAATTATTTGATGTTTTACTGTACTTAAATGTACCAATAGTTTATGGAGCGCTATTGTTTTGTTTGTATAAAATTACTCAGACAAATTTGTCCCTATCTGAAATTATGGGAATCACCATAAGTCTGGGAATTATTCTTGGAGCTAACGGAATAAATGTAGCGCATGAATTAGGTCATAGAACAACTCTTTTTGAAAAAATACTTGGAAAAACACTTTTAATTCCAAGCCATTATACGCATTTTTTTATTGAGCACAACCACGGGCATCATTTGCATGTTTCAACTCCTGAAGATCCGTCAACGGCAGCATACAATCAAAATCTATATGCTTTTTGGTTTCAAACCGTGACAGGGACGTATAAAAAGGCGTGGGAAATTCAAAAAAAATTAAACACCATAAATAATGTGTCATTCTTTTCTTTAAAAAATGATATGTTTTGGTTTACAATTATTCAAATTAGTTATTTAATTATTATCTATATTATCTTTGGAGTTAAAGGATTTTTGTTGGCGTCTTGTGCCGGGATAGTTGGTTTCCTTTTGTTAGAAACCATCAATTATATTGAGCATTATGGATTAAAAAGAAACCGGCTAGCCTCCGGAAGATTTGAACGTGTAACCGAGAAACATTCGTGGAATTCAAATCATGTTTTAGGAAGAATTATTCTTTATGAGCTCACACGTCACAGTGATCACCATTATAAATCTCAAAAGAAATATCAAATTCTGGAATATCATGATGTTTCGCCACAAATGCCTTATGGTTACCCAACATCGATGGTTTTATCTTTTTTTCCGCCGCTTTGGTTTAAGGTTATGAATAAAAGAGTTCCACTAGAAATGAAGTAGCTGTTGTTTTCATTTCCTTTTTTAATGAAAAACTCCTAACTGCCAACTCCTAACTGCCAACTTCTAGTTATCTTTGCTAAAAATTTATAAAAATGTCAAATCAAGTTCGTGTTCGTTTTGCGCCAAGCCCTACAGGACCATTACATATTGGAGGGGTTCGCACCGCGTTATTTAATTATTTATTTGCAAAAAAAAATGGCGGTGTTTTCTTTTTAAGAATTGAAGATACCGATCAAAATAGATTTGTTCCTGGAGCTGAAAGTTATATTTTGGAAGCTTTGGAATGGCTAGGAATTTCACCTGATGAAACGATTGGAAAAAATGAAAAATTTGGACCTTATCGTCAAAGTGAGAGAAAACATTTGTACAAACAATATGCAGATCAGTTGATAAATACAGGTTGGGCGTATTATGCTTTTGATACCGCTGAAGCCTTGGATTTACATAGAAAACAGCATGAAGAACAAGGAAAAACATTTATTTACAATCATCATAATCGAGAAAAATTAGATACTTCTTTAGTTATTTCAAATGAAGAAACTGAAAAGAGAATTGCAAATGGTGAGGAATATGTAATCCGTTTTAAAACTCCCGTTAATGAGACTTTACACTTGAACGACATTATTCGTGGAGAAGTAAAATTTGAAACTAATTTATTAGACGATAAGGTTTTGTTTAAAAGCGATGGGATGCCCACATACCATTTAGCGAATATTGTGGACGATCATTTAATGGAAACTTCACACGTAATTCGCGGGGAAGAATGGTTGCCATCAATGCCTTTACACGTTTTATTGTACCGTGCATTGGGTTGGGAAGCGCCAGAATTTGCTCACTTGCCACTAATTTTAAAACCTGTTGGAAACGGAAAATTATCCAAACGTGACGGGGACAAATTAGGGTTTCCGGTATTCCCTTTAGAATGGAAAACAGACGAAGGGATTTCATCAGGTTATAGAGAATCGGGGTTTTATCCTGAGGCAGTAATAAACTTTTTGGCATTATTAGGGTGGAATGACGGTACTGAACAAGAATTATTTTCATTAGAAGAATTAGTGAATAAATTCGATTTAAATCGTGTTCATAAAGCGGGCGCAAAATTTGATCCAGAAAAAAACAAATGGTTCAATCATCATTATTTACAAATTCAAAGTGATTCTGATTTAGCAAAATCGTATGCTCCGTTTTTAGAATCGAAAGGAGTTTCAATTTCTGAAGATCGATTAACAAAATTAGTTTCCTTAATAAAAGAACGTGCAAATTTCGTTTCAGAATTTTGGTCGCTTTCCGATTATTTTTTCGAAGCGCCAACATCCTACGATGAAAAAGCTACAAAAAACTGGAAAGAAGATACTGGCGATTTGATGAAACAATTAATTGTTGTTTTGGAAGGTATTGAGGATTTTTCTTCAGAGAAAATTGAAACCATCGTAAAAGCCTGGATGACCGAAAATGAAATCGGAATGGGAAAAATTATGCAACCTTTTCGATTGAGTTTGGTTGGCGCACTAAAAGGACCGCATCTTTTTGATATTGCCGATTTTATCGGAAAAGAAGAAACGGTCAATCGAATTCAAAAAGCAATTTCAGTTTTATAGGTTGGTTTTTGGTAAACTAAAGAAATTTTAGTCAAAACTTAAAATAAAAGCGCAGATTTAATCATTTTTAAAAAGATAAAGCATTTGCCCTAAAAATTAAAAATCCGCTTTAAAACTCAGCTATAAAAGCTGTTTTTAATCATTCAAATTGATAGCTCAACTTCATTCGATAGTTAAAATCAATAATAGAAAAAGCGCCTCAATTGGGCGCTTTTTTATTAGGAATAAAAATTATTATTTCAATTCTTCTAAAACTTTTTCATTCTTTTCAGATTGTCTTAATTCTGAAAGTTGCGAATTAAAATCGTTAAAATTCTCGGCGTCGTTTTTCAAGTTGCGAATTGCAAAAATTCGAACTGCCGGCATTTGACTTTTTAACGACATGGAATATAATTTCGTCAAAACTTCAGAATCGATATCTTTAAAATTTACTTTATCAGAAAAATGTAAAATCAAATTTGAAAACAGTAACGCATTATTATCGTTTTTCACGTTTTTAATAATCGTTTGACAAATCAAACTGAAATTATCGATGCTTTTTATAGTTTCAATTATGGCGTCCAGAGTAACATTTGCAGCAGCATCGTCTTTTTCTTTTACATATTTATTAATCTCTTTTTGCATCGACATCAATAAATTTTCTTCTTTTTTGCCTTTTTCTTCCCAAGCGTCTTTCAATCCAACAGTTCGGTTGAATACCAAATTTTCAGGGGTTGAATCCTTATCAACATTGAAATATCCCATGCGTTGGAATTGGAATTTATCTCCCGATTTTACGTTTGCCAAACTCGGCTCTACAAAACCTTTTACGATTTGTAAAGAATTCGAATTCATAAATTCTAGGAAGTTTTTCTCTTTGTGACTGTCTGGCGCTTCGTCAATAAACAAACGATCGTACATTCTCACTTCTGCTGGAATAGCGTGCTTAATCGAAACCCAATGTAACGTTCCAGCCACTTTTCTCTGACTTGCTTCGCTTCCGCTTCCGCTTCGGCTATCGCTATCGTAAGTAACGTGAATTTCTGTAATATTACCTACTGCATCTTTTACAACGCTTTCCCCTTTAATGATATACGCATTTTTCAAACGCACTTCTCTACCTAAAGACAAACGGAAAAATTTAGAAGGGGCTTCTTCTAAAAAGTCTTCTTTTTCAATATAAATTTCTCTTGAAAACGGTACTTTTCTATAACCTGCACTTTCATCTTCTTGGTTGTTTTCGGCGTCTAATAATTCTTCTACCGAACCTTCGGGATCTAAAGGATAATTGGTAATTACCACTTTCACAGGATCTAAAACGGCCATAACTCGAGGCGCTGTTTTATTTAAATCTTCGCGCAAGCAAAATTCTAAAAGCGAAACGTCTATAACATTTTCGCGTTTTGCAACTCCAATGGTTTCGCAAAATTTACGAATAGAATTCGCGGTATATCCACGTCTTCTTAATCCTGAAATGGTTGGCATTCTAGGATCGTCCCAACCGTTTACAATATTTTCTTGAACTAATTGTAGGAGTTTACGTTTACTCATTACGGTATAATTCAGATTCAATCTTGCAAATTCGTATTGGTTAGGTCTTACTTTTTTATCGTCGTAAATCTGATCTAAAAACCAATTGTATAATTCGCGGTGCATTACAAATTCGAGTGTGCAAATAGAATGTGAAATTTGCTCAATATAATCGCTTTCACCATGAGCATAATCGTACATTGGATAGATTTTCCAATCGTTTCCAGTTCTGTGGTGATGGCGGTGTAAAATACGATACATCAAAGGATCGCGCATCAACATATTGGTAGATTTCATGTCAATTTTAGCTCTCAAAACGTGACTTCCTTCTGGAAAATCTCCATTTTTCATCGCTTCAAATAAAGATAAATTTTCTTCTATCGAACGATTTCTGTAAGGTCCATCAACTCCTGGTTGCGTAGGTGTTCCTTTTTGAGCAGCCATTTCTTCAGAAGATTGACTGTCAACATAGGCCTTTCCTTTTTTGATCATTTCAACTGCCCAATCATATAATTGTTGGAAATAATCCGACGCGTATCTTTCTTCAGCCCATTGAAAACCAAGCCATTGTATATCTTCTTTTATAGCATCAACATATTCTTGCTCTTCTTTTGCGGGATTGGTATCGTCAAAACGCAGATTAACCGGCGCATTATAACGCAATCCTAATCCAAAATTCAAACAAATTGATTTAGCATGTCCAATATGCAGATAACCGTTGGGTTCTGGTGGAAAACGAAAGCGTAATTTATCTTGAGGAAAACCGCTGGTTAAGCTGTCTTCTATAATTTGTTCAATAAAATGAAGCGATTTATCTTCGGTTGACATAATTTTTATTTAATTTTAGCAAAGATAAATATAAACTCGTTGATTTGGTTAATCGTTGATTTGGTAATTTGAAAATTTGTGCAAAAAAATTCAATCCCAGCTCCTTTTTCCGATTAAACAAATAACCGAATAAACAAATTACCATTATTATGGGTACTATAAAATTACAAAACATAAGAACGTTTTCCTTTCACGGGTGTTTGGTTGAAGAAAGCAAAATAGGTTCAAATTACTCAGTTGATTTAGAAATTAAAACTGATTTAAGGAAATCTTGCCTTTCAGACGACTTAAAAGATACGGTTGATTATGTGTTGTTGAACCGAATTGTGGTGGAGGAAATGGCAATCCGATCGAATTTATTAGAGCATGTGGGACACAGAATTATTGTGAGAACTTTTGCTGAAATCCCTTCTGTTTCAAGAATACTATTGCGGGTTTCCAAATTAAATCCACCAATTGGTGGTGACGTTGAGGCGGTTACGATTGAGTTGGAAGAATATAGAAATTAGGTTTTAGGTGAATAAATATCAAATAGTGATTTTTTTAAACTTTAAACTTTAAACTTTTAAACTTTTTGCTATATTTGCAATCCGTTAAATAATGGCGTCGTGGCCGAGCGGCTAGGCTGGGCTCTGCAAAAGCTCCTACTCCGGTTCGAATCCGGACGATGCCTCTAAAACCTTCAAGGAAACTTGAGGGTTTTTTTGTTTAATTTTTAGGAAATTTGTTAAAGATAGCAATCCGGTTCTACCGAAGCTTCGGGACGGACGATGCCTCTAAAAGAGATACAGAAATGTGTCTCTTTTTTTTGTATGAATTTTAGGTTTTTCTACTCAATCTTCTCCAACGCCTTTTTTACTATTTTTTGGTCGCTAGGAAACCATCCTTGAAGCATTATTGCTATTCCAAAAACAATTAATAAAACACTAATTATTTTTTTTATGTTTAGGATGTTTTTTGGTGTCATTTTGTGTTTTAATTGTTTGGCTAATAACATTTTACCCATATCAACAATTAAATAAGTAATTATCAATGTACCAAAAAAAGTAATCATTCTGGAGGTTTCTAATTCTAGTTTTGGTCCTATTGTAATTAATATTAAAAACCAAAAAAGTAAAACACCAACATTTATAAAATTCAATAAAAATCCTTTAATGAATAGGGCGCGGTAGTTTTTCTTTTGGAATACAAATTCTATTTCCTCTTCAGAAACTTCGTTTTTTAATTTTTTTAGTTTTATAAAAGAGATAATTCCGTAGGTAAGCATTAAAATACCTCCAAAAATAAATATTGCAGGATCGTTTTTTAAACTCTCAATTAATTTATAACTACTGAAATAAGCAATTAAAATAAAAACAATATCTGCAAAAACAACTCCTAAATCAAATACTAAAGCAGCTCTAAATCCTTTAACTGCGCTTGTTTCTAATAATACGAAGAATACAGGGCCTATTAAAAAACTTAAAAATATTCCAAGTGGAATGGCTGTTAAAATATCTTGAAACATAGATTTTTATTAATATTTACCTTCAAATATAATTAAAAAAATGAATTTTCAATTATTCCTTTTCTCTTATAAAATGAAAATCTAATTGTTTTTTCACTAAATCAGCGTTTTTAACTTTTACATAAATTTCATCTCCTAGTTGGAGTAAATTATGAGTTGTAGCACCAACTAAAGCGTATTGTTTTTCATCAAAAGTGTAGTAATCGTCTTTAATTTCACGAATTCTAACCATTCCCTCACATTTATTTTCTATAATTTCAACGAAAATTCCCCACTCGGTAACTCCTGAAATTACACCTAAAAATTCTTGATCTTTATGGTCTTGCATGTAGCGAACTTGCATGTATTTTATACTGTCGCGCTCGGCATGTGTGGCTAGACTTTCCATATTTGAGGAATGCAAACACTTGGTTTCATAGGTTTCTTCATCCGCTGATTTTCCTCCATCTAAATAAAATTGCAATAATCGATGCACCATAACGTCAGGATAACGACGAATTGGCGAGGTAAAATGAGAATAATAATCAAATGCTAATCCGTAGTGACCAATATTATCAGTTGAATATTTGGCTTTACTCATACTTCGAATCGCTAAAGTATCTATTAAATTCTGCTCTTTTTGCCCTTGAACATCGTTTAATAATTTATTTAAAGACATTGAAATATCGCCTTTTGATTTGAAATTGATACTGTAACCAAATTTTGAAATCACATTTTGAAGTGCAATTAATTTATCTTCATTTGGTTCATCATGAATTCTATAAATAAAGGTTTTCTTTTGTTTTCCAATGAATTCAGCTACTTTTTTATTTGCTAAAAGCATGAATTCTTCAATTAAATGATTCGCATCTTTTGAAGTTTTAAAGAAAACTCCAATTGGTTCGTGATTGGTATTTAAATTGAATTTTACTTCTACTTTATCAAATGAAATTGCACCTGCAGCCATTCTCTTTCTTCGGAAAATTTTCGCTAATTCATCTAATTTTAAAATAGCGTTTACAATCTCATCTGAAACTTTATAAGCTGCTCCAGTAATAGAAGTTTCTAATGGAATTGTATTGTCTTTGGTTTCGATAATATATTGTGCTTCTTCGTAAGCAAACCGTTGATCGGAATAAATTACCGTTCTTCCAAACCAATTATTCACGACTTCAGCTTTTTCGGTAATTTCAAAAATAACCGAGAAAGTATATTTTTCTTCATTTGGTCGTAAAGAACAAGCAAAATTAGATAAAACTTCAGGCAACATTGGAACCACACGATCAACTAAATACACAGAAGTAGCGCGTTGGTAAGCTTCATCATCTAAAATAGTTCCTTCTTGTAAATAGTAGGAAACATCGGCAATATGAATTCCAACTTCGTAATTTCCATTTTCTAATTTTTTGAAAGATAACGCATCATCAAAATCTTTTGCATCTTTAGGATCGATAGTAAAAGTTAAAGTATCACGCATATCTCGCCGTTTTTTAATTTCATTTTCTTGAATTGAAGTATCTATTTTTTGGGCATATAATTCTACTTCTAATGGAAATTCTGCTGGTAAACCATATTCTGCTAAAATGGCGTGAATTTCTGTATTGTGTTCTCCAGGTTTTCCTAGAACTTTTATTACTTTTCCAAAAGGACTATCGGCTCTTGAAGGCCAATCTTCAATATGAACTAAAACAACATCACCGTTTTCAGCATCTCCTAATTTATCTTTTGAAATAAAAATATCAGTATACATTTTAGGATTTGCAGTCGATACAAATGCAAAGTTTTTCTGAATATCAATTACCCCAACAAAATCAGTTTTCTTTCTTTCTATTATTTCAATTACCTCACCTTCAACACGTTTTCCTTTTCTGCGATTGTAAACATATACTTTTACTTTATCGCCATCTAACGCATGATTTAAATTATTGGTTGGAATAAATACATCATCTTCAAAATCTGGAGAAACAAAATACGCTGTTTTTCTTCCAGTCATGTCAATTACACCTTCAGAATAATCTTTACTACTTTCTACAATTAAATATTTTCCAGGTTCTGATTCTGTAATTTGTTTTTGAGCTGCTAAAATCTTTAAATCTTTAATAATTTGATTTCTACTTTGTGTATCATCTAATTCTAATTTAGCTGCTATTTGTTTGTAGTTGAAAGATTTATTACTATTTTGAGTTAGTATTTTTATTATTTTTTCTGTAAAATCCAGTTGTTTTTTTACTGGTTTTCTTAATCTTTTACCCATAGTTCTTTTCTAATAAGGTTGAAATTTACAAAATACTTTGCAGTTCACTGTAGATAAACTTTAGATTTAAATAAATAAAACTTTTTAATAACATTAATTCTATAAAATCTATATTAGAATTACCTTTATAAAATAAATCTAACGAAGTTAAATGTTATCAACATCTATTAAAAACAACAAAAAGAAAATTTAATTTAAAATTATTTTTTAATGGTTATTATAGCTTGTTAATAGTTACAATAAGTTTATTTTTAAATAGCTTATTTTTAAGTTATAATTATTTACCACAAGTTATAAACAATCTTATTTTATACAAAACCGACTAAAATCAGCGATTTTTATTTTTTAATTAACAACGGTTAATAATTCAAAACAACGCTATTTTGTAGATAATTCAAATTTTGAAATTTGTTAATAAACAGAAAATAATTTGTAATAACTTTTCTAAAAATTCTTCAAACTTTTATTGTTTTATTCAAACCAATTTTTGATTACAAATTTTTATGATACCACCTATAAAAACTTATAATTTTCTATTTAAAGTTATGAACATTTAATGTTAAATTAAGGTTAACTGATTATCAATTAGTTACGAACTGATATTAACATTCTAAAAATTTAACATATTTATTAAATTAAATGAAGTGATAAAATAGAATTAGTATTGATTATTAAGTGTTTATAATTTATTTAATTAAAAATTAATTTCTAAATAAATTCCCAGTTAAGTTTTGGTAAATTTGTAAAACTAAACACAACAAATCAAACTTATGAAAATTTCTATTGGAAACGACCACGCTGGACCAGAATATAAAAAAGCAATTGTTGAAATGCTTAAAGCAAATGGATATGAAGTTACAAATTACGGAACTGATTCTGCAGATAGTGTAGATTATCCTGATTTTGCGCATCCCGTTGCCTTAGATGTTGAAAACAAAGTTTCCGATTTTGGAATTATCATTTGCGGAAGCGGAAACGGAATCGCAATGTCGGCAAATAAACACCAAGGAATTCGTGCCGCATTGTGTTGGACCAAAGAAATTGCAGTTTTAGCACGTCAACATAATGATGCTAATATTATCAGTATTCCCGCTAGATTTACTTCAATTCCTCAAGCTTTGGAAATGGTACAAACTTTTCTTAACACTGATTTTGAAGGAGGAAGACACCAAAACAGAGTAAATAAAATTAGCTGTTAATATTCTATTTTTTAAAAATTCAAACAGTCTTTTCATAACTGAATTCAGGTATTTATATGACCAATATAGAATTTATATCCAAATTTATTTCGGCTCCAGCCAATGGTATTCAAAAAACAGTTCAGCTTTTACAGGAAGATTGTACGATTCCTTTTATTTCCAGATATAGAAAAGACCAAACAGGAAATTTAGATGAAATTGTAATTGAAAATATTGCAAAATATCAAAAGGAATACGAAGCAATTGTTAAAAGAAAAGAGACGATTTTAAAAGCGATAGTCGAACAAAAATCACTCACTCCAGAGCTGGAAAATAAAATCACTCAGAGTTTTGATTTACAAGAATTAGAAGATTTTTACCTTCCTTATAAAAAGAAGAAAAAAACAAAAGCCGATACCGCTAGGGAAAACGGATTAGAGCCATTAGCTAAAATAATTATGGCTCAAAACAACGATGATATTGATTTTATTTCTACTCAATATATCAATAAAAACGTTGTAAATGAAGAAGAAGCACTTCAAGGTGCACGAGATATTATTGCCGAATGGATTAATGAAAATATTTATGTTAGAAAACAATTACGACGATTGTATCAACGAAAAGCAGTTATTTCTACCAAGGTAATTAAGACCAAAAAAGACGATGAAGCGGCCAAAAAATTCAATCAGTATTTCGATTGGTCCGAAAATTTATCAAAAGCGCCATCCCACCGATTATTAGCAATGTTAAGAGCGGAAAACGATGGTTTTGTAAAGTTAAAAGTAGAAGTTGATTCTGAAAATTCAGGCGCTGAAGCATTAGAAATCATCGATGAATTAATAATAAAAAGAAACAACGATACCACACCACATTTAGAATTAGCAATCCAAGATAGTTTTAAAAGATTATTAAATCCTGCTATTTCCAACGAAGCATTACAAGAAGCGAAGGCGAAAGCAGATGCCAATTCTATTCAAGTTTTTGCCAATAATTTAAGTCAGTTATTACTTGCGCCGCCATTAGGGGAAAAACGAATTTTAGCAATTGATCCAGGATTTCGAAGTGGATGCAAAGTGGTTTGTTTGGATGAAAAAGGCGATTTATTATACAACGAAACGATTTATCCACACGCGCCTCAAAACGAGGATGTCATGGCGATGAAAAAAATCCGATCGATGGTTAATTCTTATAAAATCGATGCAATATCAATTGGTAACGGAACAGCATCTCGCGAAACAGAATTTTTCATTAAGAAAATTGCGTTCGACAAACCCGTTCAAGTTTTTATAGTTTCTGAAGCTGGAGCTTCGGTTTATTCAGCATCAAAAATTGCGAGAGAGGAATTTCCAAATTATGATGTAACCGTTCGAGGGTCGGTTTCTATTGGAAGACGACTTTCAGATCCTTTAGCAGAATTGGTAAAAATTGATCCAAAAGCCATTGGCGTAGGCCAATACCAGCACGATGTAGATCAAACAAAATTAAAGGAAGAATTGGACACTACGGTAATTCGTTGCGTAAATTCTGTGGGAATTAATATTAATACCGCGAGCAAGCATTTGTTGAGTTATGTGAGCGGAATAGGTGAAAAAATAGCCGAAAATATTGTTCAATATCGTTCTGAAAATGGCCCATTTGAAGATAGAAAACAACTTAAAAAAGTACCTCGATTAGGAGAAAAAGCGTACCAACAAGGCGTGGCATTTATTCGTATTTCGAATGCTAAAAACCCATTAGATAATTCAGCGGTTCACCCCGAGGCTTACGGAATTGTGGAAAAAATGGCAAAAGATTTAAAAGTAACCATTAGCAATTTAATTGCCAATAAAGAAAAAACCGCATTAATAAAACCAGAGAATTACATCACCTCCGAAATAGGTTTGTTGGGATTGAAAGACATTATAAAAGAACTTGAAAAACCAGGTTTAGATCCTCGAAAATCGGCTAAAGTATTTGAATTTGATGCCAATGTAAAATCGATAAAAGACGTTAGAACCGGAATGATTTTACCAGGAATAGTGAATAATATTACCAACTTCGGGTGCTTTGTAGATATAGGAATTAAAGAAAGTGGCTTGGTACATATTTCCCAACTAAAAGCGGGATTTGTAAGTGATGTAAATGAAGTAGTAAAATTACACCAACACGTTCAAGTAAAAGTTACAGAAGTAGATGAAGACAGAAAGCGAATTCAACTTTCTATGATACTATAAATTAAAAAAGGCTTTTCAATTGAAAAGCCTTTCTTTTATTTTTTTTCTTCTTCCTTTTTTTCAGCAGTTGAATTGTCTTTTGCTGCATTTTTGAATTCTTTAATTCCAGTTCCTAAACCTTTCATTAATTCTGGAATTTTTTTACCTCCAAACATTAACAAAATTACAGCAAGGATTAAAATTATTTCAGTTGGTCCGAATCTTCCCATAACACTATATTTTTATGCTTTCGCAAATTTATATTAAATTCTTCAACAAAGATAAATAGAAATATTGGTATTTCATTTCTCTCATTAATAAATATTTATGATTATCAAAATTTATTAATAAAATCAGCACTTGAAAATCTTAAATTTAGTTATGATTGTTTTATCATTATATTTGTAATAATAATATGAAGAACCATGTCAGAGAAAAGAAAAATATTAAAAAGGAAATTATTTACTAAAAACCGTTTGGTTATTTTAAATGAAGATACTTTTGAAGAAATTTTTTCCTTAAGATTAACTTTAATGAACGTTTTTGTTGTGGCTTCTGTCGCGGCAATATTAATCATTACGTTTACTACCTATATTATTGCATTCACTCCTTTACGCGAGTATATTCCAGGTTATGCTTCCACAAAATTAAGAAAAGAAGCTACTGAATTGGCTTTAAAATCCGATTCATTGGCATTGGCTTTGAAGAAAAACGACGCCTATTTAAAATCGGTGGTAAAGGTTTTAAACGGGGATTTAGAATACGAGCAAATCAATAAAGATTCCATAATGTCTTCTGATAATATTAGTACCAAAATTGAAAATGACGCTCCTTCAAAAGCGGAATTACAATTAAGAGAACAAATTTTACAAGAAGAAAAACTACTTTCAAAAGAAAAGAAAGGGAAAAAATAGCTAGAAATTAGCAATAAAAACAGCATCTAAATGTCTTTAAAATCGTTCTTGGCCAAACAATTTGCCAAATCCATTTATAAAAAAACTAAATCTTGGGCGGACAATCCTGTTGAAACGCAGCAAAAGGTTTTTGAAGATATTATCCGTCAAGCGAAAAACACGCAATTCGGAATTGATCATCATTTTGATTCTATAAAAACATTCGAAGATTTCTCAAAAAAGGTGCCTATTCGCGATTACGAAGCCTTAAAACCATATGTTGACCGAGTGGTTCAAGGCGAAGAAAACGTACTTTGGAAAGGGAAACCGTTGTATTTTGCCAAAACTTCAGGAACCACTTCTGGCGCAAAATACATTCCACTAACCAAGGAATCGATGCCGTTTCATATTGAAGCCGCTCGAAACGCCATATTACATTATATTCACGAAACAGGAAAAGCAGATTTTGTAAATGGAAAAATGATTTTTCTTCAAGGAAGTCCTATTTTAGAAGAAAAAAACGGAATTCAATTGGGAAGATTATCGGGAATTGTAGCCCATTTTGTGCCGAAATATTTACAAAAAAATAGAATGCCCACTTTTGAAACCAATTGCATTGAAGACTGGGAAACTAAAGTGGACGCCATTGTTGAAGAAACGTTCCATGAAGACATGACGGTCATTTCAGGAATTCCATCTTGGGTGCAAATGTATTTTGAAAAATTACAGCAAAAAGGAGCAAAACCCGTTGGAGAGTTATTCAAAAACTTCAATTTATTCATTTACGGCGGTGTAAACTTCGAACCTTATCGAGCAAAATTTGAGAATTTAATTGGTCGAAAAGTGGATTCTATAGAATTGTTTCCCGCTTCGGAAGGCTTTTTTGCTTATCAATCCCGAAACTTCGGGATCAAAAACGAAGAAGGAATGTTATTGCTTTTAAACTCCGGAATTTTCTACGAATTTATAAAATCAGATGAATTTTTTACCGATCCCGAATCTTCGGGACCAAGGCGATATACTATTGGCGAAGTCGAATTAAACGTCAATTATGTTTTGATAATTTCAACCAACGCGGGACTTTGGGGCTATAATATTGGCGATACCATTCAATTCACTTCCTTAAAACCGTATCGCGTTATCGTTTCGGGCCGAATTAAACATTTCATTTCTGCTTTTGGAGAACACGTGATTGGAAAAGAAGTGGAACACGCGTTGAAACAAGCTATGGAAAACACCTTAATTCAAATTAACGAATTTACTGTTGCGCCCCAAATTACGCCATCGGATGGTTTACCGTATCATGAATGGTTTATAGAATTTGATTCCGATGGTTCGGGAGAACCAGAAAACGAAGATGCATTTGCGGAAGCGATAGACAACGCCATGCGAAACCAAAACACCTATTATGACGACTTGATTGTGGGGAAAGTTTTGAGAAAACTGGTGATTACTAAAGTCGCTAAAAACGGTTTCCAAGACTATATGAAATCGATAGGAAAATTAGGCGGACAAAACAAAATTCCGAGGTTGAGTAACGACAGAACGATTGCCGATTTATTAAAAAGAGAATAGGGAAAAGATGCAAACAAATAGACTTTGGTTATTGTTGTTTTTAGTGAATTTTTATATTTTCGCTCAAACTAAAGGTGTTATAATTGATGAACTAGGGAAGCCCATTCCGTATGTGAATATTTGGGTTGAAAATGAGAATATCGGAACTACTTCTGAAGAAAATGGCGAGTTTTCAATTGCTGATGCTGAAAACAAAATTCTTGTTTTTTCAGCTGTTGGATTTGAAACATTAAAAGCCAAATTAAACGAATCTGGAAAAGTAGTTTTAAAAGCAATCGCCTATCAATTAGACGAAGTGGTAATTCAAAAACGAATTGGAAAAGACGAAATAGAAATTGGAAAATATAAAAAAAGAAACATTAGTTTATATTACGGAACAGCAACCCAACCCACAATTATAGCTAAATTTATAGCGCCAACACAAGACATAAAAAAACATCCGTTCATTGACAATATTACTTTTTTAACCCTTTCAATGATTAATAATGCGAAGATAAAAGTTCGTTTTTATGAAGTGGCACAAGACGGAAGTCCAGGATTGGATTATTCAGATGATATTATTATTGTTTCAGTTAAAAGTGGCAAACAAAACAACACCATTGATTTGAAAGATAGAAATATAAAAATACCAGATTCCGGTTTATTTATTGCTTTTGAATGGATGATTATAGAAGAAAATAAATATACTTACGAATATACAATCGACCAAGAAAATACTCAATCAATGGGCGGACTTCTAGATTTAAAGAAAAAAGTTTATAAAAACGGAACTCAATACAATCCATCAATAGGCACTACCCCATCGGATTTGAGCACTTCATGGCAATATGCTGCGGGAAAATGGATTTCTAGAATGATTCACAAAAAATCAGATTACCATAGAGGAATAGATAAATACGATAATAAATTTGGAGAATTAGCCATTAAAATAACCCTTACAAATTGATAGTGAAATATTTATTCTTCATCTTATTTTCACTTTCCATTACCGCCCAAACCAAAGGCGTTGTAGTTGACGAATCCGGGAAGCCCATTCCGTATGTGAATATTTGGGTTGAAAACGAGAATATTGGAACTACTTCTGAAGTAAATGGCGAGTTTTCGATTGCTGCTTCCGCAAATAAAAACCTGATATTTTCTATTTTAGGATTTGAAAAAAGAATCATAAAAGCTTCTGATGTTTCCAATGTAATTATGAAAGCGGTTTCGTTTCAATTGGACGAAGTGGTAGTCGCCAGACATTTTGAAACTAAAAAAATAGAAATTGGACAAATCAACAATTCCGTTTTAGAAGCATTCGATAACGGACCGCGAATTGACGTAAAATTTTTCCCCTACGAAGCCGCATACAAAAAGACCAAATTCATTAAGAAAGTGAGCATTCTAACCGACAGCAGAATTGACAATGCCACTGTTAAAATTCATTTTTATAAGGCTGATGCCAATGGTTTTCCCGGCGAGGAATTACTAATGAGAGATTATATTGTAAACATCCAAAAAGGCGTGGTTCGAAATGGTTTTGACTTGACGGATTTGAATTTGAAAATGCCCAAAACGGGACTTTTCATTGGTTTTGAAAAGCTGTTAATTTCGAAAAACAAATTGGAAAAAACGATCGTAAATTCCAATACACAAAAAACAAGCATTCAAGTAATTTTTTATCCGCTGGTGTTGTATAATTATGTCGAAAGAGACTATTTATTTACTTTTTCGGGAGGCAAATGGAGCCGACAAACGAACGATAAAAACCAATCTGAATCAGTTAAAATTAAGGTTTATGAACCAGCAATAAATTTGGTTTTAACCAACTAAAACATAAAAACCTTACATTTGTTGGTTAATAAATAAAATCCAAATGAAAGAAATCAAGAATATTGTCCGATCAAGAGCGCAAGAATCATCTAGCGCAGTT
>CANKZE010000004.1 GCA_947488545.1 Bacteroidota bacterium
TCTGCTTTACCAGTGTTAGTTTTTTCTCCGTGTTTAGCGAAGATCTCTTCTTTAATCTCTTTAGTTAAATACATTCCAATATTTGTTTAATGATTTTTATGTATGTCTTACAGCTATTATAAGACCGGGCAAAAGTACTACTTATTTTTTAATTACCAAAACAAATTATTTTTTGATTATTTTTTTTACTATTTCAGATTGCTCGGAAATAATTTTTAAAAAGTAAGTTCCATTTTGATAATTCGAAATATCAATATTTATTTCTTTTGAATTTGCGATAAACGACTTTAATTCCATTCCCAAAATATTAAAAAGTTTCAACTCTGTAAAATGATTATTTGAATTAGAAATTGTAATAATACCATTTGATGGATTTGGATAGATATTAATTTTATCATTTTCAAAATTATTAATTTCTAAAGTAACATTAACTAAAACAGGAAAGGGAATGCTTCTACAATTATTAATTACTCTAACGGCATAATAAGTTGTATTGTTAACTAATACTGTTGAAACTGGTAATGGGTTTGACCCGGAAATTGCATTAGCTTGATTTGCGTACCATAATACATTGTTAGGTGAAACTACTAAATTGGCAATTGTACTTCCTGAAATAAATGTTTGTGTAGCATTTCCAGTTAGTTCAGGTATAGTTGGGAAAGAAATTTGAGTTAAACTAATTTTGTCTGTTGTAGTGCCATCACCCACCTGACCTACGTTGTTTCTTCCACAAGTCCAAAGTTCACCATTTTGTTTTAATATCATAGTGGTATAACCTGATGTTTGGAAATTAATAATATTAGTAGAAGGGTAAACTACTAATGGTGTAGTTGATGAAATGGTAGTTCCATTACCAAACTGTCCACTTTCATTACCGCCCATTACATATATTTGTTGATTTGAACCCATTACTAAAGAAAAATTATTACCAGAACTTATACCTAAACAACTAACGCTATTAGCGGCGTTTATAAGAATATGAGTTGGGATACCTTCTCCCATAACATTTCCATTACCTAATTGACCAGCTTGATTAGAGCCCCAACCCCATAAAGAACCATCTGTTTTTGTTGCTAAACAATGATAAGTACCGCAGTTAATATTTGACCAATTATTTGTTGTATTAGGTATTTGAGTAGGAACAAGTATATCAGTAAAACTGTCATTTCCTAATTGCCGATAGTTATTTCTTCCCCATGACCAAATACTTCCATTGTTTTTTATTGCAATTGTAAAATGCCCACCAATACTAATTTTATTCCAATTTGAATCAGTTCCAATTTGTGTTGGCACATTTAAAGAAAAACCAGTACTTCCATTTCCTAATTGACCATATCCATTATCCCCCCAAGCCCATAATGTGCCATTAGTTTTTATTGCCATTGAAGAATTGGACTTAGCAAATATTTTAGTCCAATTTGTGTCTGCTCCAATTTGTTGGGGAGAGGTAATTGGGTCGTAACTTCCGAAACCAAGTTGTCCATTCATATTTACACCCCAAGCCCAAATTGTGCCATTCGTTTTTAAGGCTATTGTATGTTGTTCACCACAACTAACATCACTCCAATTTGTATCAGTCCCAATTTGCACAGGGCTTAATTTATTAGTTGTAGTTAGATCTCCAAGTTGTCCAGAGGTATTATAACCCCATGCCCATAAAGTGCCATCGCTTTTTATTCCCATTGAAATAAGGCTTGATTTTGCAATCTTTATAAAACTTCCACAAGTTTGGGAGTAATTAATTTGATTACTAATTAATAGTAAACAAAATAATATTTTTTTTAATTTTAATTCCATAAGTTTAGTTTTTAAATTATGGAACAATAATAAAATATTGGAAATAGAGTAACGTCTTAAAAAGCGACTTTTTTTTAATAGTATTTTGTATATTACTGATTTACAATAATTTAATTAAATTATTTTACATTTTTTTTTATAATCTGATTGATTTAGATTAAATTTCTACCAAAAAATAGTATACAACGCTGCAATTATCGAAACCACAATTAAGGAACCAACAATAAAGGAAGGGGACATTTTGAACATTGTTTTATCTACCTCCAATCCATCAGGCTGAATTCCCTTTTTATTTTCATAAATACTTATAATGTACATTCCAATAACACAGAATAAAAATACAAATCCCATGCGGTCTATAAATGGAATTTCGTAGATTCCATCTGAATTTTGAACTGAAAAACCAATCGGATTTAAAAAAGATAAATCAACAAATGCAGGCATAAATTTGAAAATAATTGACATCAAAAATCCACCTATTGTAGCAAATAAGGCTGCGTTTGAAGTCGTTTTTTTCCAAAAGAAACCAAGAATGAACATAGCAAAAACTCCGGGACTAACAAATCCAGTATATTCTTGAATGTATTGGAAACCACCTTTTTTATCTATTCCTAATAATGGAGCAACTACAACTGCGATTAACATTGCAATTATGATAGTTTTTTTACCAATATTCACTAATTTGTTTTCATCGGCATCAACATTAATTTTGGTTTTATAAATATCCAATGTGAAGATCGTTGCAATACTATTTGCTTTTCCAGCTAATGACGCAACAATTGCCGCAGTCAAGGCTGCAAATGAAAGTCCTTTTAGGCCAACAGGAAGTAAGTTCAACAAAGTAGGATAGGCGCGATCAGGATTTAGACTTCCGTCTTGTAGCATTTCCGTTTGAAAATGACCATTTTGATACAATACAAATGCTGCAATTCCCGGTAATACAACAATAACGGGCATTAATAATTTTAAAAAAGCTGCAAACAATATTCCACTTCTAGCCGTTTTTAAGTCGGCACCCAAAGCCCTTTGGGTAATATATTGGTTACAACCCCAATAATTTAAATTGATAATTAACATCCCTCCAATTAAAACTGAAAGTCCCGGAAGATCCATATAGTTTGGATTTGTTTTGTCAAATATCATATGAAAATGATCGTTTGCATGCGTGGTCATTAATTGGAATCCATCAATAGCACCTGATGATCCAAACTCTTTTGCCACTAAATCCAATGCCAAATAGGTAGTAACCAATCCACCCAAAATCAAAAAGAAAACTTGAATTACATCGGTATAGCCAATTACTTTCATTCCGCCAAGTGTAATCATGATGGCAAAAAAAGCTAGAAAAATCATGCAAAAAGTTAAATTCAATCCAGAAATACTACTAATTGCCAAAGCACCTAAATAGAGAATTGAAGTTAGATTAACCAATACATAAAGTAACAACCAAAACACAGCCATAATCATAGCCACATTACTATTATAGCGTTGATTTAGATATTGTGGCATCGTAAATATCTTGTTTTTTAGGTAAACAGGAATAAAAAATACGGCAACAATGATTAAGGTTGCTGCGGACATCCACTCGTAAGTTGCAATTGCTAATCCCATTTTGAAACCGCTACCGCTCATTCCAATAAATTGTTCGGCACTGATATTACTTGCAATTAATGAAGCACCAATTGCCCACCATGTCAATGATCCTTCAGCAAGAAAATAGTCTTTACTGCTTGTTTGTTCTTTCTTTTTTCGATTGTAAATCCAATATCCGTAACCTACAATTAGAACGAAGTAGAGTAAAAAAACTAAATAATCTTTTGAGGATAACGTCTGCATAATTTATTGGTTTTGGTGGTTATTTTAATTTATAATGTACGTTGGCCGAATTTCTGATGATTTCAGCACTTTTTTCTGGAGTAATATCGCGTTGTGCTTCGCCGAGCATTTCATAGCCAACCATGAATTTTTTTACGCTGGCACTTCGCAACAATGGCGGATAAAAATGCATATGAAAATGCCATTCGGAATGCAATTTTCCATCCGTGGGCGCTTGATGAATCCCTGATGAGTAAGGGAATGAGGTTTCAAATAAGTTGTCGTATTTGACCGTTAATTCTTTTATTATTTTAGTAAATGAAACTGTTTCTGATTGCGAGAAATCGGTTATTTTTCCAAAAACTCGTTTGCTAATAATCATGGTTTCAAATGGCCAAATTGCCCAAAACGGAACTAATGCAACAAAATGTTCATTTTCAATAACAATTCGTTCTTTCGATTTTAATTCTTCGTTCAAGTAATCATGTAAAAGGGTACGCCCATTTTTTTCGTAATAGGCTTTTAAATTTTCTTGCGTTTTTTCAACTTCCGTAGGTAAGGATTCTTGAGCCCATATTTGCCCATGCGGATGTGGATTACTACATCCCATAATACTTCCCTTGTTCTCAAAAATTTGCACATAATTTACAAATTCTTTTTTCCCAAGATCTGAATATTCTTGTTGCCAAGTTTTAATAATTTTTTCTATGGCTTCAATTTCCATTTCTGGAATGGTAAGATTATGTTTTGGTGAAAAACAAACTACTTTTGCAAGGCCCCTTTCTGGAATAGCTTTTAAAAAACTACTTTTTTCTTGGTGTTCAAAACTAACTTCATCTGGAATTATCGCAGCAAAATCATTGTCAAAAACAAAACAATCATCATACTTAGGATTTTTTATTCCGTTGGCACGAATATTCTCTGGACACAAATAACAACTAGGATCGAATTCAGGTAATTCATCCAAAAACACATTTTCATTTTGTCCTTGCCACGGTCTTTTTGCTCGGTGTGGAGAAACTAAAACCCATTCATTCAATAATGGATTGAATCGGCGATGTGGATGTTCATTGGAATTAAATTCTTGCATAATTAGTTTTTTACAAATGATGTTCCTTTTGAAATTTTTACTTTGTACGATTTTAAATCGATACCAAAAGCAGCTTTATATTGAGTTGAAATTTTTTCTATAATTTTGTTTTCCGAACCCTTTTCCACCAAATTTATGGAGCAACCTCCAAATCCTCCACCCATCATTCTAGTTCCTAAAACGGACTTTTCATTTTGAACAGAATCTACCAAAAAATCAATTTCATCACAACTTACTTCATATTCTTTGGATAATCCAATATGAGTTTGCGACATTAATTCTCCTAATTTTATAAAATCAGAATTTTCAATGGCGATTACAGCATCTTGAACACGTTGAATTTCTTTAACTACAAAATGACACCTTTTGAATAAGGTTTCTCCTAATTTTTCTCGAAGTTCTAAAACCATTTTTTCATTACAATTTCTAAAAGTTTTTACTTCAGGAAAATAGTGTTTTATAATTGATAATCCTTGTTCTACTTCTTGTCTTCTAACATTATAACCCGAAGTTAAATGGGTATGTTTTACATTACTATCCAATAAAAGTAAGGAGTAATTTTTAAAATCGACTTTATGGTATTCGTATTCTAAAGTGTTGCAATCCAATTTCATTACGTTGTTTTTCTTGCCAAAAACAGATGCAAATTGGTCCATAATTCCACAATTTACACCTACAAAAGTATGCTCCGATTTTTGACCAATTAGAGCAAGTTCCTTTTTTGATAATCCAAGACTAAACATTGAATTCATTGCAAATCCAACGCCACATTCTAAAGCTGCCGATGATGACAGCCCAGCACCCATAGGGATTGTACTGCTAAATACCATATTGAAGCCTTGCATTACAAATTCTTTTTCTTTCAATTGATGCAATACACCTAAAATGTAATTGACCCACATTTTGTCAATTTGTTTCAGCTCCTCATTCCAATTAAAATGGTACGTTTCATTTAAATCTATCGCAGTAATTTTACATTCTGAATTGTCATTTTTTGAAATTGCAAAACAGATGTATTTGTTAATAGCTGCTGGCAATACGAAACCATCATTATAGTCAATATGTTCGCCAATTATATTAATTCTACCTGGAGAAAGGAAAATATAATCAGGAGTTTTTTGAAAAATATTTTCAAAATGAATAGTAGTATTTCGGATTAATTTTTTTTTCATTTTAAATTCGAATTATTGGAGTTTAAAAGTTGTTGTCGCCGATTGCAATCCCGTCGATTTTGCCTCCAATATTACTGTCCCTGTTTTTCTCTCAGATTGAATAATAACTTGGCATTTTCCATTGAAAGTACTTCTTTGCCATGCTCCGTCTTTACATTTGTCAGGCTCGTGAGAACTAGGATCTCCATTACCAACTCCAATTATTTTTGCATTTCCACTTAGGGTAAAAACAATCCTATTGTTTGCATCTGGAACTACTCTTCCTAGCTCATCTTCCATAGAAATATTTACAACAGTGGCGTCTTTTCCATCAGCCAATAAAATGGTTTTGTCTGGAGATAGAATCACTTTTGCGGCTTGGCCAGTGGTTTCAATTTTTGTGGTTAATTTCCCCCCTTTTTTATATGCAACAGCTTCTAAAATCCCTGGCTCATAATTTACCTCCCATTGCAAATGACTATTTCTAGGCATTACTTTTTTTCCTAAACTTCTGCCGTTTAAAAATAATTCTACATCATCTGCATTGGTATTTACCCAAACATCAATTGGTTTGCCAATTTTATCGAACCAATTCCAATGTGGCGAAAGATGCAAAACGTCTTTATCTGTCCACCAACTTTGATAATAATAATAGATGTTTTTTGGGAAACCACATATATCCATTATTCCAAAATGAGAATTAATATTTGGCCATTTAAAAGGTGTTGGCTCTCCGCGATAATCAAATCCAGTCCATACAAAACCACCCAACCAATACTTATTTTCAGCAGCCAACTTCCACCAAGTCTCCGCTTTACTCGCCCACCAAGGAGCAGTAATATCTTGGTCAGGAACGTAAGCTCTTATTGAATCGGTTACATAAATTCCTCTTGTGGTTACTGTGCTTCCCATTTCTGTTCCTAAAATCGGTTGATTTGGATGATCCCGATGGTAATCTGAAACTGCATATTCACGATAATTGAAACCACGAATTGGAATTATTTCATTTACACCCTTGAAATCATTGCCCATGTCGGCAGCATAGGTACTTGTTCGAGAAGGGTCAATTTCTTTTTGGATTGCCAATAGCGATTGTGCTATTTTTTTACCATATTCATTTCCTTGGATGTTTTGTTCTTCATTACCAATTGACCATAAAAATACGGAGGCATGGTTTCGATCACGAATAAGTAACCGTTTAAATTGTTCTTTGTATTCGGAACTGCTGTTGAGTAATCTTTGCTCATCTAAAACGAGCATTCCCAAACTGTCACAAGCTTCTAAAAGTTCTGGAGTAGGAGCGTTGTGACTGGCTCTGTAGGCATTCGAACCCATTTCTTTCAATAATTTAATTCTATAATATTGAAGGTAATCGGGAAGTGCACTTCCAATTCCAGCGTGATCTTGGTGATTATTAGTGCCCTTAATTTTTACCTGTTTTCCATTTAGAAAAAATCCTTCGGTAGCATCAAATTTAAATGTTCGAATTCCAAATCTTGTTTTTGATTGTTGGAGAATTTTGTTTCCCTCTTTAATTACAGAAATGGCTTTGTACAAATAGGGATCTTCAATCGACCAAAGTCGAGAATTTAGAACCGTTAATTTTTGTTTGACAACGGTATTTTTATTTGCTTCCAAGC
This sequence comes from Bacteroidota bacterium, assembly GCA_947488545.1. Classification (GTDB taxonomy): domain Bacteria; phylum Bacteroidota; class Bacteroidia; order Flavobacteriales; family Flavobacteriaceae; genus Flavobacterium. Next base: position 7,494 of record CANKZE010000004.1, read on the forward strand.
GAACATTTGTTTCATTCGTTTTTGCTATAATTTTACCATTTCTATCAGTTATGTAGGAATAAGTAGTACAATTCGATGGAAATAAATTACTGTTTTCAATTGTGGTTTCAATATTTATTGTCGCACTTTTATCCTTTAGATTTGTTTTAATGTATACGCCATTTTCAGGGATAAAAACTTTTTCAGTCATATTTAACCAAACATGTCTATAAATTCCCGCACCTTCGTAAAACCATCCTTCATTTTGAGTGGCATCAACTCGAATGACAATTACATTTTCCGTTTCAAAACTCATATAATCAGTGACATCGTAGGAATTTCCTAGATAGCCACTAAAATTAGTTCCAACATAAAAACCATTAATCCAAATGGTAGCATTTCTATAAATTCCATCAAATTGTAACTCGAAGCGTTTATTGATTTTTGATTTATCAATCGTAAAATGGTTTCGATACCAACCAATACTAGTTTCAGGATAAACAGCTCCAACAGGCTTGTAACCGTGGCTATCCATACTATGAGTATCTGATTTTTCAAATGGCAAGGACACCACCCAGTCGTGAGGAACATTAATTTTACTCCAACTAGAATCAATAAATTTTGGATTTACAATTGTAGTATCATAAACATTCGATTTATGAAATAGTAGCACATTTCCATAATTGAAATCTTTATTTGGATCTGCAGAATTTCCAAAATGAAACCTCCAATCTTCATCTAGACTAATTTTATTTTGAGCAAAGGAATTAAAACAACTTATATATAAAATCGAAATAAAAAGTCCTATTTTAATAATGGATTGGAATATATTTTTCATCATTTATTGATATTAATTTCTAAAAGCATCTAATGCTAATGATGGCTTTCCGTTTGATTGCCAGCAGTTTAATTGATAGCCACTCCAAGTTTTTTCACCCTGAGGTTCCCAGTAAATAACTCCAAGACCTTTTTGGTTTGGCACATTTCTAACCGCATTAATTGTTGCCGTAAGCATGTCTTTTGTATTTTGAACTAAGGTAAAATCTCCACCAACTTCTACCACCATAACTTCTTTATTATACCGAGTTACCATGTCATTCAAATTATTTTGTAGGTCACCAATGGTCATTGTATAATTGCTGTTTAACCAATACGGATAATAAGAAAGTCCAATCACATCATATTTTACATTGTTAGTTCTAGCATTGTCAAAGAACCATCTAAACCTTGAATTATTATTACCTTGATCAATATGAACTACCACTTTTATTTTTGGATCAATTGCTTTTGTGGCATCATAACCTTTATTTAAAAGTTGCGCTAGTTGTCCAAAATTGGTTGAATTTCCTTCCGGCCAAAGCATTCCGCCTGGAATTTCATTACCTACTTGAACCCATTCAGGTGTTACTCCTGCAGTTTTTAATGCGGTTAATACCTCAAAAGTATGATTGTAAACGTCGGTTAATAAAGTGGTAAACGAATGCGAAGCCCATGCTGCAGGCTTATTTTGTTGCCCAGGATCCGCCCAAGAATCACTATAATGGAAATTAATCATAACCCGCATACCCAAATTTTTAGCTCTTACAGCCATAGCAACCGTTTCGTCTTTGCTACAGTGTCCATTAATTCGATCGTTTGAAGGGTTAACAAAAACCCGTAATCGAATGGTATTCATTCCTCGATCTTTTAATAATTGCAAACAGTTTTTTTCAGTACCATCAGCATCGTAAAATCGATATCCTGTGGCTTCCATTTGTGACAACCAACCCACATCTGCACCTTTGGCAAAACTATAAGTTGGTGTTGGATTTGGAGTTGGATCAGGAGTTTGAGAATTACTACAATAACATAATAATAGCGAGGACGTTATAACAAATAGTAATAAGATTTTGGATTTTGAATTATTCATAATTATAAAATTTCAAATTTATAAACTGTTTTTTGCAAATAGGTTTCATCTTTTTTCAATACAGAATTTGGAAAATGATTATGATTTGGAGCATCGGGGAAATTTTGAGTCTCAAAACAAATACCACTATTTGATTGGTATTTTATATTTTCTTTACCAGTTAACGAATCATCATTTTTACCACCTACATAAATATGAATCGAAGGTTGATCGGTGAAAACTATCATTTTCAAATTATTTATTTCGCTGTAAAGTGAAGCTGCAACTTTATTTTCTTTGTTTAAAACAAATGAGGTGTCTATTTTTTCTGGACATTTTTTTGCATTTGAAAAATCATATGAAGTAGAATCTACTTTTAAAAGCAAGCCCGTTGGAACATTCTCATTATCCGTTTCTAAAACTGTACTGGAGTTAATGTATAAATCTTGATTTGCGACCGTTTCAGTAGGTCCTTCAAGATTAAAATAACTGTGATTGGTTAAATTAATAATCGTATCCTCTGAAGTTGTGGCGATGTAATCAATACTTAATTCGTTATTTTCAGATAAAGTATAAGTGAGTTCTACATTTAAGTCGCCTGGAAAACCTCCTTCATTATTTGGACTGAAATAGGTCAATGTGATAGATGGATTTATGCCGTCAGTAAATTTTTTAACCTCCCAAATTCTTTGGCTGAAGCCAATTTTTCCGCCGTGGAGTGAATGATTATTTAGGTTTTTGTCAAGTTGGTAAACCTTATTATTTAAACTAAATAAACCTTGGTTAATTCTGCCTGAATATCTTCCTACAGTTGAACCATAATAGGGAGAACCACCGATTTCATATGATTTTATGTAATCTTCTAATGTGTCTAATCCTAAAACTACATCTATAATTTTCCCCGTTTTTAAAGGTATTTTTAAGGAAGTAATGGTAGCGCCGTAATTGATTATTTTAACTTCAATGCCATTGTTATTTTTCAATTCATAGCTATAAACAGCTTCACCATTTGGCATTATTCCAAATAATTTACTTTTCGAATTGATGGTAACTTCAGACATTAAGACTTGTTATTTAACTTTTCCCAAATATATTATCTTTATCTGAAAATAAGTCAAAATCTAAGTGATTTTTATTTTTACATTTTATCTTAAAATAAAATTGCAATTTGCTCATTTACAAACTCCAAAAACCGTTCATCTTCTGTTGTAAAAGGATCTAAAGTGTTTGAATCGATATCTATTTGACCAATATTCACCCCATTTACAAATAGTGGAACTACGATTTCCGATTTTACAGTAAAACTGCAAGCGATATAATTGTCTTGAGCAGCAACATCGGGAACAACAAAATTATTATTTGAAACCGCCACTTGACCGCAAATTCCTTTTCCAAATGGGATAACAGTATGGTCAGTTGGTGCGCCAACATAAGGGCCTAAATGTAAAGTTTGAGTTTCATGATTTGCAAAGTAAAACCCAACCCAGTTGTAATGCGCAACATTTGATTCTAAAAGCGCACAAATTTGTAATAACTTCTCCTCACGAGATCCGTTTTCTGAGTTTACAATTTCAATAACTAGAGGTTTTAATTCGGTAAATGTCATAATTTTAATTTTTACAAAAGTATTTAATTGCACTCGTCTTTTTTTATATAAATTTGTTAAAAATTACAATTTGAAGAATTATTGGATTCAGTACAAGCCTTTTTTACTATTCTTAGTTAAATTTATTTTTTCCTATTTGGTTTTAACCATTATATATCAATATTATTTAAATCAATTAGATATAAAAAATAATGAAGTTGATGAGTTTACCAAATTAGTTTCAACTCAAGTTGAGCAGTTACTATTGTTCTTCAACGGTGATGCTCATATCGAACTTCATCCTTCGCAACCTTGCTACAAGTTCTTTTATAATGGGAAATACGTTTCCAGAATTATTGAAGGTTGTAATGCACTAAGTGTAATCATTCTATTTATCTCGTTTGTAATTGCATTTTCAGGGAAATTGAAAAATACGATTTACTTTATTATTTCTGGAAGTATAATTATTCATGTTTTAAATATTACCAGAATTGCACTTTTAATGGTTGCTTTTTATAATTTCCCCGAAGCCAATTTTATTTTACATGATATTTTATTCCCATTAGTTATATATGGAGCAGTATTTATTTTGTGGATTATTTGGGTTAACAAATTTTCATTCTATGCTAAAACACCTACTAAATAATAAAACCAAAGTTTTTATTTTGGGCTCATTGGTGCTTTTTTTAGCATTAATTAGAATAGTTGAAGAATCACTTTTCTACGATCCTTATTTGGACTATTTTAAGTCCGATTTCATTAATTTACCTCTACCAATTGTAAATAAATTGAAGTTATTTTTAAATTTGCTTTTCAGGTATTCATTGAATACAATAGTTTCAATTGCATTCATTCAAATTGCTTTCAAGGACATTAATTTCACCAAGTTTGTTTCCGCTTTGTATGTACTTTTATTTATTGTTTTAATAATAGTTTTCTATTTTGTTTTAGCATTTTACGCAGAGGAAAATAAAATGACTTTATTTTATATCCGTAGGTTTTTAATTCAACCGCTATTTTTATTGTTATTCATTCCTGGATATTTAATCCAAAAACGATTAAATTAATTTTTTCTTAATTTTAATTTTCAATTTATAATGTTGATTACCTTTGTGATATGAATTTTAGAAAACACATTTGTATAACACTTGCGCTCTTATTGTTAGTTTCCAACATAGGGTTTGCATTTATTGTACATTATTGTGGTGATGAAATTTCTTCAATTTCATTTAAAACAAGGTTGTCAACTTCAGAAATTGAGAAAAACTGCTGTGGTGAAATTGAAAAAAAATCAAATTGTTGCGATAATAAAGTGATGCATTTTCAAAAGAAATCGGAAACTTCATTGTCACATTTATTTTTTCAAACCTCTTTTTTTCAATTATTTACTAATGATTGGAAACCAAAAACTACAATTACAATTTCGAATTTCAAAGTAAATTCAATCCCAACTTATTTTTGCGATGCAAATGCCCCTCCTTACTTTAAGTTGTATTCCCAATTTATATTCTACGCTTAATTTTTATGTTTTGAAAGTTGATCACATTTCTTGTGGTTAAAAAATTCATTATAAACATAAAAATAATAAAAATGCAAAAACAAATTTCAATTCTTTTGTTGCTGTTTTTTTGTTCTTATACTTCCTTTTCACAAGATACTTTGAAGGAAATAAAAGTTCAAAATTCGAGTAAAAGTTTGCAAAAATCATTAAAACTAACTGCCAATACCACGATACTTTCAAGTAAAGAATTGTTGAAGGCGGCCTGCTGCAATTTGGCAGAGAGTTTCGAAACCAATCCCTCAATTGACGTCAATTTTTCAGATGCTTTAACGGGAACCAAACAAATAAAAATGCTTGGTTTAACAAGTCCGTATTTAATGATTACTGAAGAAAATATACCGTCGGTTCGCGGAGCTTCTCAGGCTTTCGGACTAACATTTACACCTGGAACCTGGATTGAATGCATCCAAATTACAAAAGGTGCAGGTAGCGTTGTGAACGGGTATGAGAGTATTTCAGGTCAAATTAATACTGAATTAATTAAGCCAATTAATGACGATCCGTTTTTTATAAATGCCTTTGGATCTTCAGATTCTCGTTTTGAATTAAATACCCATTTCAACAAGAAAATATCCGACAAATGGAGTTCTAGTTTGTTCCTTCATGGAAATACTAGAATCGCCAAAAACGACATGAATAATGATGGTTTCCTAGACAATCCATTGGCCAAACAAATTAATATTTTAAATCGTTGGCAATATTCAAATGCTGAAAAAGGGTGGGTTAGTTTTACTAATTTCCGATACATGAACGACAAAAAGCAAACGGGTCAATTGGAGTTTGACCCAAATCGGGACCGATTTACAACTAATTATTGGGGTTCTGAAATCAATACTGAAAGAGTTGACATTTCAAACAAAGTGGGTTATATTTTTCCCGATATGCCTTTTCAAAGTATCGGTTTCCAAAACGCTATCAACAGTCATAATCAGGAATCTTATTTTGGTTTTAACCAATACAATATAAAACAGAAAAGTTATTATTCCAATTTTTTTTTCAACTCTATTATTGATAATACAATGAACAAATTTTCTACAGGAATTAATTTTGCCTATGATAAATATGATGAGTTTGTAAATCAGATAGATTATATTAGAACAGATAATTCTATCGGAGCTTTTTTTGAATATACTTATGATAATACTACTAATTTCAGCGCGATATTAGGCGGAAGAGTAGATAATCACAATCGATTGGGTACTTTTTTCACCCCTCGATTGCATGTTAGATACAATCCCTGGGAAAAGAGCGTAATCCGTTTTTCCGCAGGTAGAGGAATTCGAAGTGCCAATATTTTTGCTGAAAACCAGCAACTCTTTGGAAGTTCAAGAAACTTTGAAATAATAAATTCAGGAGGAAAAATTTATGGTTTAAATCCTGAAATAGCATGGAATTACGGACTTAGTTTTAATCAAAAATTCGTGCTTTTTAATAGAAATGGCGATTTTGGATTTGATTTTTTCAGAACCGATTTTCAAAACCAAGTTGTGGTTGATTTGTATCAAGGACCGCAGCAAGTGGTTTTTTATAATTTAAATGGTAAATCATTTGCAAATAGTCTACAAATTGAGTTTAATTATGAATTAGTGAAACAATTAAATATAAGAACGGCCTATAAATATTACGACATTCAAACCGATTATCAATATGTTACTCAAGAACGACCTTTGCAGGCTAAACATCGATTTTTTGGAAATTTGGAATACCAAACTCATTTATCGGATGAAGGAAAACAATGGAAGTTTGATTTTACTATTAATTGGAATGGTAAACAAAGATTGCCTTCTACTATTTCCAATTCAGGTTTAGATTCAATGCCCGATTTTTCTCCATCATTTTCAGTAATGAACATGCAAATTTCCAGAGTATTTTCTAGTACCTTTGAAGTATATGTTGGAGGAGAAAATATTGGAAATTACAAACAAGAAAAGGCAATTTTAGGAAGTGAATATCCTTTCAGCACCGCATTTGATACTTCAATAATATACGCGCCAATATTTGGTCAAATGTATTATGCAGGATTACGGTATAGAGTTAAATAATATCAATAGCAATATCAATATCAATAGCAATATCAATAGCAAATACAATAACAATGTCAATTACAATAGCAATGTCAAATTCAAATAAAAGAGAATTTTAATCAATTAATAAATTAACAATTAAAACAAACAATTATGAGAAAATTAATTTTAGCAATAGTATTTATTTTAGGTGCATTTTCGATTCAAGCACAAGATAAATTAAACAAAAATGCCAAGTATGAAATTGAGGTAAATGGAAATTGTGACATGTGTCAATCCAGAATTCAAAAAGCGGCATTTTCGGTTTCAGGAGTAAAATCTGCTACTTGGATTGTTGAAACACACAAATTGAATTTAATATTAAACGAAGAGAAAGCGACTATTTTGGATGTAAAAAAAGCTGTTGCAAAAGCGGGTTATGATACAGATGAGGTAAAAGCTGCAAGCGAAAATTATGATAAATTACCGGGTTGTTGCCAATATGAAAGGAAATAACGAGTTAGTTTTGCGTTAATTTAATTTTAAATCACCCTAATTAATTGTGTCTAAATTAAATTTTAGTTACTTTCACGCCCTATACAAATTTTGTTTTGACAAAGTAAACCAAATTATCTATGAATAATTTTGATTGGACACAATTAATAAATCCTGAGTTTTATATTACCCTTCAAATCGGAGGAATACAAATTGGACTTTACATTGTCTTATTTATTGTTTTTGCTGAAACTGGACTTTTTGCAGGTTTTTTCTTGCCAGGAGATAGTCTTTTATTCTTATCAGGAATTTATGCATCTGGTTCCGTTGCGGATGGTGTTTATCATCCCGGTTTGGTAGATCAATTTGTACATATCAATAACGATTTTTTAAATGTTCTAATATTAGTTTGCTTTGTTTCAATCGCAGGAATACTTGGAAACATGGTTGGTTATTGGTTTGGAGCAAAAAGTGGTTACTATCTTTTTAAGAAAGAAGATTCCTTTTGGTTCAAGAAAAAATACTTAGTTCAATCGAAAGATTTCTTCGAAAAATATGGTGGCAAGGCTATAATTTATGCTAGGTTTCTTCCAATATTCAGAACTTTTGCACCAATAATTGCAGGAATTGTAGAAATGGACAGGAAAAAGTTTATGTTTTTCAATATTTTAAGTTCTTTCTTATGGGCTTCTGTACTAATATTTTCTGGGCATTATTTATTTGGAATTTTCTTAAATTATGGAATTAATTTGAAAAATTATATTGAATATATTGTTATTGGAATTATTCTAATTTCAACATTACCAGTGGTACTTAAACTCTTGAAAAAAACAGTAGTTAAATAATTTTATAGTTTATTAAAAAAACAAAAATCCGCTTCATCATTGACGAAGCGGATTTTTTATTTTGAATGTAATCTCAATTACATCATTCCTGGCATACCGCCGCCCATATGGCTGCCTCCAGCATTTTCTTCTTTAATTTCTACTAACGCACATTCAGTTGTTAAGATCATTCCTGCAACTGAAGCTGCATTTTCAAGGGCAACTCTTGTCACTTTTTTAGGATCAATAATACCCGCTTTTAGCATGTCAACGTATTCGTCAGTTTTAGCATTATAACCAAAATCTCCTTTACCTTCAGCTACTTTTGCAACAACCACTGATCCTTCAAGACCCGCGTTTTCAACAATTGTTCTTAATGGTGATTCTACCGCACGAGAAATAATTTGAATTCCTGTAGCTTCATCTGCATTGTCGGCTTTTAAATTCTTCAAAGAATTTTTAGCTCTCAACAAAGCAACACCTCCACCAGCAACAATTCCTTCTTCCACAGCAGCTCTTGTAGCGTGTAAAGCGTCGTCAACTCTGTCTTTTTTCTCTTTCATTTCTACTTCAGAAGCAGCACCTACATAGAGAACAGCTACTCCACCAGCTAGTTTTGCTAAACGTTCTTGTAATTTTTCTTTATCATAATCAGAGGTCGTAGTTTCCATTTGACCTTTAATTTGGTTCACACGATTTTTGATCATATCAGCATCGCCAGCACCACTTACAAGAGTTGTATTGTCTTTATCAATTGTCACTCTTTTTGCAGTTCCCAACATTTCGATTGTTGTATTTTCAAGAGTGTATCCTCTTTCTTCTGAAATTACAGTACCACCGGTTAAGATTGCAATATCTTCTAACATTGCTTTTCTTCTGTCGCCAAATCCTGGAGCTTTTACCGCAGCGATTTTCAAAGCTCCACGTAATTTATTTACTACCAATGTTGATAATGCTTCACCATCTACATCTTCAGCAATAATTAATAATGGTTTCCCTGATTGTGCTACCGGTTCTAAAACTGGCAATAATTCTTTTAATGAAGAAACTTTTTTATCATATAATAAAATGTAAGGATTTTCTAATTCCGCTTCCATTTTTTCAGGATTGGTAACGAAATAAGGAGATAAATATCCTCTGTCAAATTGCATTCCTTCAACAACGTCTACGTAAGTATCTGTTCCTTTTGCTTCTTCAACTGTGATCACACCTTCTTTTCCTACTTTTGCAAAAGCATTAGCAATTAATTCGCCAATCACTTCATCATTATTTGCAGAAATAGAAGCAATTTGTTTGATTTTTTCAGAATCGCTACCAACCACTTTCGCTTGTTTAGCTAAATCGGCAACAATTGTTTCAACTGCTTTATCGATTCCTCTTTTTAAATCCATTGGGTTTGCTCCTGCAGCTACGTTCTTCAAACCTTCTTTAACAATAGCTTGCGCTAATACTGTAGCGGTTGTAGTTCCGTCACCTGCTAAATCATTGGTTTTAGAAGCTACTTCTTTCACCATTTGAGCTCCCATATTTTCTAAAGGATCTTGTAATTCAATTTCTTTAGCCACCGTTACACCGTCTTTGGTTACATTTGGACCACCAAAAGATTTTCCAATAATAACGTTACGTCCTTTAGGTCCTAAAGTTACTTTTACAGCATTTGCCAATGCATCAACACCACGTTTTAATCCGTCACGTGCTTCAATATCAAATTTTATATCTTTTGCCATTTTTGTCATTGCGAGGAATGAAGCAATCTCACCCTCTTATTAAATTAATATTTTTCTTTTATTTATTTTTTCTCCTTCCCTTCGGGGAGGATGGGAGGGGATTATATTATCGCAAGAATATCGTCTTCACGCATAATTAGATAATCTTTACCTTCTAATTTTAATTCTGTACCAGCATATTTACCATACAATACAGTATCACCAATTTTAACTGTCATAGTGTGGTCTTTAGTTCCAGCACCAACAGCAACTACAGTTCCTTTTTGAGGTTTTTCTTTGGCAGTGTCTGGGATAAAAATACCAGAAGCTGTTTTTGTTTCTGCCGCTACAGGTTCAATTAGAACTCGATCTGAAAGAGGTTTGATGTTTAAACTCATAATAATATATTTTAATTGTTTATTGAAATTTTATGAAATTGTATTTTCAGAAATTGTGCCAATGTGTTAATTATGACAATTTTACCTAAAAAAAATGCCAGCATTGACAGGCTGGCATTTAATATTTTGAAAAAATAATTATTTTTTTGTTGGAACTGCAGGCGTTGGAGCAGATTGTGCTGGCGCAGCTGGAGTTGCAGGTGTAGCAGTTGCAGGTGCTGCTTTTTGTGTTGTATCTATAATTTTAGAATCAGAATCACCGAATGAATCTGTAAAACTTAGGTAAGAGAATAATACTAATGCAGTTAGAATCATCGCTAAAATCCATGTGCTTTTATCTAAAAAGTCAGTAGTTTTTTGAACACCACCCATCATTTGCGATCCTCCTAATGAAGAAGACAATCCACCACCTTTAGGGTTTTGAACCATAATTACTACAATTAGTAAAAAACATACTATTGTTATTAATACTAAAAAAATTGAAAATGTACTCATTGTTATTTATTATTTTGTTGTAAAATCTTAATGTCCGAAATACGGTTTGCAAAGAAACTACTTTTTTCTGGATATTTCAAAATTAATATTTCATAAGCTTGTATTGCTTTGTCATATTTATTTTGTTCTAAATATACTCTCGCTAAGGTTTCAGTCATTAAATACGGACTATTCTCTGAACTTGGCTCTAATTTAAAGCTAGGTTCTGTATCTTTTTTTATTGGTGGAATTTTAGGATTCGCCTCAATAAACTTGTCAATTAACTCTAATTTTTTCTGTTTTTCAGGGTCAATTGAAGTGGTTTTTTCTTCTTTCGGAGATGTATTTTCTCTAACAATTGGGTGAATTTTAGATAATTGTAACCATTCTTCAAATGAATATTTCTCAGTTAAAGAAAAAACTAATGGCTTTCCAATGTTCAATTTTTCTTCAATTGATGAATCTGGATTCGTGTCTTCAGATGGAGATGCCTCTTTTATAGAAGTCAAAATAGATTGCTCTAATGAATTTTCTCGTGAACCAATTTTCTCCTCCTTAAAAATTAACTCCGTTGCATCTACATCAATTTCATTAATTTCAGCTAATTTTTGTTCGTACAAATTTTTATCGATTCTAGTAAAAGTATCAGAAATGATAAAATCGAATAAAATAGTCCGATCGGTAGTGTGAGCAGCTGTGCTTTTTAATTCATAATTATAACGAAAACTCTCTTCATTGTACAAGCCTTTCAATCGCAATGCTCTCGCACTTTGAAAATAGGGAAACTCCGCAACTATTTTTTCCAATGACGAAGTTTGCTTGTCATTAATAGCGTTTGGGTTGTTTATTAAAGTTAAGTATTCAGTTATGTTCATTTGTAATAATCAGTTGATTACCATTTAGCTAACGATTCATTAAAAATATCTTGAGTGATTCTTTCAAAAATAAAATCTAAATTTTCATTTAGTACTGAACCAACTAACTGATTTGCACCATCATAATCATTATAAAAAGAGAATCTTTTTTCAAAATTATCAGCTTCTTTATTTTTGTTTATAAATCTAACATTTACCGTAATTGACAATCTGTTTTGTGCAGTTCTTTGATCGGCAGTAGCTGTCATCGGGCTTATTCTGTAATCTACAATCTCACCTTCATAAACTAAATCTCCATTTGAACTAGTTAAATTCAGGTTAGTTTGATTTTGAATTAAATTTTGTAATCGTTGAGTGAAAATCCTTTCAATACCTGGCTCAATCAATGGGGCATTATTTTGAAAATAATTCACTTGAAATGATTTTGCGTCAATTTTTCCTGTTCCAGTAAAATTATATACTGAACAACTACTGAAGGTAAACAGTAACAAAATTGCGAATAGGAAGTTTATTTTTTTCATTATAGTTTTAAATTCCAAAGATATTCAAAAATAATTGACATTTAACAATTACCATTTTAAAGATCAAATTGCTTTATTTTTCGGTATAAGGTTCTTTCAGAAATCCCCAATTCATCTGCCGCAGCTTTTCTTTTGCCTTTATTTTTTTCTAATGATTTTTTGATCATTTCAATTTCTTTTTGTTCTAAACGTAGCACTTCTTCTTCAACATCTTCAACAGTTTCTGCCAATAGATAATTGTCTTCATGATCTTTAAATTCGGCAATTTCAACTTTTTTATTGACAGGAATTATTGCTAATTCTTCTTGTTCTTCAAATTCAATTTCATTATCGCTTTCTTTTGTACCGTATATTTTTTGAATCAAATGTTGGTTGGTTTCTTGAACTTTCGAAGCGCCATTTTTTAGTAATTCTAAAGTCAGCTTTTTCAAATCGTGCAAATCACTTTTCATGTCAAAAAGTACTTTGTACAATATTTCTCTTTCATCTCTAAAATCACTTTTATTCTTTTTATCTTTTATAACCGAAGGCAAATTAGTGCTTTCATCAGGTAAATAAGATTGTAATGTAGCTGCAGAAATTTCACGATTGGTTTCTAAAACTGATATTTGTTCCGCCACATTTCGTAATTGTCGGATGTTTCCGCTCCATCGAAATTGCAATAATGCTTGAACCGCAAAATCATCTAATTTTATCGCTGGCATCTTATATTTATGAGCAAAATCAGACGCGAATTTTCTAAATAATAGGTGAATATCCTCTTTTCGCTCGCGTAATGGGGGTAACGAAATATCAACCGTACTCAATCTATAGTACAAATCTTCTCTGAACTTTCCTTTATCTATTGCGTCAAACAAATTCACATTGGTGGCAGCAACAATTCTCACATTTGTTTTTTGAACCTGTGAAGAACCAACTTTAATAAACTCCCCATTTTCTAAAACACGCAACAATCTAACTTGTGTTGTCAATGGTAATTCGCCCACTTCATCTAAAAAAATAGTTCCTCCATCGGCTACTTCAAAATAACCTTCTCGAGTTCCTGTTGCTCCTGTAAACGATCCTTTTTCGTGACCAAAAAGTTCACTATCAATAGTCCCTTCAGGAATAGCACCGCAGTTTACGGCAATATATTTCCCGTGTTTTCTATGAGAAAGAGAGTGTATAATTTTTGGAATATTTTCTTTTCCAACACCACTTTCTCCTGTTACCAATACTGAAATATCAGTTGGTGCAACTTGAATCGCTTTTTCAATTGCGCGGTTTAGCTTTGGGTCATTCCCAATAATTCCAAACCGTTGTTTTGTTGATTGAATTGTTTCCATTTTATTTAATTGATAATTGATAATTAACAATGAACAATTAATTTTTTCTTATTTTGAAATTATCAATTATTCATTGTCAATTATCTATTTATTTTAATTCATCTCACTTAATCCAACTGCTTCGCCTTTTAAAGTCCCACTCGTACAACTTAGAATTTTCACATTTACAAAATCACCAATTTTATAATTCTCTTTTGGGAAAACCACCGTTATACTTTGTGAATTTCTTCCCGAAAATTCGCTGTCCGATTTTTTTGAAACCTTTTCGATCAATACTTCTACCGTTTTTCCTATAAATTCTTCACTTCGAAACCAAGCGTGTTTTTGCTGTAAATCCACAATTTCTTGCAATCTTCGAGCTTTTATTTCTTCCGAAACATCGTCTTCCATTTTGCGTCCAGCCAATGTTCCTGGGCGTTCAGAATACGAATACATATATCCGAAATTGTATTTTACATATTCCATCAAACTCAAAGTATCCTGATGATCTTGCTCCGTTTCTGTTGGAAAACCTGCAATCATATCCTGAGAAATCGAACAATCTGGAATTATAGTTCTAATCTTATCAATTAAACTCATGTATTCTTCACGAGTGTGCAAACGATTCATTTCCTTTAAAATTCTGTTACATCCCGATTGAACCGGAAGATGAATGTGCTTACAAATATTATCATACTTCGCAATAATATGCAAAATGCTTTCGTGCATGTCTTGAGGGTTTGAGGTCGAAAATCGAATTCTCATTTTTGGAAATGCAACCGCTACCATTTCTAATAATTGATCAAAATCAACCGCCGTAGCCTTTTGCATTTCACTAGCATTTACAAAATCCTTCTTCAAGCCACCGCCATACCATAAATAACTATCTACATTCTGACCTAAAAGCGTAATTTCTTTAAACCCTTTATCCCATAAATCTTGAATTTCCGACAAAATACTTTGTGGTTCTCTACTTCGTTCACGACCTCTCGTAAATGGGACTACACAAAAAGTACACATATTATCGCAACCTCTCGTAATCGAAACCAAAGCCGTAATTCCATTGCTCATTAATCGAACTGGTGAAATATCACCGTAAGTTTCCTCCTTCGACAAAATCACATTAATCGCATCGCGACCTTCTTCAACTTCATTCAATAAATTCGGCAAATCTTTATAAGCATCAGGGCCTACAACCAAATCCACAATTTTCTCCTCTTCCAAAAATTTATCTTTCAAACGCTCCGCCATACAACCCAAAACTCCCACTTTCATCTTCGGATTTATGCGTTTAACGGCATTGTATTTTTCCAAACGCTTGCGAATAGTTTGCTCTGCTTTGTCCCGAATCGAACACGTATTTACCAAAACCAAGTCAGCTTCTTCCAATGTTTGCGTGGTATTATAACCATTATTCATTAAAATTGAGGCAACAATTTCACTGTCAGAAAAATTCATAGCACATCCATAACTTTCAATATAAAGTTTCTTCGTGTTTTCGGCTTTTTGTTCTAAAACAAGACTTTCTCCTTGCTTACTTTCTTCAATCGTTTTTTCCATTATTAACTATAAAGTGCAAAGATAATGCAATTCCAATAAATATGACAAGTTGTCAGCCCAAGAATTAACATTATATTATTTAGGTAGCTATTCCCGCTTTCCGCTTCAAGTCCTCGCAAAAAAGTGTTGTTTTGTGATTTTATAATGAGCTTCCTCCAGTCGCTATTATAAAACCATAAAACTAAAAACACTTTTTTTGCTCCGGGCTTTCCACTTCAATCGGGGCTATTGTGACGATTTTTATATCCAATTTAATTTTTTTTTCTATTTCAAACGCTCTATATAAATGGGCATTTTTCATGAATTTTGATACTTTTAAAAAATCAAAAGTGCAATATTTAAAAAAATCATATACTTTTGTCGCAGTTAAATACAATCCAATGACAAAGAATTTAGTAATCGTAGAATCTCCTGCAAAAGCCAAAACTATTGAAAAATTCCTGGGAAGTGATTTCCAAGTAGAATCAAGTTATGGTCATATTGCCGATTTACCATCTAAAGAAATTGGGGTAGATGTTGCCAATGGGTTCAAACCAAAATACGAAGTTTCTGCCGATAAAAAAGCATTGGTTTCCAAACTAAAAACACTAGCTAAAAATGCCGATATGGTTTGGTTAGCGAGTGATGAGGACCGTGAAGGAGAAGCCATTTCTTGGCACCTAGCCGAAGAATTAAAATTGGATAAAAACAAAACTAAAAGAATTGTATTTCACGAAATTACTAAAACAGCTATCCTAAAAGCAATCGATAATCCTCGCGAAATCGATTATAATTTGGTAAACGCACAACAAGCTCGAAGAGTTTTAGACCGATTAGTTGGTTACGAACTTTCGCCAGTACTTTGGAGAAAAATCAAAGGCGGACTTTCAGCCGGTCGTGTTCAATCGGTTTCTGTACGATTAATTGTAGAAAGAGAAAGAGAAATCCAGAATTTTAATGCCGTTGCGACTTTTTCTATCGTTGCCGAATTTACCAACGAAGCTGGAAAAGCATTTAAGGCTAAATTGCCTAAAAATTTCAATACGAAAAAAGAAGCCGAAGATTTCTTAAATAAAAATATAGGTTCTACTTATAAAGTAGCCGATTTAGAAACCAAGCCAACAAAAAAATCACCAACCGGACCGTTTACTACTTCTACTTTACAACAAGAAGCGGCTAGAAAATTGTATTTCCCTGTTGGAATTACCATGCAATTGGCACAACGTTTATACGAAGCGGGTTTGATTACTTATATGAGAACAGACAGCGTAAATCTTTCTAAAGAAGCAATGGATGCCGCTCAAGCTGAAATTGTAAAATCTTACGGTGCTGAATTTTCACATCCAAGAAATTTTGTAAATAAAAGTAAAGGAGCACAAGAAGCTCACGAGGCGATTCGACCAACGGACATGTCACGACACACTGTGAATATCGACAGAGACCAAGCGCGTTTGTACGATTTAATTTGGAAAAGAACGTTAGCTTCTCAAATGAGCGATGCCAAATTAGAAAGAACCAATGTAAAAATTGAAGCCAATAATCACGGAGAAGTTTTTACTGCTTCAGGTGAAGTTTTACTTTTTGAAGGATTCTTAAAAGTGTATCTTGAAGGACACGATGACGACGATGAAGAACAAGAAGGGATGTTGCCTTTAATGAAAGTTGATGAAAAATTAGATTGCAATTATATTACTGCAACCGAAAGATATTCCAGAGCAGCAGCGAGATATACTGAGGCTTCATTGGTAAAAAAATTAGAAGAATTAGGAATTGGCCGACCATCCACTTATGCACCTACAATTTCAACTATTATCAATAGAAAGTACGTTGAAAAAGGAAATCTTGAAGGTCAAGAACGTAAATATGCACAATTGGTATTGCAATCGGGCAAGCTAACAGAGAAAATTCTTAAAGAAAATACAGGTTCTGATAAAGGAAAATTAGTGCCAACAGACATTGGAACTATTGTAACTGATTTCTTGGTAAAGAATTTCGAGTCAATATTAGATTATAATTTCACTGCAAAAGTGGAACAAGATTTTGATGAAATTGCCGAGGGAAATGTCAATTGGACTAAAATGATGCAAGAATTTTATGATAAATTCCATCCTTCTGTAAAACAAGTAGAAGAACACGCAGAAAGAGAAAGTGGGGAACGTATTTTAGGGATTCATCCTGAGAGCGGTAAACCAATTTCTGTTCGTTTAGGGAAATTTGGACCGATGGCTCAAATTGGTGCTTCCGATGACGAAGATAAGAAGTTTGCAAGCCTTATGGCCGATCAAAATATTGGGAATATTACTCTTGAAGACGCCTTAAAATTATTCTTATTACCTAAAAATTTAGGAGTTTATAAAGGAGAAGAAATAGAAATTAATAATGGTCGTTTTGGACCTTATATCAAATTTGGATCGGCATTTATTTCTTTACCAAAAGGAGAAAATCCTACCGATGTAACTCTAGAAAGAGCGCAAGAATTAATTGATGAAAAAACACTTGCAGACGCACCAATTGCTGTTTATAAAGGCGAAGGTGTGCAAAAAGGTGTTGGTCGTTTCGGACCATTTATAAAATGGAATGGAGTATTTATTAATGTAAGTAGGAAATACAATTTTGATAATTTATCGCAATCGGATATTGAAGAATTAATTGAAGATAAATTACAAAAAAACATCGATAAAGTAATTCACGATTGGAAGGAAGAGGGCATTATTGTTGAGAAAGCACGTTGGGGAAGATCAGTAATTCTAAAAGGAAAACTTAAAATCGAATTGAGTAAAGACATTGATGCTGCTAATTTGACTTTAGCAGAAGTTCAGGAAATGATTACTAAGAAAACACCAGCAAAGAAAACGGCAGCGAAAAAACCAGCTGCGAAAAAAGCAGTCTCTAAAAAGAAATAATACAAATGGAATTTGATTTTTTAAAACCTATTAATGATGAAGTTCTAGAACTTGTAAGTGGATTAAATTCCCAACATTTGGGTAGTAAAATTGTATTGCATACCAACGAACAATTTCCGGATCTTAATAAAATTAAAATTGCTATAGTTGGAGTTTTAGACAATAGAGGCAATTCAAATTCAATTACCGATGTTGATTTAACTACAATACGAAAAGAATTCTATTCACTTTATCCTGGAAATTGGGAAGCTTCAATTGGCGATTTAGGAGATATTGCTGCAGGAAATACTATTGAAGATACTTATTTTGCATTAAGGAGTGTTGTTTCAAGTTTGATTAAAAACAAAATTATCCCAATTGTTATTGGCGGTTCACAAGATTTAACGTATTCTATGTATCGCGCTTATGATACATTGGAACAAATGGTGAACTTGGTTTCCGTTGACAGTAAATTCGATTTAGGAAAAGAAAGTGATCCATTATCTTCCAACTCCTATTTAACAAAAATAATAGTGGAAGAACCAAACAATCTTTTCAATTATTGTAACATTGGTTATCAAACCTTTTATAATTCTCAGGAGGAAATTGATTTGATAGAAAAATTATTTTTTGATGCCTATCGTTTGGGAGATGTATGCAATAATATAGCAATTGCTGAACCTGTTTTCAGAGATGCCGATTTAGTTAGTTTGGATTTAGGGTCAATAAAATCGTCAGATTCAGGAAATTTTGTTAAATTTGCTCCTAATGGTTTTAATGGAAAAGAAATTTGTTCGCTAGCAAGATATGCTGGAATTAGCGATAAAGTGACCTCATTTGGTATCTTTAATCAAAGTAATTCAGAACAAGAATCGATTTTGATCTCACAAATAATTTGGTATTTTATTGAGGGTTTTCATTACAGATCAAATGAATATCCGTTTGGCAGTAAAGACAATTATTTGAAGTATATCGTGCCTTTAGAAGAGGAAGAGTTGGTTTTTTATAAGAGTGATAAAACGGAAAGATGGTGGATTGAAATACCATTTATTTCACATTTAAATAATAAATTAAAAAGAAACACGTTATTACCATGTTCACACGATGAGTACATTGTAGCTTGCAATAATGAAATGCCAGAAAGATGGTGGAAAGCACAAAGAAAAAACGTTGTTTAACAAATAGTTAAAATTAAATTAATTAAAAATTCGCGACTTTCAGCGATTTTAACCAAAAATAATTGGTTTTTATGAAAATATTAAATAGGTTTACGCCCTCAAATACAAAAACACACATAATACAAACGCATATGAAGAAGTTTATTGCATTTACCGCAATTTTATCCTTATTAGTTAGCTGTGGCGGTTCAAGCGACAAGGGAGAACTAGTTGGGGCAAAAGGAAAAAAATGGCATCCAGAGAAACCTTTTGGTATGGCTTTAATTCCTGGCGGTGCATTTATTATGGGTAGATCAAGTGATGATCCTGCAAATTCTCAAGACGCAAACACTAAAACAGTAACTGTTCGTTCTTTTTACATGGACGAAACTGAAATTAGCAATAGCGAATACCGTCAATTTGTAGAATGGGTAAAAGATTCTACAATTAGAGAAAATTTAGCAATTATGGCAGGCGGAAGTTCAGCGGGTGGTGGTGCTTCAACGGGTGCTGCTTCTGGAGGTTCTAAGGGAACTATTAATGATTATGCCTATTTAAATGCTGATCCAGCTAATAATCCAAAAGCTACTCCATATGATAAATACATGTTCAATAAAACGGGTGGATTAGGGAATAATAAACTAAATAGAAAACCTAAATTAATTAAAGCAACAAATAAATATCCAGATGAAGCCTATGCTCAAGTGATGGATGAAATGTATCTATCACCAGAAGCTTCTTACAATGGTTTAAAAACAATGGATGCTAATAAACTAATTTATTCATATACTTGGATGGACATTCATGCTGCTGCAAAAGCAAAAAAGGGAACTCCAAGAGAGAAGTTTATTAAGCAAGAATCAGATGCGATATATCCAGACACAACGGCATGGGTTAAAGATTTTAATTATTCTTTTAATGAACCAATGCACAATGATTATTTCTGGCACCAAGCCTATGCGCAGTATCCAGTAGTGGGTGTTAATTGGTCTCAGGCAAGAGCATTTTGTGCTTGGAGAACTTCATATAAAAATGCTTACATCAAAAAGAAAAAGGGGAGAGATCAAGTAAATTCTTTCAGATTGCCTTCAGAAGCAGAATGGGAATATGCAGCTAGAGGAGGTTTAGAATCTGGAATGTATCCTTGGGGTGGTCCTTATACAAAAAACGACAAAGGGTGTTTTTTAGCTAATTTCAAACCTAACCGAGGAGATTATGCAGCAGACAATGCGCTTTATACTGTTGAAGTAAAATCATATGATCCAAATGGATATGGTTTATACAATATGGCTGGAAACGTTGCAGAATGGACGGCTGATTCTTATGAAAGTGTTTCATATGAATTTACTTCTACTATGAACCCTTCTGTTCAAGATATAGATAACAAAAGAAAAGTGGTAAGAGGCGGTTCGTGGAAAGACGTGGCTTATTATATTCAAGTAAGTGCAAGAGATTTTGAATACGCTGATACTGCTAGAAGTTATATTGGTTTCAGAACAATTCAAGATTACATGGGTACCCAAACAACAGGAAAATTGACTAAAAAAGTTAAACAATAAACAATTATCAAATAAACAATTAACAAATTAAACATTAACTAAACTAAATTATTTTTATTATGGCATTAATACCAAAAAAAACAATGAACTTTGCTTACGGAATGGGGGCAGCAGTAGTAATCGTAGGAGCATTATTTAAAATCCAACACTGGACTGGCGCAAGTCAATTACTTATTATTGGATTGTTAACAGAAGCTTTCATTTTTGGATTGTCTGCATTTGATCCTGTTGACACAGAATACAAATGGGAAAATGTTTACCCACAGTTAGTTGATGAAAACGCTGCACCTTCTAAAGTTAACAAAGCAAAATCAAATGATGATGGAGATGCTGAAGGAATGTTGTCTAAAAAATTAGATGCCATGTTGAAAGAGGCTAAAATTGATGGTGAGTTAATGGCTAGCTTAGGAAACAGTATCAAAAACTTTGAAGCTGCTTCTAAAACTATTGCTCCAACAGCTGAATCATTGGCTTCTACTAAAAAATACAGCGATGAATTAACATTGGCTGCTACACAAATGGAATCAATCAACGCATTGTATAAAATCCAATTGGATAGCGCTTCTAAAACTACTCAATTGAATGAAGAAGTTGCTGAAAATAGCGTTAAATTAAACCAACAAATGCAATCATTAACTTCAAACTTGTCTTCATTGAACAATGTTTATGGAGGAATGCTTTCTGCAATGAGTAACAAATAATAATTAGTTTTTAAACTATATTAATTAACAATAAAACTAATTAGAAAAAATGGCAGGAGGAAAATTAAGCCCTAGACAGAAGATGATTAACCTGATGTATCTGGTTTTCATCGCTATGTTAGCATTAAACATGTCCAAAGAAGTGCTTTCAGCTTTTGGATTAATGAATGAAAAATTTGAAGTGGTAAATAAGTTCTCAGAAGATTATAATAACAGTTTATTTTCTTCATTAGAGACAAAAGCATCTGAAAATGCAGCTCAGTTTGGAGTGCCTTACAGTAAAGCACAAAAAGTGCAACAGATTTCTAAAGAATTATATACCTATCTAGGAACATTAAAAAGCGATGTTTCTAAAGAATTTGAAAAAGAAGATGATGGTAAACTTCCATATGAGCAAATGGATAAAGGTGGTTACATCGATGAAAACTGGTTTGAAGGAGATGGATATTCCTCTAAGGGAAAAGAAATCATGGCTAAACTAGAAAAATATAAAAAAGATATCGCAGCAGTTTTTGGTGTAGATGTAAAATATAAAATTATCCTTGAGAATTTAAACAAGAAGTTCAATTTTGATAACGTTATTGATAGAGAGAAAGTTTCTAAAAAATACCTTTCGTATCATTTTGAAGGTTTTCCTGCAATTGCTTCTATCGCTAAATTAACTAGTATTCAAAACGATGTTAAGTCAGTTGAGCAAGATATTTACAATGCATTAATTGGAAATACTACAGCTCAAACGGCTTCTATGAAAAACTACAAAGCGATTGTAATCATGGATAAATCTTTATTTTTCCAAGGCGAAACAGTAACTGGTAGAGTAGTTTTAGGTAGATATGATGAAACCACAGTTCCAACTTCTGTAAGTGTTGGTGGAGCAAGTGTTTCTATGGAAAACGGACAAGCTATTTTCAAAATGAGTGCAGGTGCAGTTGGAGATCATGATATTAAAGGTAAATTCACTTTTAAAGAAGATGAAAAACTAATTCCTATTGATATTGAAGGAAAATATGCAGTTGTTCCTAAACCAAACACAGCTTCAATTTCTTCTGACAACATGAAAGTGATTTATAAAGGGGTGAATAACCCAATGACTATTTCATTTCCTGGAATTTCTGATAATAATGTAACAGTTAGCGCTCAGGGTATTAAAAAATCTGGAAACAGCCAATACGTATGGAATATAGGTGATTTTCCTGGAAAAGAGGTTTTCGTTACTGTTAATGCAAAATTACCTGATGGAAAATCAGTTAGCGATAAACAAAAATTTAGAGTAAAAGACATTCCTCCTGCAACGGCTTTACTGAACGGAAAAGCCGGAACTACAATTGGTTCTAAAGGAGAGATTTCTTCTGCTACAATTACTGCTGATTTCGGTGATTTTGGTAAAGATTATAAAGTTACTGCTACTGTAAAATCATTTAATGCCGTAATTAATAAAGTAAGCTATCCATGTCCTGGAGGTTCTTTAAGTCCTGCAGCTGCGAATGCTATTAAGAATTTAGGGAAAAATGATGTTATTTTGATTGATCAAATACAAGTTGTAACTAACACAGGTATTAAGCCTAAAACTGTTTTTTCTTGTTCGTTTAGAATTAATAACTAAAATTATATAATATGTTAAGATATTCTTTTATTTTATTTTTATTGACTTCACTTAATTGTATTGGTCAGTCAAATTTATTGAATGCAAAAAAGCCAATTGAAATAGGCTTAAAAACTGCTAATCAAATAAAGTATGACAATACAAAACCTTTGGATTATGGTTATATTGATGACCGTGATGTGATGTTTGGTAAAAGAGTATGGGAGTTTATCGATATCGACCAAAGAATTAATTTCCCTTTGTACTATCCTACAAAACCTTTGATGGATAGAAAGCCTCTTTTTGATGTTTTAAGGGAATATGTTCAATCGGGCGAAAAAAACAAAATTAACATTAAAGATTTTTGTTTTCAAGATGACTATTTTAGCATTCCTCTTGATGCAGCTGAAGCCGAAAGTAAATTCAATGACTTTAGATTAACAAAAGATGGAGATGAAAATGTTACTAAAAATTTCAATCCTTCAAAAATTGATCCTGCTGTAGATCCATCTGGATATAGAAAATTATGCTTGAAATTAATTGAAGACAAGAAACTAAAAGAGGGTCCTGATTATAAAACGGCAGAATTAAACGCTGTTGATGTTAAAGGATACAAAATTCAAGGATATTGGTACTTTGATAAAAGATTGGCTGAATTAAAATACCGTTTAATCGCAATAGCACCAGTTGCATCGTCAGCAAAAAGTATTGTTGACGCAACTATGGGGCAACAAGAAATAGAAGATGAGTATACTCAAATAGTTGCAAATCAAGGTACTCTTTTAACTCCTCAACAAGAGGATGAGAAGAAAGCAAAACTAAAGATTTACGAAGAAATGAGTGCTCCGGATGTTTTGTTTTGGGTTTACTACCCTGCAATTAGAAATATTTTAAAACTTAATCCTACTTTCAACGATAGAAATAGCTCTAAACCAATTAATTTTGATGATTTATTGCTTTCTAGACATTTTAATGCTGTAATTTACAAAGAGGAAAATGTACAAGGTGATAGAATGATCGAAAAGTACAAGCCTAATAATGCTATGGATCAACTATTAGAAGCGGAAAGAGTAAAAGACAAAATTCGTGATTTCGAACACGATCTATGGAATTACTAATATTCAATATTTAAATTAAAACTCTTATCATTGATAAGAGTTTTTTATTTTAAACAAATCTCTTGTTATTTATTTTTTTCTTCTTTAAACTCCTATAAATGATAGATTATTTAATTGTTGGTTCAGGTTTAGCAGGTATTTCATTTGCCGAAACGGCGATGCATCACCAGAAATCAATTTTAATTATTGACAATCATTCTCAAAGCTCGTCTTTAATAGCTGGTGGTCTTTATAATCCCGTTATTTTAAAGCGGTTTAGCGAAGTTTGGCAAGCCGAACAACAATTAGAAATCCTTAATCAGTTTTACCAAAAATTAGAATCTAAACTTAATATTAAAGTAGATTTTAAAATTCCTATTCTACGTAAATTCTTCTCCGTTGAAGAACAAAACAACTGGTTTGCCGCCTCTGATAATAAAATGCTGGCTCCTTTTTTATCTTTGGATTTAGTAAAGACAAAATACTCGGGTATAAATTCGCCTTTTGATTATGGTGAAGTACTACAAACAGGTTATGTTGATACCAAATTGTTATTGGATGCCTACAAAAAGTATTTATTAGAAAATAAGCTATTAATTCAAGAAACTTTCGATTATCAATCCATTCAATTTAATGATGGTTTTATTGAGTACAAACAAATAAAAGCAAAACAAATCATCTTTGCTGAAGGTTTTGGATTACACGCCAATCCCTATTTCAATTATCTCCCATTAGATGGTACTAAAGGGGAGTTGTTTATAATTAAAGCTCCTGAACTTAATCTAGATGTAATTATTAATACAAGCGTCTTTATTTTGCCTTTAGGGAATGATTTATTCAAAGTGGGTGCAACGTATAATTGGCAAGATAAAACCAATATTCCTAAGGAAGACGGAAAAAAAGAACTCCTAGATAGAATTCATGAAATTTTAGATTGCAAGTTTGAGATAATGGATCATTTTGCGGGTATTAGACCAACTGTGAGAGATAGAAAACCACTTATTGGAACTCATCCCAAATTTCCTCAATTGCATATATTAAACGGTCTAGGAACACGTGGCGTTATGTTAGGACCGTCGATGGCAATCGAATTATTTAATTCAATTGAACATCAAAAACCGCTGGATAAGGCTATTGATATTAAAAGATACGAAAAGAAAATCTAGTTATTGTTTGAAATTCTCGTCGTAATCAACAAACATATTGATGTAAATATTTCTAGATAATCGCAATACAAAGGGAAATGCGACGATCATTGAAATTATAATTGCAATAAAAGCTTGTTTCAAACTAGAACTACAAAACACATAAGAAATTATAAAAGCAGCTACTCCAACGGCAACATTTAAAGCATAACTCACATACATTGCCCCATAAAAAAAGGAAGGTTCAATTTGGTATTTCAATCCGCAGTGTCCACAATATTCATTCATTGATAGGATTTTCGTCAGTTTTAGCATGTTTTTTTCCTTATACATGCTCTCATTTTGACATTTAGGACAACTTCCTGTTAAAATACTATTTAATTTGGATCCTTTTTTTAACATTTGCAAAAAATTTTAAATTACCGTTTTTCGGTATGCAAATTTAATCATACAATTTTTAAAAAATCATAATTAATGCTTAATATACACAACTTATCAGTTTCTTTTGGAGGTACTTATTTATTTGAAGAAGTGACCTTTCGTTTGGGTGCTGGTGATCGAGTGGGTTTGGTGGGGAAAAATGGTGCTGGAAAATCTACCATGTTGAAAATATTAGCTAGAGATTTTGCTCCCGATTCGGGTGTTATTTCACAAGAAAAGGAAGTGAAGTTGGGTTTTCTTCGTCAAGACATCGATTTTGAACACGGAAGAACTGTTTTGGAAGAAGCCTATGAAGCATTTACAGAAATTAAAATTGTAGAGAAAAAGCTGGAGCAAATAAACCATTTATTGGTAACTAGAACCGATTATGAAAGTGAGGAATACAGCCAAATTATTGAAGATTTATCCGATTATACCCATCGATTTGAATTATTAGGAGGTTATAATTATGTAGGTGATACCGAAAAAATTCTACTAGGATTAGGATTCAAAAGAGAAGATTTCAATAACCAAACGGAAACTTTTTCTGGGGGTTGGAGAATGAGAATTGAATTGGCAAAATTATTATTACAATCCAATGATGTTTTGTTACTCGATGAGCCTACGAATCACCTTGATATTGAAAGTATCATTTGGTTAGAAAGTTTCCTAAGAAATTATCCTGGAGTTGTGGTAATTGTATCACACGATAAAATGTTTTTGGATAATGTTACCAATAGAACGATCGAAATTTCATTAGGAAAAGCGTACGATTTCAACAAGCCGTATTCTGAATATTTGGAATTACGTCATGAAATTCGAGAGAAACAATTGGCTACCCAAAAAAATCAAGCCAAGAAAATTGAAGAAACAGAAAAACTAATTGAAAAGTTTCGCGCCAAAGCTTCTAAAGCCTCGATGGCGCAATCTCTTATCAAAAAGCTAGATAAAGTAGAACGAATTGAAGTAGATGAAGATGACAATTCGGTGATGAATATTTCTTTTCCGGTGTCAAAAGTCCCAGGAAAAGTTGTTATTGAAGCTGAAAATGTAACTAAAAGTTACGGCGATAAAACGATTTTAAAAGACATTTCCCTTTTAGTTGAACGTGGAAGTAAAATTGCTTTCGTTGGCCAAAATGGTCAAGGAAAATCTACTTTTATAAAAGCAATTGTAAACGAATTTGAATTTCAAGGGGAAATTAAATTAGGGCATAACGTCCAAGTGGGTTATTTCGCTCAAAATCAAGCCGAATATTTAGATGGTGAAATTACGTTGCTTCAAACTATGGAAGACGCAGCTAACGACACTAATAGATCTAAAGTTCGTGACATGTTAGGTTCCTTTTTATTTCGTGGTGATGACGTAGAGAAAAAGGTAAAAGTACTTTCTGGGGGAGAACGAAACCGATTGGCATTATGTAAATTATTGCTGCAGCCGATTAATGTTTTAGTGATGGATGAGCCAACAAATCACTTGGATATTAAATCTAAAAATGTTCTTAAAGCAGCCTTGCAAAAGTATGAAGGAACGTTATTATTGGTTTCTCACGATAGGGATTTTCTTCAAGGAATGTCGAATTTGGTTTATGAATTTAAAGACCAAAAAATCAAAGAATACTTGGGTGATGTAAACTATTTCCTTGAGCAGCGCAATTTGGAAAACATGCGTGAAGTGGAGAAAAAAGACGTTGCGAAACAAGATACTGCTAAGGAAAACAACAAAGCTTCCTATGAAGACCAGAAGAAAAACAAGGCCCTTTATAACCGTTTAAGTAAAATTGAAAGTCAAATTAAACATTTGGAAATTGACATTCAAAATGACGATAAAATGGTAGCTTCAAATTATGATAAACATGTTGAAAATGCCGATTTTTTTGTTGCTTACAATAAGAAAAAAGCAGATTTAGAACAATTACTTTTTGATTGGGAAGTAGTTCAGGAAGAAATTGATAACCTATAGTTTACTTAAAAGGATATCTTTCAATCCATTCCACTTTAGGTTCAAAATAGTGAAATAATTTAGGAATAAAGAAATTAATTAATCGATTGTTGTGCCTCATAAATCCATGTAAATCTTCCGGATTAGCACCCACCGAACTTTTTATTTCTAAGGCTGTTCTCGCGAAAACAATTCTTTTGAAACCTTTATTGATAGAATAACCAATCATATCGTAAAGCATATTCAAATACAACATTCTTTCTCGTTGGCATTTTTCATCGTAACCGAGAAAATAAGTATCAATGTCTTTTCCGTTTTTTATCAAAGTATTGAAACCTATTAAAGTTTCGTCTTTAAAATAACCGTAAAATAAAAATTTGTCATTCAAGGCTTTTTTAAAAATCTCAAAATGATCATCATTAAGAAAAAAAGTATTGAAAGGAGCTTTTTTGGCAACATTTAAATACAATTCAACAATTCTATCTTTATAATTTTCAATGTCTTCTAATGAAAATTTTCTTTTAGTAATACCTTCCGATTTTTTTCGAGCACGTTTAAATTGGTCTCGATATTTCTTACTTAAATCTGCTACATAATCATCAAAAGTATGCCAATGGTCTTTAATAGAAAATAGCATGTTGGGCTGTGTAGTGAATTTGTAAAACGAACTAAATTCAGGTAATTCGAATAAAGGAATTTGAAATTCAGGAAAATCTTTGTAAATAACTAAGTGAACTTTTTGCCCATTTTTCTCAATTTGTCTTTGCAATTCCTCGACCGCTTTATAAAGTAAACTTACTAATTCTTTAGCAGGAACTTCTTTTGAAAAACAAAACGTATTTTGCCCAGTTAAGGTATTATTACCAACAACAAGTACGTTGGAACTAAAATTTTTGAACACAACAGTTCTAATTTTGTTTTTTATGCAATTATCTCTTTCGCCATAAGAATTCACCAAACTCAAATTATTGAATTGCGTTAAAGCAACACCAACTAATTTTTTATTTTGGAACAATCCAATGAAATTGCTTGAAATGTTATTGGGTGAAGAAACTTCTAAAATATGTAAATACTCTTTTGAAAAGAAAATGTTATTCGCGGAAAAATCATTCCAATTGCTTGGAAATTCTGAGGTTGAATTAAAAATTTTGAATGAAAACGAGGTGTTCAATTGAATTATTTTTCGAGCCACTAAAGTACTATATTAAGTTAATGTAGGAAACAAATCGGTTCTTTTTTAACGAATTTTTTAAAAGCAAATAGGATTATTTGTTTGCAGATTTATTAAACTTGTTTAGGTCGTAAAAAAATTATATTTTTGCAACCCAATTTTATTAAGAAAATAAGAAAGAAAATGGATATCAAAAGAGTAGCAATAAATGCTGTAAATGAAGTAATTGTTTTGAAAGTAGTTCATATGGATTACAAAGGTCAAGTACAAAAAAGAATCAATGAAAAAATGCCATTGGCAACAGTAAAAGGTTTTAGAAAAGGTGCTGTGCCTAGAGATTTAGTTGAAAAACAATACGGAAGAGCAATTAAAATTGAAGAAGTAAAGAAAGTGGTTGAATTGGCATTGGAAAGATACATTCAATCAGAGCGTTTGAATCTTCTTGGTACTCCATTAGCTAAAGAAAATCCTGATTTTCCTTGGGATAATGAAGAAATGGAATTCGAATATGAAATTGGATTAGTTCCAAATTTTGACCTAGATCTAGAAGCTAAAAACAATATTATTAAATATGTGGTAACGGCTGACGATAAGTTAATTGACGAGCAAGTTGTTCGTATCCAAAAACAATTTGGTACTCCAATTCCTCAAACTGTAGTTGAAGAAAGTTCTGATATTTCTGGAACTTTTACCAATGTTGAAAAAGGAATTAATTCTCCATATACTTTTAATATTTCTATATTTAAAGATAAAAAAACAGGTGCAAAATTTGTTGGTAAAAAAGCCGGAGATGTTGTTACTGTTAATACAAAAGGCCTTTTTGAGGATGATCATCAATTGATGGACGTAATGAAAGTAGGTCACGATGATGTTCATGGTTTAGCAATCGACGTTGAATTTACTATCGAAAATATTAACGGAACTGAATTGGCAGAATTGAATCAAGAATTATTTGATAAACTTTTCGGACCAGGTGCCGTTTCTTCATTAGCGGATTTAAAAGCTAAAATTAAAGAAGATGCTGAATTGCAATTTGCTCAACAAGCAGATCAAAAATTATTGTCTGATGTAACTAATTTCTTGGTTGAAAACACCAAATTTGACTTACCAGCTGATTTCTTGAAAAGATGGTTGCAAACTGTTGGTGAGAAAAAATTATCTGCTGAAGAAGCAGCAATTGAGTACGAAAAATCGGAGAAAGGGTTGCGTTACCAATTAATTGAAGGAAGAGCATTAAGCCAGTCAAATATCCAAGTTACCTTTGAAGACTTGAAAGAATTTACAGCTAAGTCAATCAGACAACAAATGGCACAATTCGGACAAATGAATCCTACAGATGAAGAAGTTCAAGGAATTGTTGCTAGAGTATTGGCAAACCAAGAAGAAGTTAAAAAACTTTCTGATCAAGTGGTTGGTGAAAAATTATTACTTCTTTTCAAAGAAAAAGCAAATGCTAAAGAAAAGAAAGTTACTTATCCTGAATTTATCGCTGCTTTCTACGGAGAATAAATTCTAGATTAGTCAGTTTTCATTTGATAAACAATAAAAAAGAATTATATTTGAGTGTCAGAAATTTATTTTTTTGGCACTCTTTTATTTAATGCTTTGCATTAACTTTGTGAAGAATCTAGTCAATATATTAAACTTATTAATAATAAAAAAATGAATTACTCTAACGAATTTAAGAAGTTTGCAACAAAGCATCAAGGAGTTAATAATTTGTATTACGATAAACTTGTAAATGCAATGACGCCAAAAGGAATGACTCCATATATTATTGAAGAACGCCATTTAAACGTTTCTCAATTGGATGTTTTTTCTAGATTAATGATGGATAGAATTATCTTCATGGGAACAGGAATTGACGATAAAATTGCAAATATCGTACAAGCACAATTGTTGTTTTTGGAAAGCGCAGATTCTTCCAAAGACATTCAAATTTACATCAATTCTCCGGGTGGTAGCGTTTATGCTGGTTTAGGAATTTATGACACCATGCAGTACATTAAGCCTGATGTTGCTACAATTTGTACCGGAATGGCTGCTTCAATGGGAGCTGTTTTATTGTGTGCAGGTGCTGAAGGAAAACGTTCTGCATTACCTCATTCAAGAGTTATGATTCACCAACCTTCAGGAGGAGCAAAAGGAGTTGCTACCGATATGGAAATCAACTTGCGTGAAATATTAAAGCTAAAAGACGAATTGTATCAAATAATTTCTAAACATTCAGGACAATCTTTTGAAAAAGTACATATGGATTCTGAACGCGATTATTGGATGATTGCCGATGAAGCAAAAGAGTACGGAATGATTGATGAAGTGTTGAGAAGAGGTTAAATAGTTATTGGTTAATGGTTGATTGTTGTTGGTACTTTACCACCAACTATCAACCATCAACTATCAATCAAAAAAAAATGGCAAAAGAAAAATTAGAATGTTCCTTCTGTGGAAGAAAAAAACCAGAAACCAATTTATTGATTGCTGGGATAGATGCGCACATTTGTGATAAATGTATTGAGCAAGCAAATGGTATTGTGGTTGAGGAATTGAAGTCTAATGTAAAAACTAATGTTGGCGATTTAGTTCTTAGAAAGCCAAAAGAAATTCGTGCATTTCTAGATAAATATGTTATCGGTCAAGACCAAACCAAAAAAGTAATGGCGGTTGCAGTTTACAATCATTATAAAAGATTGATGCAACAAGAATTAGAAGATGAAGTGGAGATTGAAAAATCCAATATTATTATGGTGGGTCAAACAGGTACCGGAAAAACATTGGTTGCAAAAACCATTGCAAAAATGCTTGATGTTCCTTTGGCTATTGTTGATGCAACTGTATTAACAGAAGCAGGATATGTTGGTGAAGATGTTGAAAGTATTTTAACGCGCCTTCTACAAGCTGCCGATTATGATGTGGCTAAAGCCGAAAGAGGAATTGTTTTTATTGATGAAATTGATAAAATTTCTCGTAAAGGTGACAATCCTTCCATTACTCGTGATGTTTCGGGTGAAGGTGTTCAACAGGCATTATTAAAGTTACTTGAAGGAACTGTTGTAAATGTGCCACCAAAAGGAGGTAGGAAACACCCAGACCAAAAATTTGTTGAAGTAAATACTCAAAATATTTTGTTTATTGCCGGAGGTGCTTTTGATGGAATTGAAAAAATAATTTCCAAAAGATTGAACCGTCAAGCGATGGGTTATAGTTCTTCAAAAAATGCTGACAACATCAATAAAGACAATTTGTTGCAATATATCATCCCAAAAGACATCAAAGATTTTGGTTTGATTCCCGAAATAATTGGTCGTTTACCAGTTTTAACCCACATGGATCCATTAGACAGAGAAACGTTGCGTGCTATTTTAACGGAGCCGAAAAACGCCCTAATAAAGCAATACAAAAAGTTGTTTTTAATGGACGAAGTGGAGTTCAATATTTCAGATGAAGCGCTAGATTTTATCGTTGATAAAGCCTTAGAATATAAATTAGGCGCTCGTGGATTGCGCTCTTTATGCGAAGCGATTCTTACTGATGCGATGTATGATTTGCCAAGTTCCGACGAAAAAACCTTGGATATCGATAAAGAATATGCACAACACACGTTGAGCAAAAACTTGCTGAAGCGCTTGGAAATAGCGTCGTAAATAAATAAAAAACCGTCTATTATTAGACGGTTTTTTATTTTATAATCTGCATTCCCTTCAATTTCTCCAAATAATCCCGTTGATTGGACAACCTTGGAATTTTGTGCTGACCTCCTAATTTATTTTGGTCTTTCAACCATTCATAAAATAAATTCGGACGGGCAATATTTATTTTCAATTGATTTAAAGTCATGTTATTATAACGTTTGGCTTCATAATCAGAGTTTAATGTTTGTAACGTTTCATCCAAAATTTTTGCAAAACCAGCCGCATCTGAAGGGTTGTTCTTGAATTCAATCATCCATTCATGAGCGCCTTTTTCTTTGCCTTTCATGAAAATAGGAGCTACAGTATAATCCACCACTTCCGTATTGGTGATTTGACACGCTTTAGCAATAGCTCGGTCGGTATTTTCAACCATTAACTCCTCGCCAAAAACATTGATATGGTGTTTTGTTCTTCCCGTAACTCTAATTCTGTAGGGGTTTAATGAGGTAAATCGGATGGTGTCTCCAATCATATAGCGCCACAAACCAGAGTTTGTTGTTATTACAATCGCATAATTTTTATTTAATTCTACATCGCACAAGCGAATTGCATATTGGTTTGTCGTTCCAAAAACATCCATTGGAATGAATTCATAAAAAATCCCATAATCCAACATTAGTAATAATTCATTGGAATCATTTCTATCTTGAATCGCAAAAAATCCTTCGGATGCATTATAAATTTCGTAATATTTAAAATCTGAGTTGGGAACTATTTTTTGATATTGTTCTCTATAAGGATCAAAATTTACTCCTCCATGGAAATATACTTCAAGATTTGGCCATAATTCCAATAAATTTGATTTACCTGTTTCTTCAAGTACTTTATTTAGTAAAACCAACATCCACGAAGGAACTCCAGCAAAACTAGTTACGTTTTCGTTTTTTGTTTCATTTATAATTGCAGTAATTTTCGTTTCCCACTCACTCATTAAGGAAATTCTATTACTTGGTGTACTAATAAATTCAGCCCAAATAGGCATGTTCTCAATTAATATCGCCGATAAATCACCAAAAAAAGTATTGTTGTCCTCGTATATTTGTGAACTTCCTCCCAATCGTAAACTTTTCCCTACAAATAGTCCTGAATTTTCATTATTATTCAAATACATGCACAATAAATCTTTACTGCCCTTGTAATGACAATTTTCTAGAGCTTCATTACTCACAGGAATAAATTTACTTTTTGCATTGGTTGTCCCACTTGATTTTGCAAACCATTTTACTGGAGTATTCCAAAACACATTTTGTTCTCCCAAGCGAGTTCGCTCAATTAATGGCTGTAAATCTTCATAGGTTGAAATAGGAACCCGTTCTGTAAAAGTGGCATACGTTTTAATTGATTCATAGCCGTATTCTATTCCGATAGTAGTTTTTTCTGCCGATCGAATTAAATTCAAAAGCAATTCTTCTTGAACTTCGTTAGGGTATTTTAAAAAAAGCTCAATCTGGTGAATGCGCTGTTTTAAAACCCAAGAGGCAAATGAATTGATAATAGAAATTGGCATTTCAATTTTAGATTTAGTTTTCCACTTTTAGATTTGTTAAACGGTAAACAAATGCTAACTTTACCAAAAATAGCAAATTTTACGGAACTTTATACTTTATACCTTAAACTTTTCAATAATGACATACGAAGGCGTTCTAAATAAAATGCAAACACAGTTTGAAACTCCAATTCAATATTTTTTGATTTTTCAAGATAGTTTTCTAAATGTAAATCAATTATTGAATAAAAATATTGAGATCAATTTTGTTGGTTTCCAATGTTTGAATTGTGGAAAAAAGAAGAAAATTTTTCGTCAAGGTTTTTGTTATGATTGTTTTTTCTTAAGTCCCGCTGTTGGCGATTGGATTATGAAACCTGAATTAAGTACTGCTCATTTAGGAATTCAAGACCGTGATTTAGCTTATGAAGAAAAAGTTCAATTGCAGCCTCATATTGTATATTTAGCTTTGTCGAGTGAAGTGAAAGTAGGGGTTACACGTAAAACGCAAGTCCCAACTCGTTGGATTGATCAAGGTGCCGAAAAAGCCATTTCTATAGTTGAAGTTCCCAATCGTTACCTTGCTGGAATTACCGAGGTAGCGCTAAAAAGCCATTTTGCTGATAAAACTAATTGGCGTAAAATGCTAACCAATGATATCGTTTTCACTGATTTAATTAAAGAACGTGAAAAACTACAGTCGTTATTGCCAGATGAAGTTCAGCAATATTTTCATTTAGAGAAAAACGATTTGTATGAAATGAATTACCCAGTTCTAGAATATCCTTCAAAAATAAACAGTTTAAGTCTGGATAAAACCCCAAATTATAGTGGTAAATTAATTGGAATTAAAGGTCAATATCTAATTTTTGAAGACGGCACAGTTTTCAACATTAGAGGTAATGAAGGATATATCGTTAGACTTGAAGTGTAATTACTTTCTGAATAAACCTTTCAATAAACCCTCTGCTTTCGATTTTATATCTTCTTTTTGATTGCTTGTAGTATCTTTTTTAGATCCATTTAGCAGCTCTTTTAATGTGTTTTTACCTTGATTTAATAATTTATCTTTTTGTTGTTTCACCAATTGGTTCGTCAAATTTGTAACTGCACTTTTCATATCAGTGGTCACTTTCGGACTTTTGAAACTTCCTGTTAATATTGCATTTACAGGTATATTTTCAATTTTATTGGCATCGGAAGTAGATAATTTCGCAATTAATTTATTGGCCTCGTTTCCTAAATATTTTGCAGGAACATCCATTTTGATATTGTAATTCATCACCTGGTCAAAGCCGTGGGTTCCATTAATAGTCGCTTTTATATCTTGATATTTTACATCAAAAGGGCTTACTTCAACTTTTCCATTCTTAAAAATTAAATTGGCTTTCACATCGTTTAAATTCAATTGCTGTAAATCAAGAAACTTCAAATTGGAGCCTAAACTCTTCAACACATTTGAATTGGAAGGATTTAACGAAGTAGAAGCTAACTTTCCAGCTAAATTCCCAGAAAGTGTATTTAAATCTGGAGTCATGCTTTTAGAATCTAAATTACCAGATAAAGTAATGCTTGAATTTAATTTTCCATTGATTACCCCAGCAATCGGAGCAATTTTTTTCATCATTTCCAATTGTGTAAACGTTTGCTGAACATCAACTTGGTTCATCCCTAAATCCATTTTGAAATTAGGAGTTTTCTCTTTTGTTGATACTCTTCCGTCAAATGAAATAGTGCCTCCAAATAGGGAAGTTTTTCCATTTTCTAATGTTACTCTTTGATCTTTTATAATTAATTTTCCTGAAACGGCCGTTAAAGTCAAGTTATCATAAAGTACTTTATTTGCTTTAGCTGTTAATGTACAATTCAAAAAACTAGGAATTTTCATTGCTGAACCCGTAGTATTTTCTTTTTTCTCTTCATCGGAAGTAAGGAAATCCGAAACTGCAATTTGATCAGAACTCATATTGAAATTTCCTTTCAGCTCTTGTTTTTTAAACAGAAACCCATAAAAATTATCTAAAACACCTGACAAATTAATATCGCTTTTTCCAGTAGTTGCCTTAAATTCTTGAAGATTCACTCGACTCGGATTAAATTGAACAATTGCGCTTGAAATTGCCATTTTCTTCCCTTTTTCATCAGAATAATTAAATCCAGTCAAGCTGATAGTTCCTGAATTATCGATATTTTGATAATTACTTTTATTTACCGATTCCATGTCAAATTTCGTTTTTACATCCGCTTTTAAAATCCCCGAAAGTGGTTTCTCCATTTTAATCGGATATGCTTTTGATAAATTAGATAAGTTAATTTTTCCTTTTAACGACGCGTCAACTAAAGCATTTTTTGTGATGTTTCTAATAGTTGCTTTAGCTTCAAATACATCTTGGTCAATTTTGAATGAGATTTTATCTAAATTTAAATAAGTATCATTTAATATACCGGTTTCATTGATTATCTTAGTATCAATCACAATATTTCGTACCGATTTTGGTAAGTTTGGATACTGAAATGAAGCATTATTCGATGCTATTTCGATATTAAATTTTGGAACTGTCGTGTCTGAAAATAAACCTTTTGCAAAACCATTGACTGTAAATTCACCAGTTGTTTTCACGTCTTTTATGCTTCCAGAATATCCTGAAGGAACCAAACCTAAGAAATTCTCAAATGATGAAGTTGGTGTTTTGAATTTCAAATCATAATTCTGACCATTTGCAACCATTTGTAAAAATCCATCAAATTCTAAAGGTAATTTATTGATGTGCGCTTTATTTTCCTTAAATGTGTATTTACTTTTCTCTAAATCAATTCCTAAAACCGCATCCAATGTAACTGGTACTTTTTTCATGTAATTGATTTTGTCCATATCCAAACTAACATTCGCCGCTGATTTTGTAACTAAATCCAATTTTGAAGAAGCAAAATCACCACTTCCAGAATGGTTCAAACTGTCTAATTTCATTCTGATTTTTGAACTTTCGTCATAATATTGAAAGGTATAATTCTCAATCGAATATTCCTTTATTTTTAATGACATCGGTTTGCTTTTACTTTTATCTGCCTCTTTATTTTTTAAGGCAATTTCAAAGTTTCCAATTCCATCTTTATTGAAAATGATATTTATCAAACCATTTTTTGAAGAAATTGCTTCTATATTGATAGCCTCTTCCTTAGATTTAAATAATTCTTTTACCGACATTTTTAAGTTTAATTCTCCTAAATAAACCAGTGTATCTCCTTTAAACGGAGCGTTATTTACTATACTTAATTTTTCAATTGTAACATTTGCTTGGGGAAAACTCTTCAGCAAACTCAAATCGGCATCTACAAAAGATACTTTAGCATCAACGCTATTGTTTATAGATTCCAAAATTTTTGCATTGATTTGATCTTTGAAAAAATAGGGAATTGCAATTAGTAAAGCAATTATTGATAGTAAAGTTATTCCTGTAATTTTTAGAATTTTCTTTTTCATGGGGTTAATTTAGAATAATGTAAATCGAGCTGATGATATAACGAGGTTAATTGGAGTTTATGTATTAACCTCAAATAAATTTATTAACACTCATTGCAAATATAGTTTTATTCTCATTTTCTTTTGTTAATTTGCAGTTAATATGAAAGTCCAAAACCAAGCCATTTTATCAATTGGAAGTAATCAAGGGAATCGTCTTGAAAACATTCAAAAATGCATTCAATTGATACAATTGGAGATGGGAACGGTGTTTTCAGTTTCAAAGTTATATGAATCTCCTTCTTGGGGTTTTGAAAGTGACTCATTTTACAATTGCGCAATTGCAATTCACACCCATAAATCAGCTCAAAAGCTATTGTCCGGACTTTTAAAAATTGAAAAAAAACTGGGTAGAATTAGAAGTTTGCAAGAAGGTTACCAGCCCAGAATTATAGATGTCGATATTGTTAGTTTTGAAAATGACATAATAAATACAGCAACTTTAGTTGTTCCGCATCCGCAAATGCAAAAGCGATTGTTTGTATTAATTCCAATGAATGACTTACAATTAGAATTTATTCATCCGGTTCTTCAAAAATCAACTCAAGAATTGATAGCTATTTGTGAAGACAAAAGCAGTTGTAAAGTAATTTCTGATTTGGAGTTGCCAATAGAAAAATACAATCTACAACAATACAATTACATTGCTATTGAAGGGAATATTGGTGCTGGAAAAACGACACTTGCGGAAAAAATTGCACAAGATTTTAATGCAAAAACAGTATTTGAGCGCTTTGCCGACAACCCATTTTTACCTAAATTTTATAAAGATCAAAACCGATATGCTTTTCCTCTAGAAATGTCTTTTTTGGCAGATAGATACCAACAATTATCTGATGATTTAGCGCAATTTGACTTATTCAAAGACTTTATTGTTGCCGATTATCACATCTTTAAATCGTTAATATTTGCAAAAGTAACTTTGCAAGAGGATGAATTCAGACTCTATAAAACGTTGTTTGATATTATTTATAAAGAAATGCCGAAACCCGATTTGTATGTTTATTTGTATCAAAATACAGATCGATTATTGCAAAATATAAAACGAAGAGGTAGAAGTTACGAGCAAGAAATTCCTGCTGACTATTTGGATAAAATCAACAAAGGGTATTTGGATTACATCAATTCGCAAACTAATTTAAACGTTTTGGTTATTGATGTTTCCGACCGAGATTTTGTAAAAAATCAAAGTGATTATGTTTATATTTTGGATGAAATTAGAAAAAAAATGGAGGAGTAAATTACCTCATTTTTTTGAAAAAATCCCAAATTACAATTCCTGCGCTAACAGCAATATTTAAAGAATGTTTGGTTCCTAATTGAGGGATTTCTATCGTTCCATCGCAAATTTCTACTGCTTCTTGAGCTACACCAAAAACTTCATTTCCAAAAACTAAAGCGTATTTTTGATTTTTCTCAATTTCAAAATCTTGTAAGAATATTGCGCTTTCAACCTGTTCAATTGCAAAAACTTTTACACCTTCTGATTTTAATTTTTCAATTACTTCAAGTACATTTTCTGAATGCTCCCAAGCTACAGTTTCAGTAGCTCCTAGTGCAGTTTTATGAATTTCTTTATTAGGTGGAGTGGCCGTAATTCCACAAAGAAATATTTTTTCAACTAAAAATGCATCTGAGGTTCTAAATACAGACCCAATGTTATTCAAGCTTCGGATGTCGTCAAGAACAATTATTAAAGGCGTTTTGGAAGCATCTTTAAAATCGTCAATTGATATTCTATTTAATTCACTGTTTTCTAGTTTGCGCATAATTTATTCAAGGTTCAAAAAAAAAGCTCCCTGTTTAAGGAAGCTTTTGTTATATATAAAATATATTTAGCTTTTTGGTACAACTGGAGTAGCTGGAGTTGGATCTGGTAAAACAGTACCTTTAATTGTCAAAACTTTTGTTGGTTGTCCATCAGCATTAGAACTTACAGTAACTGTTTTAGTAAATGCACCAACTCTGTCTGTAGCATACTTAACCCCAATTTCACCTTTTGCTCCTGGAGCGATTGGCTCTTTTGGAGTTGTTGGAACAGTACATCCGCATGATCCTTGAGCATTTGTAATAATTAATGGCTTGTTACCATTATTTGTAAAAACAAATTTACGATCACCATTAGAATTGTGTTCGATTGTTCCATAATCTATAGTTTCAGTTTCGAAAACCATTCCTGCACCATCTAATTTTGGAGCAATTGTTTTAGTTTCTGCAGAAACTTTAGCTTTTTTTGAATCTTGAGCGTTAGAAGTAGTAACCCCTAAAACTGTTAACATTGCAAATAAAAATATCTTTTTCATTTTATTTTAATTAAATTATAGAACAAATCTAAAGAAAAAAATCAATTCTAGATATAAAATTATCTTAAATTTAAATTAATTTTCGAAACACCTAATTTCAGTTTAAAAATAATTAAATTCGCTTTTAGAAAAAATCATATCCATTTATTAAATAGTTTACGTTGGCAGCTAAAGAAAAAGAAGTTAAGGAAACCCCGTTAATGAAGCAATATAACGAGATCAAAAGGAAGTATCCGGATGCTTGTTTGTTGTTTCGTGTTGGAGATTTTTATGAAACTTTTGGAGAAGATGCGGTTCGAGCGTCAAAAATACTTGGAATTACACTTACAAAAAGAGGTGCGGGATCAGAAACAGAAACTGCCTTGGCGGGTTTTCCACACCATTCGATAAATACGTATTTGCCAAAATTGGTAAAAGCAGGTCTTAGAGTTGCTATTTGTGACCAACTAGAAGACCCTAAAATGACCAAAACTATTGTCAAAAGAGGTGTTACTGAATTGGTTACTCCTGGAGTTTCCATGAATGATGAGGTTTTACATTCTAAAACTAATAATTTTTTGGCATCCATTTACTTTGGTAAAAAAGCCATTGGAATTTCGTTTTTAGACGTTTCTACGGGTGAATTTTTAACAGCTCAAGGATCTGAAGATTACATTGATAAATTATTGCAAAATTTTAATCCAAGTGAAGTCTTAATTCCTAAAAACAATAAAAATGATTTTAAAGAAATCTTTGGAGAAGAATACCATAATTTTTATTTAGAAGATTGGGTTTACAAGGAAGATTATGCATTTGAAACGTTAACCAACCATTTTCAAACGGTGTCTTTAAAAGGATTTGGAATTGAAGAATTGCAAGAAGGCATCATCGCATCTGGTGCTATTTTATATTACCTTTCGGAAACGCAACACAATAAATTACAACATATTTCTTCAATTCAGCGAATTGCGGAAGATGCCTATGTTTGGATGGATCGTTTTACAATTCGGAATTTAGAATTGTATCACAGTTATAATCCAAACGCTGTCACTTTATTGGATGTCATCGATAGAACCCTTTCGCCAATGGGAGGAAGGTTGTTAAAACGTTGGTTGGCATTGCCATTAAAAGACATCAATAAAATTAAAAGTCGTCACGAAGTAGTTTCTTATCTAAAAGAAAATCAAGGTATTTTAAAAGATATTCAACACCAAATCAAGCAAATTTCTGATTTGGAGCGTTTGATTTCAAAAATTGCCACAGGAAAAGTTTCCCCTCGCGAAGTGGTTTATTTAAAGGAATCTTTAGACGCAATTATTCCAATAAAAAAAATAGCGTTGGAAAGTCCACAAGAAGCGGTTAAGGTAATTGGGGATAAATTACACGATTGTGAGTTGCTTCGTGAGAAGATAAAAACAACTTTAAATCAAGACGCACCGGTTGCTATTGCAAAAGGAAATGCTATTGCAAAAGGTGTTAATACTGAATTGGATGAGTTACGAGCTATTTCTACATCAGGAAAAGATTTTTTAGAAGGAATTGAGAAACGAGAATGCGAGAATACTGGGATTTCATCATTAAAAATATCTTTTAATAATGTTTTTGGATATTACATTGAAGTTAGAAATACTCATAAAGATAAAGTACCGTCCGACTGGATTCGCAAACAAACCTTAGTAAGTGCGGAGCGTTATATCACGGAAGAATTAAAAGAATATGAATCTAAGATTTTAGGTGCCGAAGAAAAAATCCATAAGTTGGAATCAGAATTATTTGAGCAATTGGTTGCTTGGATTACCACTTATATAAAGCAAGTTCAGCTTAACGCAAATTTAGTGGCGCAGTTGGATTGCTTGACTTCTTTTGCTCAGTTGGCGATTGAAAACAAATATGTCTGCCCGGAATTAGATGAAACCTATGAATTGGATATTAAAAACGGTCGTCATCCTGTAATTGAAAAACAATTGCCAGTTGGTACTCCATATATTGCTAACGATGTTTATTTAGATCGAGAAATCCAGCAATTAATTATGATTACTGGTCCGAATATGTCGGGAAAATCGGCAATTTTACGCCAAACAGCATTGATAGTATTGCTTGCTCAAATGGGAAGTTTTGTTCCTGCAGACCAAGTTAGAATGGGAATTATCGACAAGATTTTCACTAGAGTAGGAGCTTCCGATAATATCTCGATGGGAGAATCTACTTTTATGGTAGAAATGAATGAAACAGCCTCGATATTAAACAATTTATCTGATAGAAGTTTGATTTTGTTAGATGAAATTGGAAGAGGAACAAGTACCTACGATGGAATTTCTATTGCATGGGCAATCGCGGAATTTTTGCACGAACATCCATCGAAACCGAAAACACTTTTTGCAACGCATTATCATGAATTGAATGAGATGAGCGAGTTATTATCTCGAATTCAAAATTTCAATGTTTCTGTTAAAGAATTAAAAGACACCGTACTTTTTATCAGAAAATTAGTAAAAGGAGGAAGCGCTCATAGTTTTGGAATTCATGTGGCTAAAATGGCTGGAATGCCACAAACCGTAATTTTAAAAGCACAAAAATTACTCAAAAAACTAGAAAAAGACCATTCTGGCGATGCTTTAGCTGGAATAAAATCAGAAAAAGAAGAAATGCAAATGAGTTTCTTTAATCTAGACGATCCTTTATTAGAAGAAATTAAAGAAGAGATCTTAAATTTAGATATAAATACGTTGACTCCTATTGAGGCGATGATGAAACTCAATGAAATCAAAAGAATGCTGACTAAAAAATAAGTTATTTTTAGTTTAAAGGTAACGTTATCAGAAGGTTAAAACGAGTGCTTTATTTTTTTAAAAAAAAAGGCTTGTGTAATTGAATAATTGTATTAAATTTGCCTCCGCAAACAAGTTCAACGAACGACTTTGTAATTAAAAGTTAGGTGCGTAATACAGAACAAGTAAAGCAGCTCTTTGTAAAAATTGAAATGCGAAAATAGCTCAGTTGGTAGAGCGCGACCTTGCCAAGGTCGAGGTCGCGGGTTCGAGCCCCGTTTTTCGCTCAAACATCATAAATGCTCGGATGGTGAAATTGGTAGACACGCTGGACTTAAAATCCAGTGAACAGCAATGTTCGTGCGGGTTCAAGTCCCGCTCTGAGTACTAAAAAGCTTCAAACTTAAGGTTTGGAGCTTTTTTTTTTAATTAAGTTTATAAATGGTCGCATTCCTTAAATCATAAATCTAAAATCATAAATCTAAAATCAAATGGGTGCTTTTGTGATCAGTAAAAGATTTGACGATTATTATAAATTTGTTTTTACTTCTAGAAAAGGGAAGGCAATATTTACCAGTTTTCGATACGAACTAAAATTTGAATGCGAGGAAGGAATAGAATATTTTAAAAATGCAATTGATTCTGTTGTTTTTGAAAAAGAAAAATCATCTGGGGGTAAGTACTTTTTTAAAATTATTTTAGAGAATACTCATTTTGCAACTAGTAGAAAATACAACACAGAATTATTACTGGAAAAAGGAATCAATGAAATTAAGAACTATGCACATAAAGCTGAAATTTTAGATTTCACTTTAAATGAAGTGGTGTTTCCTGATTAACTTCAACTATTGCAATAAAAAAAGCCACGCATTGCGTGGCTTTTCAAATTCTTAGAGTGTTTCTAATTATTTTGCTTCAGCTGGAGCAGCTTCAGCAGCTGGAGCAGCAGCTTCAGCAGCAGGTGCAGCAGCAGTATCAACAGCAGCAGCAGCAGTGTCAACAGCAGGAGCTTCAACAGCAGGAGCTTCTACTGGAGCTTCTTCAGCTTTTTTACAAGAAACAGTTGCTAAAACAGCAACAAATGCTAAACTTAAAAGTACTTTTTTCATCTTACTTAGTTATAAAAGGTTAATTATTAATTCGGAGCAAAGATATAAATTTTTTAATAGTAAAAATTATTTTTTAATTTTTTTTCAAAAAAATAATATTTTGCAACTGTTAATTTATTTAACAATTACTGTGCCAAAAATTAAAAATCATTTAAAAATAAATATAATTTTTAATT
The DNA here is from genome assembly GCA_947488545.1 of Bacteroidota bacterium. Classification (GTDB taxonomy): domain Bacteria; phylum Bacteroidota; class Bacteroidia; order Flavobacteriales; family Flavobacteriaceae; genus Flavobacterium. The sequence goes on from CANKZE010000004.1 coordinate 51,334, forward strand.
TACAAGTTAATTACTTCTTTTTCAGTACTTTAATTTTCTTAGGGTGTACTAATTTTAATTCTTCAATTAAATTATTTGCACCAGCATACTTATCAATTATGAATAAAACGTATCGAATATCAACCATAACGTTTCTACAAATGCTAGGATCATAGTAAATATCACTCATTGTTCCTTCCCAAACTCTGTCAAAATTCAAACCTATCAAATTTCCATTGGCGTCAATTGCAGGACTTCCTGAATTTCCGCCAGTGGTGTGATTGGTCCCGATAAAGCAAACAGGCATTTTTCCGTTTTCACTATATTGACCATAATCTTTCTTTTTATACAAGTCAATTAATTTTGCTGGGACATCAAATTCATAATCACCTGGAATGTATTTCTCCATAGCCCCATCTAAATATGTTACTGGAGTATAAATAGTAGCATCTTTTGGTTCGTAACCTTTCACTTTTCCATAAGTAACTCTCAAAGTACTATTGGCGTCTGGAAATATTCTAGAACCTTTATTCAACTCCAATTGTGCTTTCATATAAGTTCTTTGTAAAGCCGTAATTCTCAAATTGATTTCATCATATTTAGGCGCAACTTCCTTCAAGAATTTGTCGGCCATACTTTTGATGACAATAAAACCTTTATCAGCATTTAAATTTGCTAAAACTGTTTTTGAATCTCCAGAAAGCAGCTCTTTAATGCTGTTGTAATTTACCAACTTTGAATTACCATAAACTTCATTTGCAAGTTCAGTAGCATTGATGTTGCTCAAATTATTTGGTAAAAATTCCTTAGGCGATTTTGTAGAATACAAATGAATCAATTTCTCAAATACTTTTTGATCCACATTAGCATTAAAATCTTTGTAGAAATCGGCTAATCCTGTAATCAAGTTGTTTTTTCTATCGTTAAATGCTTGTTCGCCCTTAGAATTATAAACTTGTTCTAATTGGTATAATTTATATCCAACACTCAAAAGTTCGGTATTTCTTAATGCCACTTCTGAAAAATAATCTCTCGCCAACGCATAAGATTTAATTTCACTATAGTTTTTTTCAAAATCGGTAAGTAAATTTCCATATTCTGCTTGTTTTCCTGCTTTTCCAACCTTTTCTTGGAAAACAACTTCTTGCTTTCTTTTGATTTCAACGGCATTCGATTTTGTTAACCCTTGAGTTTCACCAATCCACTTTTTCCAATAATTAGCAATACCTGCATATTTTGATGCATATTGAATTTTGATCGCGTTGTCTTTTCTCATAAAACCATCTGCAACTTTCAACGCGTTGTCGCGAATTTCAATTTTTGCTGGATTTAATTCTTTTACAATTTGCTCAATTGCAACCGCTGGTAAATATTCGCTTGTTTTTCCTGGGTAACCAAAAACCATTGTAAAATCGTCTTCTTTTACCCCATCTAATGAAACTGGTAAAAAGTGTTTTGGAGTATAAGGAACGTTATCTTTTGAATAACTAGCTGGGTGATTGTTTTTGTCTGCGTAAATTCTAAACAATGAAAAATCTCCAGTGTGTCTTGGCCAAACCCAGTTGTCGGTATCCGATCCAAATTTTCCTATTGATGATGGCGGAGCACCTACTAAACGGACATCTTTATAGGTTTCGGTAACAAAAAGCATGTATTGATTTCCTTCGTAAAAAGTTCTGATTTTGTTTTCTTGCCAGCTTTCCTTTGGTAACGAATTGATTAAGGAAGTAATGTTTTCTTGAATTTTCTTTTGTTTTTCCAATTCAGTTGCCAAAGTCGCAGTTCCTTCCAAAACTTTCGAAGTCACATCTTCAATTTTAACAATGAAAGTCACCACCAAATCTTCATTTGGTAATTCTTCAGACATTTTATAAGCCCAAAAACCATTCGTTAAATAATCATGATCTACGGTAGAGTGATTTTGAATAGCTTCAAATCCGCAGTGATGATTGGTTAATAATAATCCTTTTGGAGAAATTACTTCGGAAGTACACCCACCATTAAAATGTGGAACAGCATCTTTCAAGCTCGATTTATTTACCGAATAAATATCGGCGGCAGTCATTTTCATGCCTAAATTTTTCATCTCTTTTTCATTCATTCCCTGCAATAACGAAGGAATCCACATTCCACCTTGTTGCGCTTGAACTTGAATTACAAAAAATAATAGTAGTAATTTTAAATGTTTCATTTTTAGTTTTTTGTTAGTTAGTTTTTTTCTGGATAATATAATTCATTATGATTTCTGTAGCATTTTTATTCATTTCTACAAAGGTGCTACAAATATGCCCTTTTTCAAGACGAACGTCCGAATTTTGTATTAATTTAGCAAATGTTTCGTTCAACTCCTCTTGGTTTGTGATGGAAATGCAGCCATTCATTTTTACTAATGCGGTTGCTTCCGCAAAATGACTGTAATTCGGTCCAATAATTATAGGCACACCAAATGTTGCTGGTTCTAAAATATTATGAACACCAGGATTTCCAAAGCCTCCACCTACATAGGCAATATCAGCATAACTGTATATTTTAGTCAAAATACCAATAGTATCAATAATTAAAACATCGTGTTCAGCCAATTTTGAAGCGTCTAAATCATTGAAATTAATTGAAGAAAATAAGATGGTTTTTTTAGAAATTTGATTTTTAAAATCGGCAATCTGATCTTTATTAATGTTATGAGGCGCAATAATAAATTTCACATTATTGGACGAATTGATGTAGTTTACCAATAACGTTTCGTCTTTTGGCCAAGAACTTCCAACCACAACTGTAAGGGTGTTGTTTTTGAATTTATCAATAAAATCTAGTTGGTTGTTTTGATTTAATATGGCGAAAACACGATCAAAACGGGTGTCTCCCGAAACCGTTACATTCGTTTTTCCAAGTTTTAACAACAACTCTTTTGAACTTGAATTTTGAACAAAAAAATATTCAAATGCATCTAAAGCTTTTCTGTAAAAACCGCCGTACCATTTGAAAAAAACTTGCTTTTCTCTGAAAATACCAGAAATTAAATACGTAGGAATTTCCCTAATTTGTAATGCATTTAAGTAATTTGGCCAATACTCATATTTAATAAAGAAAGCCATATCGGGGCGAACAATTTTCATAAATTGTTCCACATTCGATTGGGTATCCAAAGGCAAATAAACGGTAACGTCTGCAATGGGGTTGTTTTTACGAACTTCATAACCCGAAGGTGAAAAAAAAGTCAATACAATCAAGTGATTTGGAAACCTATTTTTCATTCGTTCCATCAATGGCAACCCTTGCTCATATTCGCCTAATGAAGCCGCGTGAAACCAAATCGTTTTATCGTAGTATTTAATTTTATTGGATAATATTTTAAAAGCGGACTTTCTGCCTTCAACAAAAAGTTTAATTTTTTTGCTGAAAAGCGCCACGATTTTTAAAATAAAATCGGCCAAAACCACGATTAAATTATATATAAATAACATAGATTGTAATTTGTGGCGCTAAAATACATCACTTTATAGAATTTTCATTGATATAACTCATTAAATAACTATTTTTGTATTCAGTTTGAAGAAATTATAATAGATATTCGCCGATTTTCTTTAAATTTCAAAACTTATTTAATCTATTTATTGATGAAAAAAATCCAAATGGTTGACCTGAAAGGGCAATACGAAGCTATCAAAGAAACGGTAAATAACTCTATTCAAGAAGTTTTAGATACCAATACTTATATAAACGGACCTCAAGTTCAGCAATTTCAAAAAAACCTAGAAACCTACCTTGATGTAAAACACGTAATTCCATGTGCAAATGGAACTGATGCTTTACAAATTGCAATGATGGGTTTAAATTTAAAGCCTGGTGATGAGGTGATTACTGCCGATTTCACCTTTGCCGCAACCGTTGAAGTGATTGCATTATTGCAGTTAACACCCGTTTTAGTCGATGTGGATTTAGTAAATATGAATATTTCTATCGAAGCCATTAAAAAAGCGATTACTCCAAAAACCAAAGCCATCGTGCCGGTTCATTTGTTTGGTCGTGCTGCCAATATGGAAGCAATAATGCGCATCGCAAACGAACATAATTTATATGTAATTGAAGATAATGCTCAAGCGATTGGCGCCAATTGTAAATTTTCTGACGGTACTAAAAAGAAAGTGGGAACCATCGGGCATGTTGGATCTACTTCATTTTTTCCTTCAAAAAATTTAGGATGTTATGGTGACGGAGGTGCGATTTTCACCAATGATGATGCACTTGCGCACCAACTTCGTGGAATTGTAAATCACGGAATGTACGTTCGCTACCATCACGATGTTGTGGGAGTAAATTCTCGTTTGGACAGTATTCAAGCCGCAGTTTTAAATGCAAAATTACCGTTATTGGATCAATATAATGCCGCTCGTCAAAATGCTGCTAGAAAATATTCTGCCGCTTTTGAAGGTCATAAAAACATTATTGCGCCAAGTATTTGCGACATTTGCGATTGCCACGTTTTTCACCAATATACACTCAGAATTATCGATGCAGACCGCGATGGATTGATGCAGCATTTATTGGATAAAGGAATTCCTTGCGCAATTTATTACCCAATTCCGTTGCATTCTCAAAAGGCCTACATGGATGCGAGATACAAGGAAGCCGATTTTCCAGTAACCAATTTATTGGCAAAACAAGTCATTTCTTTGCCAATGCACACTGAATTAGATGACGAACAAATTAAGTTCATCACCGATTCTGTTTTAGAATATTTGAAATAATTTTTTTAGGAGCAATTTCCTGCTATTCGCTATATCTGTTGTGGCGAACCCCGCCACAACAGGATACCGCTGCTATCAGGGCTAAATAAGTAACAACCAAACAATAATAATATGAAGATTTTAGTAACAGGAGGTTTAGGATTTATCGGTTCACACACAGTTGTGGAATTACAAAACGAAGGATTTGAAGTGGTTATCATTGATAATCTTTCTAATTCTTCCGAAACTGTTTTAGACGGAATTGTTACTATAACAGGTAAAAAACCAGTTTTCGAAAACCTTGATGTACGAGAAAAAGCTGCGGTTCAAAATTTCTTCAAGAATCACAATAATATTGATGGAGTCATTCATTTTGCCGCTTCAAAAGCTGTTGGTGAAAGTGTTGAAAATCCCTTGTTATATTATGAAAACAATATCAATTCTTTAGTTTACCTGCTTCAAGAGTTACAAAATAAACCAAGTTCTAATTTTATTTTTAGTTCTTCATGTACCGTTTACGGTCAAGCTGAAGAAATGCCAATTACAGAAAATGCGCCTATTCAAGTCGCAATGTCTCCTTATGGAAACACCAAACAAATAGGAGAAGAAATTATTCGTGATGTGTCTAAAGTATCCAATATTAAAGCCATATTGTTACGTTATTTCAATCCTATTGGAGCACATCCATCGGCAGCAATAGGAGAATTACCAATTGGAGTTCCTCAAAATTTAGTTCCATTTATTACTCAAACTGGCCTCGGATTAAGAAAAGAACTGTCGGTTTACGGTAACGATTATCCAACTCCAGATGGAACGGCTGTTCGCGATTATATCCACGTAGTAGATTTGGCGAAAGCCCACGTAATTGCATTAAAACGCCTTTTAGAAAATAAAAACGAAGGTAAAATTGAAACTTTTAATCTAGGAACAGGAACAGGAAGTTCTGTTTTGGAAGTAATTCAAGCATTCGAAAAAGTTAGCGGTCAAAAACTACCTTACAAAATTGTAGATAGGAGAGAAGGCGACGTTACTTCGGCCTATGCCAATACTGATAAAGCCAATACTGTTTTAGGTTGGAAAGCCGAATCAACATTGGAAGAAGCTGTTGCTAGTGCTTGGAAATGGGAACAAAAAATCCGTTCCTAATTTGATTAATCCAATGAATCAAATTCAAAATATACTTGTAATTGGTTTCGTTTGGCCAGAGCCAAATTCTTCGGCTGCAGGTACTCGAATGGAGCAATTATTGATTTTATTCAAACAATGGGGCTGGAAAGTAACGTTTGCAACCCCGGCAATGGAAAGTGATTTTATGATTGATTTGGCTGCTATAGGAGTTGAAAAAAAAGCCATAAAATTAAATTGTTCTAGTTTTGACCAATTTGTCCAAGAGTTAAATCCCACGATGGTGTTTTTCGATCGGTTTTTGATGGAAGAACAATTTGGATGGCGGGTGGCTGAATTTTGTCCAAACGCATTAAGAATATTAGACACAATCGACCTTCATTGTTTGCGATTATCTCGCCAAAAAGCATTTAAAGAGAATCGCAAATTTGAATTCCAAGATTTACTAACCGAAGAAATTTCGAAAAGAGAAATTGCAAGTATTTTACGTTGTGATCTTTCTATCATGGTTTCGGAAGTGGAAATGGATTTGTTGCAAAACACCTTTAAAATAGATTCTGTTTTATTGTATTATCTACCTTTATTTTTAGATCCAATTTCTAAAGTAGAAAGTGATAATTGGTTGCCATTTGAGGAGAGAAAAGATTTTATTTTTATAGGAAATTTTATTCATGAACCCAATTGGAATGCGGTTCAATATTTAAATGAAGCGATTTGGCCCTTAATTAGAAAAGAAATGCCGGAAGCCAATTTACTAGTTTACGGTGCCTATCCATCTCAAAAGGTGTTGCAATTGCACCAACCAAAAAAAGGATTTCATATTCTAGGGCGTGCTGAAAATGCGCAAGAAGTCGTTTCAAAAGCAAGAGTTGTTTTAGCACCCTTACGATTTGGAGCTGGAATTAAGGGAAAACTATTGGAAGCCATGGAATGTGGAACGCCAAGTGTAACCACTTCAATTGGCGCAGAATCTATGAAAGGCGATCTTCCTTGGAATGGTTTTATTACTGATAACCATAACGAATTTGCTGCAAAAGCGATTTCATTATATAATGACAAAACCATTTGGAATTCAACTCAAAATAATGGAATTAAAATTATAGAAAAACGGTATTTAAAATCAGATTTTGTAAACGAATTTAAAGAGGTTATTTGTAATTTGGAAACCAATTTAAACCAACATCGTTTAAAGAATTTCATGGGTTCTGTTTTACAACACCAGTCCCTTCAAAGTAGTAAATACATGTCCAAGTGGATTGAGGAAAAAAACAAATAAAAAAGTCCCGTAATCATTACGGGACTTTTTTTATAAATATATATTGGAAAACTTAAGCTAACATTGTAACTGGGTTTTCAATGTATTGTTTTAATGTTTGAAGGAATTGTGCTCCCGTAGCGCCGTCAATAGTTCGATGGTCACAAGCTAATGAAAGCATCATGGTGTTTCCAACGACAATTTGTCCGTTTTTCACTACTGGTTTTTCAACAATCGCACCTACAGATAAAATTGCAGAATTAGGTTGGTTGATAATTGAATTGAATTCAGTTATTCCAAACATTCCTAAATTAGAAATAGTAAAAGTACTACCTTCCATTTCTGATGGCAATAATTTTTTACCCTTTGCTCTTCCGGCAAGATCTCTAACATTTTCACCTATTTGTGACAAACTCATTGCGTCAGTAAATGGTAAAACTGGAACTACTAATCCATCTTCAACGGCAACAGCAACGCCAATATTCACGTGGTAATTGATAAGAATTGAATCTTCTCTCCACTGTGAATTTATTTTTGGATGTTTTTTTAATGCCAATGCACTCGCTTTAATTACCATATCGTTAAATGACACTTTCGTATCTGGAACGCAATTAATAATTGCTCTAGACTTCATTGCTTCATCCATTGAAACTTCAATAACAAGGTTGTAATGTGGAGCTGTAAATAAAGATTCCGCCAAACGTTTTGCAATAATTTTGCGCATTTGTGAATTCTTAATTTCTTCTGTCATTTTTTCTCCTGCAGGAACAACTGGTCTAGGGGCAACTGGTGCTGCTTCTGCTGGTGCAGAAACTGATGGTTGAGCTACTGCAGCAGAAGTTCCCGGTACAAAATTCTCAACATCACTTTTTATTATTCTTCCATTTTCACCAGAACCATTAACTTGAGAAAGATTAATTCCTTTTTCTTCAGCTATTTTTCTTGCTAATGGAGATACAAATACTCTTTCGTTTGAGGTAGTTGGTTGTTCGTTGATGGTTGATGGTTGATGGTTGATGGTTGTTGGTTCTAAAACAGATTCAACAACTGCTTCACTTCCTCCTGCTTTGAAGTTTTCAGCTAATCCAGAAATATCTGTTCCTGCTGGCCCTATTATTGCTAAAAGAGAATCGCAAGGTGCAGTTCCACCTTCTGGTATTCCTATGTATAGTAAAGTACCGGCATTGAAAGATTCAAATTCCATAGTGGCTTTATCCGTTTCAATTTCGGCAAGAATATCGCCTTCAGCCACTTTATCGCCTACTTTCTTTAACCATGTAGCCACAGTTCCATCGGTCATAGTATCACTTAAACGAGGCATTGTAACCATTACAACTCCTTTAGGCAAAGTTGTTGGTTGTTGGTTATTGGTTGTTGGAGTTGCCGAAACTACTGTTTCTTGAACTGCTGCAGTTTCAACTTTTGCGGGAGTAGAATTAATTAAATCAGAAATATCTTCTCCTTCTTTTCCTATGATTGCTAATAGTGAGTCACAAGCTGCCGATTCTCCTTCTTTAATTCCGATATATAAAAGCGTACCAGAATTAAAAGATTCAAATTCCATTGTTGCTTTATCTGTTTCGATTTCTGCAAGAATATCACCTTCAGAAACTTTGTCGCCCACTTTTTTAAGCCATGAAGCTACGGTTCCTTCGGTCATCGTATCGCTCAATCGAGGCATGGTAATTACTTTTGCCATAATTATTTCAGTTTATGAGGGATAAATGGATAGTTTTCTTGTTCGTAAACAACATCGTATAATTGTTGTATTTCTGGAAATGGAGACTCTTCAGCAAATGTTGCGCATTCTTCAACTAAGTCTTTTACTCTTTCGTCAATAGCTTCAATTTCTTCTGCTGTAGCATATTTTTGATCCATAATTACATCTAATACTTGTGTAATTGGATCAATTTTTCTGTATTCGTCCACTTCTTCTTTTGTACGATATAATTGCGCATCCGACATAGAGTGACCTCTATAACGGTACGTTTTCATTTCTAAAAATGTAGGTCCGTCACCACGACGAGCTCTATCAATTGCTTCGTGCATTGCTTCAGCAACTTTCACAGGGTTCATTCCATCAACAGGTCCGCAAGGCATTTCATAACCCAAACCAAGTTTCCAAATATCAGTATGATTTGCAGTTCTTTCAACAGAAGTTCCCATTGCATATCCATTGTTTTCTACAATAAACACTACCGGTAATTTCCACAACATCGCCATATTAAAAGCTTCGTGAAGAGATCCTTGACGAGCGGCACCATCACCAAAATAAGTCATAGTTACCCCGCCAGTTTCAAAATATTTATCAGCAAATGCCATTCCAGCACCTACAGGGATTTGAGCTCCCACAATTCCATGTCCTCCAAAGAAACCATGTTCTTTAGAAAAAATGTGCATTGAACCACCCATACCTTTAGAAGTACCAGTTACTTTTCCTAATAATTCAGCCATTACTTTTCTAGGATCAACACCCATTCCAATTGGCTGAACGTGATTTCTGTAAGCAGTAATCATTTTATCTTTTGACAAGTCCATTGCGTGTAATGCACCAGCTAAAACTGCTTCTTGCCCATTGTATAAATGTAGGAAACCTCTTACTTTTTGTTGAATGTAAAGCGCTGCTAATTTGTCTTCAAATTTTCTCCAAAGTAGCATGTCTTCGTACCACTTTAAGTAAACTTCTTTTGTAACTTCTTTCATTTTGGTAGATTGTTTATTGTATCTGCATTTTAATAACTATTTGAAAAATAGAAATTCATACAAATTTCAAGATGCAAAAATAATACATTACTTCTAAGAAGTAAAATATAATAGTATTTTTATTTAATAATTTATGGCCATCACTATTAATAGTATTTATTTGTTCTTTTTTTTATGAAATTTTCTAATAATGGCATTATTTTTCAATATTATGTAATTATTGTTGCTTTACAAACATTGAATATTCTACAATAATTTCTTATCAAACATTAGAGGCAATAAATTCTTCAATGAATCTGATTTATAAACGTTTCCAGATTCTCCCATAAAATAAATTTCAATGGGTTGTTCTTGTTTTATTTCATATTCAGAAATTGATTGGCGACAAGCCCCACAGGGTGGAATCGGAGTGAGTGTTTGATTGTGATCTGAAGTTGCAGAAATTGCTATTTTTGTAATTTTTGCATCAGGATAAAGTGCGCCAGCAGAAAATATGGCTACTCGTTCAGCACAGAGTCCAGAAGGATAAGCTGCATTTTCTTGGTTTGAACCTAACACAGTTTTATCATTATCCAATACTATCGCAACTCCCACTCGAAAATGAGAATAGGGGGCATAAGCCATTTTTCTTATTTCAATAGCTTGTTCCATCAATGAAAAAACATCGTTTGGTAATTCTGACACAGAATCAAAAACGGTGAAGGTTGTTGTAATACTTATTTCTTTCATAATTTTTGAGGAAAAAAAATCCAAATTTCATTGAAATTTGGATTCTAATTATTAATAATCAACTATTAATATTCTTCGTATTTATCTCCAAAGTTAAATGTTAAGGAGAATCGTAAGGTGTTTTCCAATGGGTTTTGAACTTTTGATGTTGACATTAGATAGGAAACATCAATTTTAACCACATTGTATTTGAAGCCTGCACCAAATGTAAAATATTGCCTAGCTCCTTTCAACGGGCTTTCATGAAAATAACCCATACGCATGGCAAAGGAATCTTGATACAAATACTCTGCTGCTGCCGAATAAGTTATTTCTCTTAACTCTTCGCTAAATCCACCCGGAGCATCATTGAAAGATTTAAAAATACCAGAAACCCATCCAATTTTTTTATAATCGTCATTGGCATCCCTTAAATCTTGGGTGTCAGGTATACCTCCACTGTTATTATAATCATATAAATTAGAACTATCCATTTGAGGTGTTGGAACTAGCAATTTACTAATTTCCAAACTTGTTGTAATTTTGTTATAATCATCAAATATAAAATCAAAACCACCACCTAATTTCATTTGCGCAGGTAAAAAATTCGCATTGATATCAGAAACATTGGCGTCATAATTTATTTTTGGGCCCAAGTTTTGAAAGTTGAAACCCAATCGGTATCGACCATCAAAATCTGTAAAAGCAGTTGGCTCCGATTGAAAAAATCCTGCTACATCGAATGCGAATGTATTTGCAGCAGTTCTATCATTATTATTATCAATTCTTAAACTAGAGCTAATAAATCTTCCAGCCACCGACATCGAAAATTTATCGCTTAATTTCAGTGCGTAGGAACCGTCAAATGATAATTCATTTGGTCTAACCACATTTGCAGGATCAAATGCATTATCTCTAAGTTCAATTTCTCCAAGGCTAAAATATCTAATACTAAAAGCAAATGCACTTCTTTCGTTGTATCTATTAAAATAGTTTACTTGACCGAGTGATATATCATTTACCAATGCAGTAAGGTAGGGAGTATAACTAGTTGTAAATCCTTGTTTTTCAGTTGAAAAGGCATATTTTGCAGGATTCCATTGTTGAGAAAAGGCATCAGCCGAAGTGGCAACTCCTTGGTCCCCTAAACCTGCAGCTCTAGCATCGGCAGCGATTAATAAAAAAGGAACCCCCGTAGTTATTACCCTTTCTTGTGCTTTTATGTTTGAAATTGCAGTAAAGCAAATCAGTATTATGGCGATTCTTTTCATTCTATTCAAAAATTATATTAGACAAATATAGTACATTATTAAAGTATTACCAATTTTTCAAACTTTTCCGATTGTTGATTGGTTAAAGTTGATTTCACAGTTAATTTGTAAACGTAAACTCCTTTACCAATTTTATCTCCAAAATCGTCTTTTCCATCCCATGTAATTTCTCGCGAAAGAAATCCATCGGTGTAAACCACTTGATTTTTTGACCAAACTATTTTACCGGTAATTGTCATCACTTGAACTTGAACTTCCAGAGGCTCATAGGGATGATTATGGGTGAACCAAAATTGGGTATAATTCACAAATGGGTTTGGATAATTTAGAACATTAGTTAGCGTCATTGTATCGTCACTAACTACAACAAATTGAATTTCAGCGCTAATAGGATTGTTGTAAACATCCCAAGCTTTAAAAGTAATAGTATGTATTCCAGGTGCTAAGTTTCTAAAAGGATATCTTAATTTTCCTTTTTTATAATTATCCAATTCTGTTTCGTAATAGTCATTAATAATATAAGGTTCACTTTCATTACCATCTAAAATGGCAACAATATCGTGCCCAATTCCACTTGCCGTATTAATTCCATTTTCATCTTCAAGATAAGCAAGAAAAAATGGAGATGCATTCGTTATTCCACCATAAACAAACGTTTGATCATTCATGTATAATTTTACCGACGGAGGAGTGGTGTCGGCTGCTGCCAATGTGTTAATGCCACCAATTTTAATAGTTGTATCGACTCCCGAATTATCAATAAATTCTGAATTTTTTTTCGAATAAAAACTTACTCTACCATTTCCAACAGGGATTTTAATGTCTCTTGGAACTACAAATCCAAATTCAAATTGTCCATTTACAACAGTGGCATTTCCTCTGAAAATGGTTTCACCCAACGTGTTGAAATTTATTGACGGGCTATTTCCATCATTATTAAATGTCGTTTTTATAATATTTTTATCAAATATATTTATTGCTAATTCACCATTATAGGTTGGTAATAAGTTGTTATTTTCATCGGTAACCTCACCTGATAATTTAACATAAGCCAAAGATTGAAAATCAGGAATTGCGCCAGTAACAGGAATGTCATTTACTTTAGTTAACCGAATTTTAGGTTTTGGTATGGCCAACATTAATGCGGGGTCACCAATATAAAACACAACATTTGATGACGAACTCGGATTGCTATTTTTAGCTAATCGTAAAGCCTCTGCGATGGATGTATATTGGTTTGAACCATAAGAAAATAAATATTCAGATAGCTTGTCATTGAAAAATTCTGCCGATCCTTGTCCGATGGATCTTGTAGTAGTAACCATTGAAATGGCACCTCCTTTTGGGTTCCAATACGTATATTCTCCAGCTGTCGGTCGGTAGGGATTATCAAATCTTGAAAAATCGCAGGTGATTGTAATAAATAAAGGATACTTATATTGATTGCTTAAATTTTGACCATCTGATTTTTCCCAAATCCGTTCTCCTGTTAAACCATCTTCACCACCATGTCCCAGATAATTGAAAACTAAAGCTCCTTTTTCAAAAGCATTAAAAATATCTTCTCTGGCTTTAGGATATCGATTTCCTCCTGCTGAAGTTTCTTGAACATAGGAATCCAAAAGCACTTTTTTCAAGTTAATAAATGGTTTCTCCAAAACAATTCTATCGGCCAATTGATTTTGTCTGAATTGTAAAGATGCGTCTGAAGATTTATCTGAATCATCAGAGATTGCCACGTAGTTATTTCTCCAATTCCCATAAGATTTCAAATCATTGTATTCAAAAACCTTATTTATCATTTCTTCTGCTTGTGCATTGGTACTGACTAGCATTCTACCAACGGCAATGTCAATTCCGCCAAAAAAATAGGCGATATTTCCTTCTGTAGGGTCCATGTAACCAAAAAAGTCGTCAGAAGTATAGGAAGCTTCCCCTCCAGTTGTGCTGTTCAATGCATGATAAATAGGAACAATATTAGAATTGTTTGGGATTCTATTTTTATAATCAAATGATGCGTCGCCAAATAAATTTACATATTTAATTCTCTTCGTAGGATCGGAAGCATTAAAATATACATATTTAATAAAATTTCTTATGGCTGCAATATCTTGCTTTCCAGATGAAAATTCTTCGTAAATGGATTCTAATGTTACTGTTTTCACATTTAAACGAGAATAATTAGAATGGAAATTGGCTAATTTATCAGCTTGGGGTTTTAAAAATGCAGGCGTAACAATTAAATAGTCAATATCTTGAAAAACTCCTTGATTGTTCTTGAAAATGGTGCCTTTTAAATTTTGATTTACAATTCTAGTTGAATTTTCTTTTAAAGGACTGTATAAATCGGCGTAATCAATAGCGATATATTTTCTAATATCTCCAAGAGGAACTTTGAAAGAAAAATTACTTTGATTAGCATTATCAATATTGGTAATATTATAAATATCGGTAATATCCCAAACATTTGAAATTCCTGATGCCGAATTGAATTGGTAGGAAGATATTCCGGAAAGCGTGTTTGTTCCACTGTATTGAAAACGGAATTGCTTGCCATAACCAGTCAAATTTCGTTTTAACCTTAGAATAATATTGTCTAAATAGGCATTTGAAGAAGGCACTCCAGCATTATCGTAGGTCAGTTTTATTTTAATGGTATTTGCAGCAGCAATAGTGGTATTTGCAGGTAACGAGGCGATATTTAATTCCGTTCCAGAGCCTGCAGAAAGCGCTGATAAATTGATATTTCCAACTAATTGTCCGTTGGATTCTACTTTAAAAGTGGTTGCATTATAAGCGTTTGAACCAACAATTATGTTTAAATTTGCCGGGGAAGTAGTTACTGCATTTGGGACTTCAAAAGTAAATTCCTGTACATTATTGATATTAAATGGCTCGCCAAACCATTGTCTTCCAGCTCTAACAATATTGATTAAATCGGCTTCATGAAATTGGTAGTCATCAAACGTAGTGATATTTAATGTTGCAGCTTGGGTGGGTTGGGTAAAATTCTGAATTCGTTTCCCTAAATCACCCGTCACTGTTACGTAATAATAGGATTTTGATGCAAATAAATTACTGTTAGTTTGACTTTCCTCATTCCAATTATCAATTCCTTCTGCATAGAAAAGGATAAAATCATTATCATTAAAAACCCCATCACTTTCTCCAATAAATTGAATCGCATTTTCGGCTAAATCATTTGGATAATTTGTACTATTTAACAAAGGCAGCATTCGACCGCCATTGCCGTAAATTTTAATTTTTCTAGGATCTACATTTACATTAAAACCTAAACTTTTTAAAAAATCTTTAGAAATTTTATAAACCCCCGATTTTTCAACATAAAAACGAAACCAATCTCCGGAAGCTAATACGGAATTAGTAATTTGTGAAATGTTATTTGTTTCTTGAGGATTTCTAGAAGCGATATTGTTGGAAAAATTGTAAGAAAATGAGATTACTTTTTTAAATCCATCCTCATTTTTTATTATTGGTGAAATACTAATAAATGCAAATATTTTATCTCTTGAAAGGGTTGACTTTAATGATGCATTTATGGAATTTGGTATGTTTTTAGAATTTAAATCACCAAGTTCAGCAATCGAAATATCTTCATAAATGACATTTGTAATTTGAAGTGAATTTTTATCGATTATTCCTGTTTGAGGCAAATTTAAATTATAGAAAACGGCCTTTTTTGAATTATCAAATGAGAAATTTTCAGATTTTATTTGTGGGATATTATATTTATAAGAACCAAAGGAAAGTTCTGATTTTTCAGACCAAAGCAACGTAATATTTCCTTTTTGTTGGGAAAAAGTAGCAATTGAGATAAATAAGAAAAATATAAATTTAACTTTCATAAGTTTTTAATAACGCTAAATTATATTAAATAGTGTGTACATTGAAATTAAATTTTGATGCAATATATATAATATTTGATTTATTTTTGCGTTCTGAGTTTGTAATCAAATATTTTTTGATCAAATTTTGAAATAAATTAAAACAAATGTGTTGCGGTTTAATAGTTAATTATTATATTCGCCACGAAATTATTACCGTCATTAAGTATGAAAACAAACAAAAATCTAATTATCAATGTTTTTCTAGTGTTAGTTCTTCTTGTAGGAACTGCTAGTTGTAGCAAGAAATCAAGCTCAAAAAGCGGATCATCTGCTACTGGTTGGAAAGTAAACGATAAAAAAGGAGGGTTCCAATACAATAGTAAGTACAAAAAACAAGATACTGCGCCAGGATTGGTTATGGTTGAAGGTGGTACTTTTACAATGGGTAAAGTTCAAGACGATGTAATGCGAGATTGGAATAATAGTTCAAACCAACAACACGTTGCTTCCTTTTATATGGATGAAACGGAGGTAACTAATTTAATGTACTTAGAATACTTAGATTGGACTAAAAGAGTTTTCCCAGCTGATGACGCTAAATATGAAAAAATTTACCTAGGGATTTTACCAGACACGTTAGTTTGGAGAAATAGATTGGGTTATAATGAAACCTATACAAACAATTATCTAAGACACCCAGCATATGCTTCTTACCCTGTTGTAGGTGTTAATTGGATTCAAGCAGTTGAATTTAGTAAATGGAGAACTGAAAGAGTAAATGAAAATGCACTTGAGAAAGCAGGATACTTAGAAAAAGATGCTAAAATTTTAAGTGTTACTGCCGAAAAAACATTTAATACCGAAACCTATTTGAATGCACCAAGCAAAGCTTTTGGTGGTGACGAAAAAATTGTATTAAAAGGACCTAAAAATTCTAAATCAAAACCTATCAAAGTGGCAGGAACAAAAGGCCAACCTGCAACGACTAAAAACGCTACAGGAGTTTATGCTCAAAGAACTTCGGGAATATTATTGCCAGAATATAGACTACCTACTGAAGCAGAATGGGAATATGCAGCTGCAGCAGATGTTGGACAAAGATTTTACAATACCTTCAAAGGGCAAAAGAAATACCCATGGTCAGGAAGTTACACTAGATCTGGAAAAAGACAAACTAGAGGTGATCAATTGGCAAATTTTAAACAGTCTAAAGGAGATTACGGCGGAATTGCTGGATGGTCTGATGATGGAGCGGATATTACTAATATAGTTAAATCATATCCTCCAAATGACTTTGGATTGTATGATATGGCAGGAAACGTTGCAGAATGGGTTGCTGATGTTTACAGACCAATGGTTGACGACGAAGTAAGTGATTTCAATTACTTCAGAGGGAACGAGTACGAAAAAAATAAATTAGTTAATGGAAAAGTTGATGTTGTAACAGACGTTAACAACATTAAATACGAAACATTATCCAACGGTAAAGTGATTGCTAGAAGCCTTCCAGGTCAAATAGTTCAAGTTCCAGTTGATGACAACGAAACATATCTTCGTCAAAACTTTGATAAAAGTTATGAAAAGAACTACAGAGATGGTGATAAGCAATCTACAAATGACTTTGGAAATGCGAATGCAGCAAGTTCAAACGATAGTAATGGAATGTACAACTCACCAATTCACAATGTTTCTGTAAATGCTTTAGGAGTTACAGTAAAACAAAAAGACGAGACTAATACTAGAACTACTTTAGTAAATGATAATGTTAGAGTTTACAAAGGAGGGTCATGGAGAGACAGAGCTTATTGGTTAGACCCAGCTCAAAGAAGATATTTCCCACAAGATATGGCGACAGACTACATCGGATTTAGATGTGCGATGTCTAAAGTTGGACCTAAAGCAGACAAAAAGAAAAGAGCTAGAAATTAATTTCACTCTAAATAATATTTAAAAGCCCTTTTTAGGGCTTTTATTTTATAAAATTGTTTTTTTATTATGGATATTAAAAGCATTCACAACTATTTTTTAAAATGCAATTCGGTTTCAATTGATACTAGAAAAATTGAACCTGGTTCTATGTTTGTTGCAATAAAAGGAGAAAATTTTGATGCCAACACATTTGCGAAAGAGGCTTTGGAAAAAGGAGCTTCCTTTGTAATTATTGATAATCCTGATTATTTTATTGATGAACGAACAATTGTTGTAGAAGATAGTTTGAGTACTTTACAAGAGTTGGCAAAGTTTCATAGAGAGCAGCTTAATATTCCAATTATAGCTTTAACTGGGAGTAATGGTAAAACTACCACCAAAGAATTAATTCAGGTTGTTTTAGCTCAAAAATACAATACTAAAGCTACTTTAGGCAATTTAAATAATCATATTGGCGTGCCATTAACCTTGCTTTCATTTAACAATGAAACGGAAGTAGGTATTGTAGAAATGGGAGCCAACCATCAAAAAGAAATTGAGTTTTTATGTGAAATAGCAAAACCTGATTATGGTTATATTACCAATTTTGGAAAGGCACATTTAGAAGGATTTGGTGGAGTAGAAGGAGTAATTAAAGGAAAATCTGAAATGTATTCCTATTTAAGTACTCATCATAAAACAGCTTTTGTAAATTTGAATGATCCGATTCAAGTCAATAAAACTTTGAATATCAATTCTTTTACTTTTGGATTAGATAATCAAAATGCAGACGTTTTAATCGATTCAATTACAGCCAATCCATTTGTTGAGGTTGTAACCAACAACACTAAAATTACTTCAAACTTAATAGGACTTTACAATTCTAACAATATAAATGCAGCTATTTCTATTGGAATTAAATTTGGAGTATCATTAGAAGCTATAAAAATGGCAATCGAAGGATTTGTTCCTCAGAACAATCGGTCTCAAATGTTGACAATTAATTCAAATGAAATAATATTAGATGCCTATAATGCCAATCCATCAAGCATGAGCGTTGCCCTTGAAAATTTTTTCCAATTGGAAAATGATAATAAAATTGCAATTTTAGGAGATATGTTTGAGCTAGGTGATGAGAGTCTTTTAGAGCATAAATCAATTGTAGAGTTAGTAACTACTAACAATTCCGTTACCACCTATTTTATAGGAAAAGACTTTTATGCGAATAAAATTGTGAATAAAAACTGCAGTTTCTTTATTTCATATGAAGATTTTTCTGAGTATTTCAAAGAAAATAAAATTAATCACACCTTAATTTTAATTAAAGGTTCTAGAGGGATGGCTTTAGAGAGAACACTTCAATTACTTTCTTAAGAATTCCATAATTTTTTATTTTAATATTTATTTTCTTTGAAGATTTATCTTCAAACCAAATGTTAGATTTTCTAGAATATTTTATTAATGGAATGTTATAAAAAAAACGGCTAAAAGCAATTTTAGCCGTTTTTGTAATTAAAGTGGGCGATATTGATTTATCTTCAAACCAGATGTTGGATTTTCTAGAATATTTTATTGAGGAAATGTCATAAAAAAGACTTTAGGCTCATTTTTTTTTAGGTAAAATTCATTTTTATTATTGATTTTCAATTGTTTAACATTGAATAGTTGAGACCTCACAAACTTTGATACTTTACCGATTTTGTTTGTGTTCACGAGCGAGACGCTCGCGCCAGCTGGGGGAATTCCCAGAATAGTTCAATGCTCTTGATACTCTCATAGTTTACATTTACTAATAATTTAGTCTTTTAATTTTCCAAGCATTCAAAATGCTATCTGCTTCTTGTTTTGATATGTAATCTAATTTTGGAGAGAAAAATTGAACACCATCTGATTTATGGTTATAAGGGATTGGATAAACATGAATATATTGCCAACCGTGTTTAACTTTAATAAAATCATTAAATAAATAAGAAGAAGATAAACCAGCAATTTCATTATATTGTTTAAAAATATACCTATATATTAATTCTTCATTTACATAATCCTCAGGTGCTAACTTAATATTGCCACTTGCGTAAACATCCTCTTCAAATATTAAATCCCCATTATTTTTATCAATAAAAATACTTTTATGAAAGAAAGAAGGTGTTTTTAACCCATAGGCTATATTAACTCCCTTTGCTGGTAAAATAATTGGATTATACGTCTTATTAATTTTATCATATCCATTTCCATAGATTTCATATTGAGTATCATCAATGATTCTTAATCCAACTTTTTTTCTTTCCGAATTAAATTTAGTCCCTAAATGAGATGGTTTTAAGACCTCTCTTTTACAACTAAATAATGATAGTGTTATCATTACTGTAAAGATCGTTTTTTTTATTTTTTCCATTTTTAATACGTTTCAGTCCATTTCCAAATTTGGTTGAAATTACCGCCGATATGAATTGTATTTGTTTGCCCTCTTTCATGATTAGGAAATATTCCATCATGATAACCGTCATGATTGTTATCAATTCTTAACCTTGTTGCTGATTCCCAACTGCTTGGATTTGTAACAGTAAATGTCAACTGATGTTGACCGTATGGCAATGTTGTTATTGTAACATTTGTCACATAAGTTCCTAAAAACGATGTAGCAATATTACCGTTTACCATGCCGGTATAAAATGCATCTTGATTATAATTCCATACATACGATGGTATTGGATTTAAGTTCCCACTAACAATTTGATTTAGTGCAATATTTCTTGCATCCCTAACTCCCTGTTGATTTTGAAGTGAATTAACAATTATTGATGGTCCATTGAAATTAATAGGATTTGGACCTAACTCAAACATCCACATATTGAATAAATCAGTCCAGTTACAAGTATTTGGATTTGTGTCTATTACAGTTGAAGCTGCTGTGCGAATACCATCAATTATGATATTTATAAAGTTAATAGACATAGGATGATTTGTAGCTATTACTGATAACTTTGAATACATTTTATGAGTTAACTCTGCGGAGGATGTAATACCAGTTGAAATTGCTTGTTTAATTTCGGCTTTCCAATCTCTTTCTTTAAAGAAATTTATCATTTCTAATGCAACCTCATTACTGTCACTACTCCATTGATTGTCAATTAGATATTGAACAATTTGACTGTAAGCGATTTGATTGGTTTGACTTTCCGATACCCATTGTTGCTGTTGTGGGGAAAGGCTTTGGTAAAAAAGATTGGCATTACGGATATCGACACTATTTTCAGTGGTTAATACAGGTTCACTAATTCCATTTTCATAATATTCAGTTGGTGTTGAATCATTTGGAAAACTTGGTGTAATATATCCGCCACCTCCACCGTTAACATTGAATGGATCACCATAATATCCGCCAGAACCGTCTCCAGTTCCACCACCCCCACTGCCAGAATCACCATCGCAAGGAATAGCTACAGTAATTGTTCTTATTCTAGGTGCAGCTGAACCTGTTAATTGACATTGAGAGGCACTAGTATGACCATTTGCACATGCTGTTATTGTAGTAATTGTTATCCAACCACAGTCGCTTTGAATTTGATTTCCAAAATAATATTCTCCCAGAAGTTCTGTTACTATAGGGTTTTGAATACTCTCTAATTCATCATTTGCCAAATCATTTTTTTCATGTAAAGTTAAGTTATATTTTAATAATTTGGCATAATATCTACCATCTGTATGTTTATAAATTACTATGTTTTCTAATAAACCATTATTAATAACTCTTCTGATTGGAAAAGTATAACTTTCCAAGTTATTATAGCTAAAATGTGTTCCGCTATCAAAGTTTATTTCAAAATCATAAGAATTAGAGTTTTGAGAATTTGAATTTTTGTTTGCAGATTTAGAATCTATTAAATTTAAATTCTTAAAAACAATAAATGCTTTTTCATTTTTTTTAAAATCATCAAAATTTACTTTCTCTTTTTTAATATTTGATTGATAATTTGAGTTTTCTTCTATTAAGGATTCTTTTTCACAACTTAGGAAAAAAACTGCAGAAAAGCAGCTGCTTAATAATAATTTCTTTAAAATTAATTTTTTCATTTTCGCTTTTTTTTATTGGTTACTGTTATACTATATATTACTCAATGGTTTCAATTCTTTCTTCATTTATAATTATTCTGATTCATAATCTTCAGGAAAGCTTGCTGGCAACATATACAATTATATTTAAAAAATAATATCAATCATCTTAAATTGAGTTTCTTATTCAAATAAAAGACAACTTTTTTATTTATTGCAGTGCAATTTAAAGTGTAAGAATTTGATCACATTACGGTATTTGGGGCTTTTTATTACGGTGTTTTTAAAACAAAAAGTTATTGAAACATTAAATAAGACATATTATTTTTTGTTGGGTTTGAAGGATGAATTAATTCTAACATACTGCTTTGACTAGTTTTAATACTACTTATTTTGACATTTTACCAATGTTAATACCAAGAAAAAGTAATCCCACGAGAGTTTGGGTATGAAATAATGAAAATAATTAATTTTATTTAATTAGCTGTTCAGCAATATACTATATAGATAAATTGTGTTTTTTTGTCAGGTAAAGTTTGGAAAAAACTTGACAATTAAAATAAAATAATTATCTTTGTTGCAATATATGAAAGTAACAGATAAAATAGTAGCTAAAATAAATCGAATAGATACAGGAGATGTATTCGGATACGATACGCTTGGACTAAAGTCAGATGAAATTATTGCTGGTTCTAAAGCATTAAGCAGATTAGTTGGTAGGGGAGTTATTAAAAGAGCCAGAAAAGGGTATTACTATAAACCGAAGGTCTCATTATTTGGTGAGCAAAAACCCAGAGAGGATGCTTTACTTTCTCTTTATTTGTTTGAAAAGAATAAACAAGTCGCTTATATTACTGGCACTAGATTGTATAATAGATTAGGATTAACTACACAAGTTCCAAGTTCGATACGTGTGGCCTCTTTGGATAAACAGGTTAAAGGTATTGTTGGTAATGTTGTTATTCGACCCGCTAAAAGTTATGTAAGGGTTACTTCTGATACTATTAAATATTTGGAGCTATTGGATGTTATTAAAGATTTGAATACCATACCCGATTTACAAAAAAGCGACGGTCTTGTTTATTTAAAAAAGACTATTTATAATTTTGAAACCATAGAATTGAAAAAACTAATTACTTATGGTGTTGCTTATCCTCCAAAAGTTAGAGCATTACTTGGCGCGCTTTTGGAAGTTATGAATTTTGATACTGCTGGTCTATCTATATTAAAAAAATCGATTAACCCTTCGAGTAGTTATGATTACGGTATTACACCAAAAATGCTTTCGACTGCTAACTCTTGGAACATAGTCTAATGAATTTACATTTGGATAAAGATAATTTTGAAGGAGCAATAGTAGCAACCGCTAACTATTTTGAAATTCCAGAAATTTTCATTGAAAAAGATTATTGGGTAACTTATGCTTTGCATCAATTGTTTCATTCTGAAGTGAAAGATTTAATTGTATTTAAGGGAGGAACTTCATTATCAAAATGTTACTCTATTATTAAACGGTTTTCGGAAGATATTGATCTGGTTGTCATTAAAAACGATGTCGATACCGGAAGTGATCTTAAAAGAAGATTGAAAGATATTACTACTATTATTGATCGTTCGATTCTTGAAATTGTACCTGACCATACCAACACTAATAAGAAAGGAAGTATAAGGAAAATTGTTTACACTTTTCCGAAAGTTGGGTTAGGAGGTAAGTATGGTGAAGTGAAAGACGATATTACTTTGGAAGTATCACATCTTGGAAATTTTGAGCCAAATGTTACCAAACCAATTCGTACTTTAATTGCAGATTATATCAATTCAACACCAAATATTGAGTTAATCACTCAATTTGGATTGGGAGATTTTGAGGTAAAAGCGTTGGCTGTTGAACGTACTTTTTGTGAAAAGATAATTAGCTTGATACGTTTTTCTTACACAGAAAGTCCAATTACGGACTTATCTAATAAAGTTCGTCACACTTATGATTTAACTTTATTATTAAGACTTGATTCTATAAAAGACTTTGTAAATTCTGACTCTTTTGGCATTATGCTTTTGCAAGTAGCCAAAGATGACGATAAGGCAATTCCTAATAACAAAGAATGGTTGTATAATCACCCGAAAGAGGCTCTGATTTTCAGCGATACCTTAATGGTTTGGAATGTTTTGAAAAAAGTTTATTCAGGAACAAAGTTTAATGAACTCCTTATTGGTAATGCAAAGCCTCCACATGAAAATGATGTTTTTGAAACTTTAGTATTTCTATCTGAACGGATTGAAGCAATTTCTTGGGAAGTTATCGATAAATCGAATCAATAGAAAATTACCTGATAATTAAAATCCGAACGTGAAAGGATTCTCACGGGAGCGGGGAAATGTCATAAAAAAACTTCTAAATTGCTTTAGAAGTTTATTGGTACGACTGTGGGCGATATTGATTTATCTTCAAACCAGATGTTGGATTTTCTGGAATATTTTATTGAAGAAATGAAATAAATGATAAGCATAAAAGAATTCGCGAGGGAGTTAGGTATTGTTATGAGAATGAAATATCTACTTAAACATCTCTTGTAACGTTTTGCAGCTTGTTGCAGTAGCGGTTAAATTTACCTAAAATTTTAAATAATCACTAACCACTACAATTACAATAGCGACTTTCAGTTATGCCGAAAGCCGCTATTGCTACAAACTGTTGTTGTCAGAGGTTTTATTGTCTAATTAGCTCTACAAAGTTTGGAATCATAAAGGTTGGTTTACCTATATAGAAATCTGCAGAGTTGCCTCTTAAAGAGTTCATACCATTATATTGAATTTTTATTTTATTAAAAGTGCCACCAATTGGATTAACAGGATAAATATCTGAACTTGTAGTAATATTTAAAGGTATATCTGTAATTACACCACTAATAGAATCTAATGATTTAAACCAATAAGAACCATATTTGCTACCAATAAGATTACCTACATTGTAAAATGTATTGATTATTGGTTCGTTTAAATTATCAACCAAAGTTATGCCGTTTTTCACAAATTTATATGTGATAAGTAATTCATCTCTCAATTTATATGTGCCATCATTATATACAGAAATAAACTGGTTCACTTTTTGTATTTTTAATGTAAAAATCATTCCATTACCTTCATATTTCCATATACCAACATATGGATTTAATAGATTATTAATATCTTTTATATAATCACCAGATAATTCATTATAATTTTCATCTAATGATTGTTCTACACTAACTGTTCTTAGAATTGGATAAGTTTGTGCTTGAAGAGCAGTATTACTTAGTATTACGAGTAAAATAAATATTTTTTTCATAATTTTTGTTTTAACAATCTGTTGTTTGTATGTTTCCATTTGCGTCTAACGATTTCTTTTTCCAGTTTTCAAAATTACTATCGCTTTCATATAATTCAATACCTGTGCCAAAACCACTTTTGCTCAGAAAACTTAGTAGTCCTTTTATTTGTTTGTTTTTACCGTCTCTCCAATCTACTCTATCTTCAAATAATTTTAAGGCATCTTTTTCATTATTAACAATAAAATTAGAAAGATTAATAATTGCTTGTTTATCTGTAAGTTTAAGTGCAAAAGTGCCACGGTTTGTGGTTACAAAAATACCTAATTCAGAAACATCTACGGTTGAGTTTTCTACTAAAGTAGCGTAAGCTACAAAATCTGTTAAAGAAAAAACGGTTAATGTTTTTAATGCAGGATTTGTTGAGTTCAAATGGCAGTGCATAAATCCTGTCGTTTGGCTTGCACGGTTGTTATCCAGGTCTAAAGCACAAAATGAATTACCATTGCTATCTAAACCTCCATACGTTTTATTGCCATAATTAGGAGTGTCTTTATAAGTAACCACACCTGCTTCAGCAACGCCATTAGCATCTGATGCTAATTCGCGCATTTTTTGTTTGAAATTAGAATTAGCACTTTTTGAGTTTAAATTAAGACATGGTGTACTTTGTGGTCTAGGATTATTAACAGTTAAAATAGGCGATGTTACTATTTCGTTATCTTTACCAGATGATGAGTCGTCGCTAGTGCCGTCACCGCCACCACCTCCCCCTGTATCTCCAAAACCGCCATCGAAGTTACTACCACCACCCCCGCCGCCGCCAACGAAATCATCAGCACAAATTACTTTTATTTTTCTAGTAAATAAAAATCTGTTGTTAGTACAAACATTTGTTGCTACATGAACTTCACTATAGATTCCTCCTGGCTGAATCTCAGCGCACATAGTAATATTAACATAACAATCAGACTGAGAGGTGTTTTCATAAGAGTTTCTGTTTAAAATAGAAAAATTAGCAATGCTTTGTTTTTCGATACTGCCCTGAAAAATAAAAGAATCGTGGTAAGATGGAATAATTGCAGTTGGAATGTATTTGCATATAGCAGCTATTTTATTACTAAAAATATCTTCTTGAATTACAAAATTTTCAAAAAAAGTGTTGTCATTATTTTCATCTCTTTCTATGTGCATAGTGTATGAGGTTAATGAATCTGTTTCAATAACTATTACATTAGAATTGGAAATTGTAAAGCCATATTGGTTTTCAATCAAACTTCTGCCAACATTATTACTGTTGATTAAAGATATGAGATTAGAAAATTTCTCATCTTTAGACAATTCCTTAAATTTCACTTTTGTGATTTTTATTTTTCTTGATGAAAAAATATTCTCTTCATAAAGATCTTCACTACAACCAATAAAAGAAAGTAGTAACGTTACTACTAGTAATCGTTTCAATAATTTAATTCTTGTTTTCATATAATTATTTTTTTATACCTTTTTATATTTTACTTGCTGAGCATCAAAAGATTTTTTAGCTCCCTTTTTTCAATAATTTTTCTATTAACTTCCAGTTAATTTATTTATTTTGCTAGTTATTTTTGCAACTATTATTTAAACTGCTCATAAGTCTTAACAAGTCAGACCTTTCAACACTAAAATGAGAAACTTTATTTACAATAATACTTCTGTTATATATTTTAGCGCAATATACTCCTTAAGAACACCATTGAATTACGGTTTTTTGGGCTTTTTTTTACGGTGTTTTTGTAATGTGACCTCGAGAGTTTATAAATTCGCGAAGTTGTAAGTGCAAATTTAGTATCACTAACTTTGATACATTACAGATTTTGTTTGTGTTCACGAGCGAGACGCTCGCGCCAGCTGGGGGAGACGCTCGCGCCAGCTGGGGATTTATGTGGAAGAGTGGGCATGGATTAAAAATCTTCGCTATCAGATTAATTCGGTTTTGGCGTGGTAACCTTTTACGAATTATTATTAGAAAGCCCAGTCAATTTAGACCAGGCTTTTTTTGTGGTTTAACCTTTTCGCTTTGAGCTTTGAGAGGCTAAATACTAAATAATGCTTTAATTATAAGTTATCACTGAACTTTTATTAGTGTGCTAAAAATTGAAATTTAGGACTTATTTCTTAAACCTAAGCAAAATGCTTGATTCAGTCAAACTTAATCTTCATTTAGATCTATTTCTTTTTTGTAAAAATAAAAACTAAATACAAGACAAATAGCTAAAATTATTATTTTTATAATATCAAATATATTATAATTATAAATTTTACCATTAAAAAACTCTGTTAATAATCCCAATATTAATAGAATTATTAATACTAATATATTATACTTTTTCATTTATTTAATTTATTTACCACCATTCCATACAATCTCCAAATTCATATACAGCTACTGCCGCACCTATTGCTCCAAGGTATTTAGCTGAAACTTTTTTAAGTAGTTTTCTAATTGCACTTTTTGACATTCCGCTTATGCCATTCTGAATAAATTGTTGTATTGCTGTTACACCTACAGCAATTAATAAACAATCGAATACATCATTTTGTATAGTACTAGTAGATTTACTTGCTGGTGCTATCCATGGGCTTCCGCTAAATAGACTTGTATTATCTACAGGATCTATTAATTCTATACCTCTTGAAGCTTGTAATTCTACACCTGATACAGCTAATGCTCCTAAAATAACATCATCTGAGTATAATGAACCAATATCTTGTATTATTTCAGAATCTGTTAAGCCGTATGACCTAATCAAAGCTAAAGAACTTTGCATTAATTCATCATAATCGTTATTTTCTTGAACAATATTATTATTCTGCATTCTTAAATTATTAGAATTATTAAATTGAATTGCAGAATTTTTTAACTTTTCAATTAATATCTTTTTATCAGTACTATTTGAAACTGGATCCTTTTCACACGAAATTAAAAAACCTAATGCAATTAATAATATTAATATTTTTTTCATTGTATGTCTTCAAACTAAAGTGGACTTTTCCTAAGAGAGTATTTAGTTAATAATTCAAAGATAAATGTTTTTTTTGATTTGTTGTTAATTTTAATTTTTGGTACTCATTTCTGCGATTAATAATTGC